>JBDTQJ010000001.1:0-46517 GCA_039932235.1 Chloroflexota bacterium
CATCGGCCAGGAAGGACAAGAGCGCCTGACGTGAGCCGGCGACCCTCGCCGCTCCAGAGTCAGTCGTGCGGCGCGCGCTTGAGCGGCCGATGCCAGCGCGCGTACGCCGTGGCCGCATCGGTCTCGATGCGCAGCCCTCCGTCCTGCTCGCTCACCTCGTTGCGCGGCACGTACAGGTCCACGGGCAGGAGGCCGGCGGTGCGGACCAGCAGGTAGTCGGCGAACACGGCGTCCACCGTGCCGATGCGCGCGTTGCGCGCTCCGAAGAGGCGGCTCCCGACCCGGGGATGGCTGGTGCTCACGCGGTCACCGTACCCGATCCCGCGGGCCGCGCGACCAGCAGAGCGCCGCGCTCGACGGTGACCTCCAGCGGAAGGCTGCCGAACGGCTCGCCGTCGAGATGGAGCGGCGCCCGGTCGCCATCGATGCGCAGCGTCCGGAACTGGTGGAAGGCCACCCGCGGATGCCCGACATGGGCGCCGCGGTACAGGCCGGGCAGCTGGCGCAGCGCCTCCAGCCGCGACAGGTCACCGACCAGGCACAGGTCGAGCTTGCCATCGTCCGGGCGGGCCGTCGGGCAGATCTGCATCCCGCCGCCGTAGTAGGCGCCGTTGGCGAACGCCGCGAACAGGATCGGCCCGTTGAGCGCGAGCCGGATGCCGTCCACCACCACCTCGACCCGGGCATTGCGATGCCGTCGCAGCTCGTCCAGGGTGGTGAGCAGATAGCCCGCCTGGCCGCGCTGCCACCAGCTCCGCCGGCCGGCCATGCGACCCGCCACCGCGGCGTCAAAGCCCACTCCTCCCGCGGCCACAAAACGGCGCTCGCGTCCTCCCGCGCGCGCCCATCCGGTGTCGACGGGCAGCCCGGGAGCGTGGAGTGCGAGCGCCAGCGCTACGAAGGGGTCTCGGGGCAGGCCCAGGGCGCGTGCCAGATCGTTGCCGTTGCCGCCCGGCACGATCCCGAGGACGGGAAGGGCGGCCGCCCCGTGCAGCCCATTGGCGATCTCCTGGATGGTGCCTTCGCCCCCGATCGCCACGATTCGCTCCGCGCCCGCCTGCGCCGCCTCGCGTGCCAGGCGCTCGATGTCGCCGGGCCCCGCGCTCGTCACCCGCTGTGCCCCGCTGGCGTCGATGGCTGCGTGCAGGGCGCTGGCGGCGCGCACCGCGCGACCGGAGCCGGCGGCGGGGTTGACGATCACGATCACCTGGCGCATTGCCGACCGATTCTGGGGCCCCGTGTCAACGCCGGTATCCTTGACCGGGACCGACGTGCCCAGGGTCGAACCACACCCACCGAGGAGGACTCCCGATGCGCAGCGTGACCTATTCGATGAGCGTCTCGCTTGACGGCTACATCGTGGGGCCGGACGGGGGCTTCGACTGGGCGATGCCCGACGAGGTTTTTCGCTTCTGGATCGACGAGATACGAGAGGTCGGCGTCCACCTGATGGGCCGGCGGCTGTACGAGACGATGCTGTACTGGGAGACCGCCGACCAGGATCGCTCGCTCGACGAGGCGGAGCTCGAGTGGGCCGCGCTGTGGAAGCCGCTCCCAAAGGTGGTGTTCTCCACCACGCTGTCGGCGGTGGAGGGCAATGCCCGCCTCGCCTCGGGCACCCTGGCGGAGGAGATAGAGCGGTTGCGAGCCGAGCCGGAGGAGGGTGAGATCGCGATCGGCGGTGCGACGCTCGCCGCCGAGGTGGCCGCATTGGATCTGATCGACGAGTATCGGGCCATGGTCTATCCGGTGCTGGTTGGCGGTGGCATTCCGTTCTTTCCCCAGCGCGAACGCCGGGTGGATCTCGAGCTCGTCGAATCGCGCACCTTCAGCTCGCGGGTCGTCCTGCTCCGCCACCGCGTCGTGAAGTAGTTGCCACGCGTCATGGTCCGGATCGTCCAGGGCGCCGCCGCGGCCATCGCCGCGTTCGGGATGCTCGTCGCCGTCCAGGTGGTGCGCCTGCGGCGGCTGCGTCTCCTTCCTGGGCATCCGGGGTTCTGGATCTCGCATGTCGTGGCCCCATCCGGCGGCGACGCCTCCGGGGCGCGCCTCTTCCTCGTCGTCTTCGGCGACTCGACGACCGCGGGGGTCGGCGTCGACGACGCGGAGGCGTCGCTGCCGTACCGCATTGCCCAGCTCGTGGCAGATGCCCGGGGGCGCCCCGTTCGCGTGCTCAGCTACGGCTGGGCGGGCGCGCGTGTCGCCGACGTGTCGCACGACCAGGTGGCGCATGCCCTTCGGCCGCGCCAGCGCGGCGAGGTGCCGCCGCTGCGCGCCGCGGACCTCGTGGCGGTGGTGGTGGGCGCCAACGACGCCACGCATCGGACACGGCCGACGCGCTTTCGGCGTGACCTGCGTCTTGCGCTCGATCGGATCGGTGACGCGGCGCCGGCTGCTGAGCTCGTGGTGGCCGGCGTTCCGCGGCTGCGCGGCGCGCTCCCCCACCTCGAGCCGCTGATCTCCCTCGCGCATGCCTATGCCGCGCCGCTGCGCCGCATCCAGCGCCAGGAGGCGGAACGCGCCGGTGCGGCGTACGCGGATCTCGCGCGCGATGTGCTGCCGCGCCTGCGAGGCCGGGTCGATCCGGCGACCGCGATGTCGGCGGATGGCTTCCACCCCGGCCCGCCGGTCTACGCGGCGTGGGCGGAGGTGATCGCCGAGGCGCTGGAGAAGGGTCCCGTGACCGAAACGCCGGCTACGCGCCCTCGAGCGGCGCGATGAGGATGGGCAGTGGCGATGCGCCGTGCTCCTGGCGCCGGAATCGGCGGCTGAGGTCGGCGAGGTCGGAGCGCAGCAGATCAGTGAGCCTGACGCGCTCGACGCCCGCGACCGGGTAGTCGCCGCCGAAGATGACCCGCGCCAGGTCGCCGGTGGCCGCATCCTGGCCCGCGGCGAACTCGAAGGCGTAGTGGAGCTCGCCGGACGGCGCCTCGCGGACGGATCGGACGATCGACCACAGCGAGATCGGTGCGTCCTCGGGACCGAACATGACCAGGTGGCGGTCGCGCTCGACGAGGCGCTCGCGGGTGGCGAGCAGCGCGCCGCCGACCGAGACATCCTGGACCCCCGCCGGCACGCCATCGATGGACCCCGGCGCATCGACCGCGAAGCGCACCCCTGCACGCCGCTCCCCGGCGAAGCGCAGCGAGCGGACGCGCTGGATCGCGAGATACACCAGGCCGGCATTGACGACGAGCCATCCGAACGCACCCCAGGCGGCCCACGGCTCGCGGTAGTGGATCGGAAGCGCGCCGAGCAGCGAGAGGGCGAAGACCGTGAGCGCCACGAAGGACAGCGCCAGCACCGCGTTCAGCGGCGCGGGCGCGGGTGCGCGGCCGCGGTCGTCACCGGTCCTGCCCTTCGGCGTGACCATGAAGCGCGGCGCGCGCGACGTGACGAGGGTCAGCGTCGCGCGCAGGTTCGGTGTCATGCGCACCAGCTCGAAGAGGACCGACAGGATGGGCCGATACGCGCCACGGCCCAGCCGGTAGAGCGCCAGCTGCTGCAGGGCATAGGTGACCCCGAAGGCGGCTGCAAACGTGGGGCCATCGGCCAGGATCGGGATCTGGCCGGTCAGGAGGACGGCGGCGGGAAGGACCAGGAAGCCCAGCGTGCGCCAGCTGTCGAACCAGCCGAGCAGGGTCGAGGCATAGCCGAGCCGCTGGGCCAGCGTCAGGCCGGAGACGAGCATCGGGTTCTCGACCTTGAGGACCTGCATCGCGCCGGTCCCCCATCGGTTGCGCTGCAGCTGGTACTGGGCTGCGTCGTCGGCCGCCAGGCCGCGGGCAAGCACCTCGTTGTGATAGACGCTCTTCCAGCCCGCGCGGTGGAAGCGGATCGTCGTGTGGATGTCCTCGGTGATCGTCTCGACCGCGCACCCGCCGACCTCGCGCAGCGCAGCGGTTCGGACGACCGCGTTGGTGCCGCACCAGAAGGCGGCGTTCCAGCGGTTCTTGCCGGGCTGGATGAGGCGGTAGAAGAGCGTCTGCTCGTGAAACTGCTCACCGAAGGTCGTGCCGGTGCCATGCTCGAAGCTGGTGACGTTGTAGAACTCCTGCGGGGTCTGAACCACGGCGAGACGGGGGTCCCGGAAATAGCCGAGCGTGTTGCGCAGGAAGTCGCGCCTCGCAACGTGGTCCGCGTCCAGGATCGCCAGCAGGTCCGCCTTCACGACGCCGAGGGCGTGGTTCACGTTGCCCGCCTTGGCGTGCTCGTGGGTCGGACGGGTCAGGTAGCGCGCACCGAGCTCCTCGGCCATGCGCTGCACCTCGGGCCGGTCCCCATCGTCGAGGACCCAGGTCTCGTGGGCCGGCTCGAGCGCGATCGCGGCGGCCACCGTGGGAAGCAGAATCTCGCGCCCCTCGTTGAATGTCGGAATGAGGACCGCCACGCTGAGCCCCGGATCCGGCTCCAGCAGTGGGGGGCGACGGTCGATGTCCCACAGGCTGAATGTGAAGAGGCCAAGGCCCACGGCGGCATGCACCTCGAGCAGCAGCATCGGCACCGCGATGTACCAACCATCCCAGTTGACGGTGGCAGTGCCCCGCCAGACCAGGTACGCCGCCGTGGCGACGAGCGCGACGACAGCAAGCATCCGGGTCGTCCGGGTACGCGCCCCCGGCTCACGAGCCGGCAGACGCAGGGCGTGGGATTCGATCACGGGTGCATTGAGCCGTGCTTGGGGCCTATCGGGCGATGACCCGATCTACCCATCGGACCCCCGTACTGCCGCACCCATGACCAAACGTGGTGCGCGACCGCACCAATGACGCGTCCGGGGGTTGCCCGCCGGACGAGCCTCTGGCATCCTGCGCACTCACGCGGGACGGCGTGCCCCTGCCTCCCAACGACCCACCGCGTGCCTTGTGTGGAGCGTGCTCGTGCGGCGACCGCTGACGGTCCTCGTTGCCCTGGCCCTGGCAATCGGCCTGGCCGGGCTTTCCAGTCCTGCCCGTGGGGCGGCCCCCGCGGTCAAGGTGGCCATCATCGTCGGCCCGGTCGGCGCCGAGCTGACACCCGTCTACATCCAGATCGCCGAGACTGCCGCTGCGACCGCCGAGTCGCACGGCGCCACCGTTGCCCGCGCCTACTCGCCGGAGGCGGACGCGGACCATGTCATCGCCGCCGTGCAGGACGCCAATATCGTGGTCTACCTGGGCCATGGTGTCGGGACGCCGAACCCGTACAGCTCACAGCCGAGCCCCGAGACGACGAACGGCTGGGGGCTGAACGGACCGAGCCGCCGCGGCGACCACAGCGACTCGTGGAAGGACGGCACGCTCCAGTACTACGGCGAGGCGTGGATCGTCGAGCATGCCCACCCCGCCCCCGGCTGGGCGATGATCTACTCCAACGCGTGCTACGCGGCGGGCGCTGCGGAGCCGCAGATGGCACCCGCGACCGCCGAGGAAGCTGCCGCGCGGGTCGCCGCCTACAGCCGCACCCCCCTGACCGCGATGGGCGCCAGCGCCTATTTCGCCACCGATTTCTTCGAGGGCGCCGCCCATCTCATCGATCGCATGCTGGCGGACCCGACGGCGACCTACGGCGACGTTTTCGCCGGCGAGGCCGGATTCGATGCGGCGGCGCTCACCCGCCAGGCAGACCCCGACGGCGGAGCGGCCGAGGTGTGGCTGCATCGGTCCAGCTACTTCGAGGGCAAGATCGACTACTGGTACGCCTTCGCGGGTGACCCCACCGCCTCGCCGGCGGCGCACATGCTCGCCGAGACGGCGGCAGCAGCGGTGCAGAGCGTGGCGGTCGTGGCGCCCCCGCCAGGACCCGTGACGAGCGGCGTGCTGGTGGAGCGCGTACGGCCCGCTCTCGTCACCCCCCAGGCCAAGGGGCGTCCGGTGCCGGTGGGCGTCGCCCAGTAGTCCCCGCCCCCACCGGACAGGTCAGGTGACGCTGACCTGCACGCTGTGGTAGCCCCGGGCGCCATCCGGCGCCGGCGGGGTCGAGCGCTCCTCCTGGAGGTTCCCGTCCCCATCCGTCGCGCGCACACGAAGCCGATGGGCGCCCGGCATGGCCTCCCAGCGAAACACCCACTGGACCCACGTCTCGTCGCTGATTGCCGGCCCGAGACCGGCTGCCTGCCAGGCGCCGTCGTCGACCTGGACTTCGACTGCCGACACGCCCCGTGTCGGCGCCCACGCGACGCCCGCGACGGCGACCTGCCCGCTCGCCACCGATCCACCGCCCGGCACGTCGATGCGTGACTGGAGCAGGATCGGTCCATCCTTGGCCCACCCCAGCGGGATCCAATAGCCGTCGAAGGCATCGAGGGTGGTGAGGTTGATGTTGGCCAGCCATTTGGTCGCCGAGACGTAGCCGTACAACCCGGGGATGATGAGTCGCGCAGGAAAGCCGTGGGCCGGCGTCAGCGGAGCATCGTTCATGCCCACCGCCAGCAGCGCCCCCGCGCCCGGTCCATCGAGCCAGCGCGTCGGAAAGCCGGCAGTCCAACCGTCGAACGCGCGACCCACCACCTGGCTGGCGCCGTCGGCAACGCCGGCCTCGTCGAGCAGGTCGCGCAACGGCACGCCGCTCCATTTGGCATTGCCGACGAGGTCGCCCCCGACCTCGTTACTGACGCAGGCGATCGTCACGTAGCGCTCCACCTGCGGCCGCGCCAGCAGATCGGCGTAGGTGAGGGTCATGGGGCGCTCGACCATGCCGTCGATGGTCATCGACCACGACGACGCATCGAGCCGCGGCACGAGCAGCTTGGTGTCGATCCGATAGAAGTCGGCGGTCGGCACCACCAGCGGTGACACGCCATCAACCGCGATCGCAGCGGCGGGAAGCGAAGGCGCCGGCTCGGCGACCGATGGCAACGCCCTCGGGACCGCTGCTCCGCTGCCCGGCGGACGGCGCTCGAGCAGGTATCGGCCGAGACCGCCGCCGGCGATCGCGAGCCCACCGATGGCGACCGCCGACCCGAGGAAGCGGCGGCGTTCCCAGGCCGGCATCTCGGCGCTCGCCGGGTCGGCGGAGAGCGGCCCCAGCAAGCGTCGCAGGACCAGCGCGCCGGTGCCAGCCGCCAGCAGGACGGCGAGGCCGGCGAGGATCGGGTCGACCAGCGGGTCCCGCAGGCTGGCCAGCGCGGCGCCGGCCGCCACCAGCGCGAATCCCCAGGCTGCGATTCGCCAGTCCCGCCGTCCCGCGGCCCCGAGCGCCGCGGCGATGGCCAGCGCCACGAGCGTCACCAGGAGGTTGAGCGCCAGCTTGTCGGCCTCGCCCACCAGGTCGACCACGAGCTGCTTGGCGCCGGGCGGCTGCAGGTCGATGATCAGCGCGCCGATGGACGTGACGAGCGACGGAGCCCCGTCGAGGAGACCGGCGAGCAGCTCGCTGGCCGCCAGCCCAGCGCCCCCGGCGACAAGGCCCGCGAGAGCCGCACGAACCCACGACCGATCCATGCGCACAGTCTGGACCGGATCGCCTCGACCCGCTTGCTCGGTAGGCGGTGCGTGGCGGGCCGGGCATGCCCGATACTCGGGGTCACATCCCCCATCGGAGTCTCGGCATGCCAGCCCGCATCGATCCGGGACGAATCACGGCCCTCATGGCCGACGAGGTGGCGACGTTCGTCGCCGCGCACCCCGTCTCCGAGGCGCTGTTCGAACGCGCGCGTGGCTCCCTCCCGGGGGGCGTGCCGATGAACTGGATGACCAAGTGGCCCGGCCCGTTTCCGCCGTTCGTCGCCGCTGCCGGAGGCGCGCACTTCGCATGCGTCGACGGCCACGACTATGTCGACCTCTGCCTCGGCGACACGGGGGCGATGACGGGCCATGCGCCCGAGGCCACGATGCGCGCCATTCGCGACCAGCTGACTCGCGGGCTGACCTTCATGCTGCCCACCGAGGATGGTGCGGTGGTCGGCGAGGAGCTCAGTCGACGCTTCGGGCTGCCGTTCTGGCAGTTCACCCTCTCCGCGACCGATGCCAATCGGTTCGCGATCCGCATCGCACGGCAGGTCACGCGGCGCCCGAAGGTCCTGGTCTTCAACTGGTGCTATCACGGGTCGGTCGACGAGGCGTTCGCCGCGCTGAACGAGCGGGGCGAGGTCGTGGCACGCGACGGCAACATCGGTCCGCCGGTGGCGCTGGCCGAGACGACGCGGGTCGTGGAGTGGAACGACGTGGCGGGACTCGAGGCCGCCCTGGCGCACGGCGACGTGGCCGCCGTGCTCACCGAGCCGGCGCTCACCAACATAGGCATCGTGCACCCCGATCCCGGCTTCCATGACGCCCTGCGAAGCCTCACCCGTCGCTCCGGGACGCTGCTCATCCTCGACGAGACGCACACCCTCTGCGCCGGGCCGAGTGGCATGACCGCCGCGGAGGGGCTCGATCCGGACATGCTGGTGGTCGGCAAGCCGATCGCCGGCGGCCTGCCCGCCGGGGCCTATGGCATGAGCGCGGACGTCGCGGCGCGCATCGGCAGGGAGATCGAGCTCGAGCAGTGCGACGTCGGCGGCATCGGCGGCACCCTGGCCGGCAATGCGCTGAGCCTCGCCGCCATGCGTGCCACCCTGCTCGAGGTGCTGACCGAGGATGCCTACCGGCGCAGCGTGCCGCTGGCGGAACGCTGGGCCGCCGGCGTGGACGGCGTCATTCGTGCTTCCCGCCTGCCGTGGCACGTGACCCGACTCGGCAACCGCGCGGAGTACCTGTTCGGGCCGAACCGCCCACGCAACGGAACCGAGGCAGCCCTGATGGACGATTTCACGCTCCAGCGTCTCACACACCTGTTTGCCCTCAACCGCGGCGTGCTGCTGACGCCGTTCCACAACATGGCGCTGATCGCCCCCCAGACCACGGAGGCGGACGTGGACCGCCACACTGCGTTGTTCGCGGAGATGGCCGAGCGTCTCACCGAGAAACCGGACCGATAGTCGCCGTCTACGTCATTCGTCGCATGTGGACTCGGCCTCGTGTCGGTGGGCGCGACGACCGGCGACGGCGAGCATCGCGGTCATGAACGCCATCGCCCTCCCCACGACCCGGACCACCCCGCGCCGCGGCCTGACCGCCCGTCGCTGGCTCATCGTGCTCCTCGCTTTCGAAGGCGTCGTCGCACTGTGCGCCGCGGTGGCCTTCGCGCTCAGCGCGCCGACCGCCGAGAACATGTTGGGAGGCAGCCTGGGGAGCCAGTCGGCGGCCGCCGCCCTCCTCCTGGCCGGGCTCTCGGGGGTGCTCGCCTTCGCGGCCTTCCACGTGACCGGCGCGCTGCTCCGTGACCGCCAGATGGCCGAGGCCAGCGCCGCCGGCGTCCAGGCCACGATCCTGGGTGGCGCCACCATCGGCCTCGTCGGCGCGGGCATGCTGCCGGCGCTGGCGGCCACCGCCGGGTTGGCGGCGGTCGGCTTGCTGCTCGTCCTCCTGAGCCTGGGTTCGGCGCGCCGCTAGCTGTTCGGGTTGGTGCTCTCGGGCTCGAGCTCCAGCGCCGCCGAGTTGATGCAGTAGCGCAGGCCCCCGGGCTGGTCCGGGGCATCGTCGAAGAGGTGGCCAAGGTGACCACCGCACGCCGCGCAGGTCACTTCGGTGCGGGTCATGAAGAAGGTGCGATCGGTGTTGGTCTCGACCGCGCCGTCCGCCGCGGGGGCATAGAACGACGGCCACCCTGATCCGGAGTCGAACTTGGTGCCGGCCGCGAACAGGGTGGCGCCGCAGGCAGCGCATCGATAGCTGCCGTCGGCATGCTCGTTCCAGTACTTGCCGGTGAAGGGGCGCTCCGTCCCCTTCTCGCGCAGCACGTGGTATTGCTCGGGGGTGAGCTCAGCGCGCCATTCGGCGTCGGAGCGATCGATCTTCTCGCGTGTCATGCCATCACGGTACGCCAGCCACGTGAAGGGGTGATGCGCCTCTCGTGATGTTCTCTTGACGTCAAACGAAATGACGTGCCACAATCGGGGCATGAAGAGGCGCGCCACCGCGGCCGATGAGCAGGATTGGATCGACGCCCGACTCCTGATCTGGGCCGCCGAGCTCCCGGAGCTCGATCTCGCGACCGAGGGCATCGTCGAGCGCATCCAGAAGCTCGCCGCCCGTTTCAACCATGAGATGGACCTCACGCTGCGCGAGTTCGAGCTCAAGCGCGGCGAGTGGCACCTCCTGGCCGCGCTGCGCAAGAGCGGACCACCGTATCGGCGGTCGCCGGGACAGCTCTCGGAGGACCTGGGCCTGTCGTCGGGGGCGATGACCCATCGTCTCGACCGGATGGAGACCGCCGGGCTCATCCACCGCCTCCCCGACCCCGACGACCGACGCTCGCTGCAGATCGAGCTGACCGATGCGGGCTGGCAGCTCTGGCAGGACTCCACCGGCACCCAGGCGCGCAAGGAGGCGCTCATCGCCGAGGCGCTCACCGACGATGAGAAGCAGCAGCTCAACGTCCTCCTGCGGCGCCTGATGCTGGCGTTCGAGCGAGACGCGCCGGCAGCGACCTAGGTCTGGGCCGCACGCCCGCGCTGCGCGTAGGCCCGCACAAAGGCCTCCTGGGCGGGTGTCTCCACGGCCGCCGGGTTCCGCACCCGCCGCACCATGTCGATCGCTGCCTCGGAATCATGGCCACGCGCCACGAGCGCGCACGCTGCCACCGTCCCGGTGCGGCCGATGCCGCCCATGCACGCCACCGCCACGTTGCCGGCCCCGCGGGCCGATTCGATCGCCTCCAGGATCTCGTCCATCGCCGCGAGCCCGGCCGGCGGCGAGCCGTCGGGCATGGGGAAGCGCGTCACCGAGGGCTGCCAGGTTGCCGGGGGCCGGCCCGGCGTCCCGTAGCGCTCGAGCTCGCTGTCTTCGACGAGAAGCACCAGCCGCACCACGCCAGCCGCGCGCAGCGCGGCAAGGTCCGCGTCGAGATCACGGTCGTAGACGCGCCCCGGGTAGCGGAAGGAGGGCCCGCGCTTGCCCGGCAGAAACGTGAGCCCGATGTCGCCCCCGCCCGCGTCCGCGACACCCAGCCAATCCACGCGCAGCCGCTGCTCCCCCATCGTCAGTTCAGGTGGCTGTTGGCCCGCGGGCAGAGGTGGCCGCGCTCGTCGATCGGCTGGCCGCAGAACGGGCAGGTGGGTCGTCCGGCCGAGACGAGATCCGCGGCGCGGCGGACGAAGGCGCGGGCCGGTGCGAGCGGCAAGCTGACGCGGAACAGGTCGGGCGCATCGGGGTCCTCGTCGGTTGCCTCGACGTAGTCGCCCTCGTCCGATATCGGCTGCGCCTCGAGCACGACACGCTCGCTCCCCGGGTCCCATGCCAGCGCAAGGACCCCCACCCGGAAGGCTTCGACCAGTGGCTCGTCGAGTGGCGCGTCATCCAGCACCTCCGCGGGCGCCGACGGCGCCTCCTCGATGGCATCGATGAGATCCGCCATGCGGTTCGCGAGGATGGCGACCTGCGACTTCTCGACGATCACGCTCACCACCGCAGGGCCCTGCCGCGCCTGGAGGTAGAAGGTGCGATCGCCGGGAACACCGATCGTTCCGGCGATGAATCGGTCGGGATCTGTGAATCGGAACAGTCGGCGAGGCATGTGTCCATCGTACCGACTCATCGAGGCCCGGACACGGGACGGGATCGGAGACGTGCCCAATCCCCGATCCCGCTGCCCGATCTTCGAGTCGAGCTTCGCCGTCCTTGCTACGGCGATGTGCCCGCCCGACTCGATCCCTGGCAGCCTACGTCCGGGCGGGGCTCCCTGTCAACGCCAATTTGACCGAGCCGCGGGGTCAGGAGATTGTGAGCGCCTGGCTGGTGAGCTCATAGGCGCCGCGGTGGTCGCCGCCCGCGGCGCGCAGATCCGCCCATTCACGGAGCACGTCACGCAGCCGGCCATCCAGCCGCCCGATGCGAGCCACCTCGGCGGCGCTCGCAAAGCGCTGCTCGGCCTCCGAGGCATCCCCCGCCTCGCGCATGACTCGCGCCTCGGTGAGGAGCGCCGCCAGCTCGGCGAGGCGATTGCCGCTCGTGCGCGCCTTGGCCATCGCCTCTGCGGCCAGCGCCCGCGCCTGGGCAGCATCGCCCGCCCGGAGCGCGACCTGCGCCTGCGTTTCGAGGATGGCGGCCATGACGCGCTCGTCGCCGGTCTTCTCTGCCTGGTGGTGCGCGGCATTGGCGTACTCGCGCGCTCGGTCCACGTTCCCGCCGGCGAGGTACGCGAGCGCCAGGTCATTCTCGATGGAGGCGGACTCGAGCTCGGTCCCCGCGGCCCGGAACAGCCCCAGGGCCTGGGTCCCGCTGCGGATGGCAGCCTCGACGTCCCCGGTCTCGCGGTAGCTGATGGCGAGGTTGAAGAGGTACGTGGCACGGCGCCGGTCGTCGAGGTCGCCGGCGAAGCCACGCGCCTCCTCCAGGTAGCGCAGCGCCCGCTCGTGCTCGCCGGTGCGCGATTCGACCGCCGCCAGCGACATCAGGAGCCGCATCTCGAACTCCGGTTCGACGAGCATCCCGCTCCGCACCCGCTCCAGCAGGCTGGTGAGCATGGTGCGCGCCTCTGCCTCGGCATCCGACTCGTAGAGTCCGTAGGCGAGCCAGTAGCGTGCAAGCGCCGCGTCATCCGACCGCCCGAGCTCCTCGTACAGGCGCGCCGCCTCCGATGCGCGGATCACGGCCTCGCGGCCTCTGCCCAGGCGTGCCTCTGCCTCGGCGATGCCTCGCAGCAGGCCTGCGCGGCTGGCGTCATCAGCCGCGTGGTCGAGCAGCTCCGCGTAGCCGTCCGCCGCGGACTGCCAGTCACCCGCGGCGAGCTGGAGATCCACCTCCAGGCGCGTCCAGGCCGGGTGCTGCTCGTCGATGAAATGGCTTGCCGGCAGCCCCAGCCGCTCCGACAGGAAGCGCAGGGCGACCATGCTCGGCCGGGCGATGCCGGTCTCGAGGGCACTGACATACGCCTTGGTATATCGATCCCCAGCGAGCGCCTGCTGCGTGAGGCCCGATCGATGGCGGGCCTCACGGATGCGAGCGCCGATGCGCTTGGCGAGTGCGACGTCCTGCTCCGTCGCCCGCGCGATGGTCTTTGTTCTCGGCATTGCCGGAGTGTACAACCCCGTGGCAAGTGTGGATTGACGAGACCCACCGCCGAAAGTACGGGGATCCGCGCAGCGCCTTGGTACCGGTGGGCCATTGTTCGCGCGCACCAACCGGGCGAGCGTGTAGCCAGGTCACCCGCCGTGGGTGACGCACACCAGGAGATCCCTTATGCGCGCACCCCGGATCGTTCGATCCATTCTGCTCGCAGGCATGGTCGCCGCGGTGAGCCTCATGTCCATCGCCACGACCGTCCTCGGCGTCACCACCGGAGGCGGATTCCCTCACTGAGGCCCCCAGCCCATCCCTGATCGCTTGAAGCCACGCCCTCCGGGGCGTGGCTTCTTCGATGCCTAGAGTGGCGGCAGCGCCTGCTCGGTGGCCAGCGCCCCGGCAAAGAGGTCGCCGACCTCTGCGAGGCGCGCCGGCAGGGAGCGGATCGTCCAGCGGTCGGGTGCGAGATCCGGGTCTTCCAGCTCCTCCCAGCGGATGGGGGCCGAGACCGGGGCACCGGCGGCCGGACGGGGCGAATAGGGCGCCACCAGGGTCTTGTTGATCGCGTTCTGGGTGTAGTCGAGGCGCGCGCGGCCGCGACGTGCACGCTTGGCCCACTCCCAGCTGACGAGCTCGGGCACGGTCTGCCCGACGACCCGGCTGACACCTTCGACCCAGTCGCGGGTCTCGGCGAAGGAGTAGCCCTGCCGGACGGGCACCCACACCTGGATGCCACGCTTGCCGGTCACCTTCGGCAGGCCGATGACACCGAGGTGCTGCAACGCGGTCCGGTAGAGCCGCGCCAGCACGAGCACCTCCTGCCAGGTGGTCTGCTCCCCCGGGTCGATGTCGATGAGCGCATACGTCGGCATGTCCGGCGCATCGGTCCGGCTGGTCCACGGGTGCAGCTCGATCGCCGCCTCCTGGGCGAGCCACGCCAGCGTCGCCGGCTCCTGCACCACGATGTAGTCCTTCTTCCCCTCCTCGCCATGGTCGTAGGTCCAGCGCCCGATCCAATCCGGCGTGTGTCCCGGCAGGTCCTTCTGCCAGAAGCCCTTGGCGTCCACCCCGCTCGGAAATCGCTGCACCGTGGTGCCCCGTCCGGCGAGGTACGGGACGATCGTCGTACCGATGCGCGCGTAGTAACGGAAGAGGTCGCGCTTGGTGACCGGTGGCTCGTCGCCGCGGCCGGGGAACAGGACCTTGTCGAGATTGGTCACCCGCACCTCGCGCCCCGCGATGCGCCAGCTGCCCTCCTTCGCCATTGCCTCGAGGGCGGCGACCGCCTCGGCCTCGTCGCCCGCGGAGGGGCCCGGTGAGCGCTTCGAACGCCCCGGGCTACGCGGTGCCGCGCGCTCCGCGGCGTCGGCGGCCTGTCGCGTATCGACCGGCTTCTCCTGGCGAACCGATCGAGCCGCCTTCCCGATCTCGAAGCCCTTGAACGCCGCCTGCCGCAGCAGGCCATCGGTCGTCCATTCGGCGAACTCGACGCGCACCACGATGCGCGGCTCGACCCAGTGGGCGCCGCGCAACCGTGGGACCGGATCGAGGGGGCTGTCTTCGCGGGCCAGCGCGTCGAGCTGGGCGCGCAGCTCGCGGCGCGTCCGCGTATCGAGCCCTGAGCCGACCTGCCCCGCGTGCCGCAGCCGGTCGCCCTCGTGGACTGCCACGATCAACGACCCCAGGTCGGCGTGGCTGCCCTTGCCGGCGAGCCACCCCGCGACCACCACCTCCTGCTCGCGCCGCAGCTTGATCTTCAGCCACGACCTCGAGCGCCGGCCGGGCTCGTAGCGCGAGCGGCGCAGCTTGGCCACGACGCCCTCCAGCTCCTGCTCGCGGGCCGCCTCCACGAATGCCTCGCCGTCGCCAACCACGTGGGAGCCGTAGCGGACCATGGGGTGGTCGCGGAGCACCGATCGCAGCAGCCGCTTGCGCTGCTCGAGCGGCACGTCGACCAGCGACCGGCCGTCGAGATGCAGCAGGTCGAAGGCCTGGTAGACGATCGGGATTGCGGCGCGTTCTTCGCTCGAGGCACGTGACCGGTCGCCCATCGAACCCTGGCCGTGCAGGCCTCGAAGCCCGCTCACATCCTGGAGAAGGCTGAAGTCCGGGCGGCCGCGATCGTCGACCGCGATGACCTCCCCGTCCACCACCGCCTCGCGGGCATCGATCCAGCCGCGCGCCTCAGCGAGGGCCGGGAAATAGCGCGCCGCGTCCTGGCGGTTGCGGGTCCAGAGGTGGACCTCGCTGCCGCTGACCACGGCCTCCACCCGGTACCCGTCCCATTTGACCTCGTAGAGCCATTCCGGGTCGCTGAAGGCGCCGCTGCCGAGGGTCGCCTTCATGGGCGGGACGAATTCGGGGAGTGCCGCGTCGGCTGCGGCCGAGAGGTCGATCTCAGCCTCCGCCGCCGGTGCCGATCCGTCCCAGCGGGCAGGCGCATCGGCCTTCACCTCGTCGTTGGTGCGGCCCGACTTCACCGAGGTGGGGTGGTCCTCCGCGTCCCAGCCGGCCACGGCGGCCTCGTCCTTCTTGTGCATCAGCAGCCACTTCTCGCGGTCATCGGTGTCGCCGTGGCGGCCGCTGGTACGCACGATCGTGAAGCGCCCGCTCAGCCGCTCCCCGTGGAGGCGAAACTTGACCTCGCCCTTGCGCAGGGCGGCGGCCGGGTCGCGCGTCTCCTCCGGCTCCCAGGTCCCCCAGTCCCACACGATCACGTCGCCGCCGCCGTACTCCCTGGCCGGGATGACCCCCTCGAAGTCGAGGTAGTCGATGGGATGGTCCTCGGTGCGCATCGCCAGCCGCTTCTCCCCCGGGTCGAGGGTCGGGCCCTTGGGCACCGCCCAGCTCACGAGCACACCGTCGATCTCGAGCCGGAAGTCGTAGTGCAGCGCCGTCGCGCGATGGCGCTGGACGGTGAATCGCCGTCCGTCGCCGATCGGTCCGTCTCCGGAAGGCTCGGGGGTCCGGGCAAAGTCGCGCTTGGACCGATACGCCTCGAGGGGCATCGGTCAGTCCGGGAGGTGGACGGAGAGCTCGTCGAGCGTCCCCAGCACGATCCGTGCGCCCGCCGCCTCGAGCATCGACCGCTCGACCGCCGCACCGGCGAGCACGGCAATCGGCAGCATCCCGGCCGCGACGCTCGCCTCCATGTCCCACGTCGAGTCGCCGACGTACCAGCAGTGCTCGGGCGCCACATCGAGCTCGCGGGCGGCCAGCAGCAGCAGGTCCGGCGCGGGCTTGGCGTGCTCGACGTGGCTGCCGTCGACGATGGTCGGCTCGCGCTCAAGCCCGAGGGCCGCGACCGACGTCTCGACCTGCTCGCGGCGGCTGGATGTGCCGATGGCCCACGGGATCTCGCGGGCATCGAGCATGGCGAGCGCCTCGACCACGCCGCCCAGCGGCCGGGGATCCGTGTTGAGCTCCGAATAGATCTCCCCGCTGCGCGCGTCGAGCGCCTCTGCCGCTGCCTCGTCAAGCTCCACCCCGGCCTCGCCAGCCACTCGGCGCGCGAGCATCCGGCCGTCGGCGCCGATCAGCGGGGCGACCTGCGCCGCCGTCGCGGCGAGGCCGCGCTCGTCGAAGGCGCGCGTCCAGGCCGCGATGCGGGTGGGGACGGTGTCAACCAGCGTGCCGTCGAGGTCGAAGATGACGGCGCCCGGGCGGTCGGATCGGTCCATGCCGCCTACCATAGCGTCGCGCATGCCATCCCCGTTCGCCCACCACTGGCTGCTCGATCCGGAGATCGCGCTGCTCAACCACGGCTCGTTCGGCGCCACCCCGCGGGCGGTGCTCGAGGTGCAGACGGCATGGCGCGACCGAATGGAGCGCGAGCCGATCGCCTTCTTCGTGCGCGACCTGGAGCCGGCGCTCGACGCGGCACGCGCGGAGCTGGGGGCATTCCTGCATGCCGATCCGGACGACCTGGCCTTCGTGCCGAACGCCACGACCGCGTTCAACACCGTGCTCGCCTCGTTGCACCTCGAGCCAGGGGACGAGCTGCTCGTCACCGACCACGGGTACAACGCGGCAAAGAACGCGCTGCAGCACCTTGCCGAGCGGGATGGCGGCCGGGTGGTGATCGCGCCGCTTCCGTTCCCCATCCGGGACCCGCACGAGGCGGTCGCCGCGATCCTGGCGTGCGTCACGCCGCGCACCCGGGTGGCGGTGATCGACCACGTCACCAGCCCGACCGCCCTCATCCTGCCCATCGCGGAGATCGTCGCGGCGCTGGCGGATCGGGGCGTCGACACGCTCGTGGACGGCGCGCACGCCCCGGGAATGCTCGACCTCGACGTGCCGGCCATCGGGGCGGCGTGGTATGCCGGCAACCTCCACAAGTGGGTCCACGCGCCGAAGGGCAGCGCCTTCCTGTGGGTGGCAGCCGGTCGCCAGGCCGCCATCCGACCCCTCGTCATCAGCCATGGCGCCAACTCCCCGCGCACGGACCGGTCGCGGTTCCGGCTGGAGTTCGACTGGACCGGCACTGACGACCAGACCGCCTATCTCGCGGTGCCGGCGGCGCTGCGCTTCGGCGCGTCGCTCCTGGCCGGCGGCTGGCCCGCGCTCCGGCGCCGCAACCACGACCTGGCAATTGCGGCACGCGACCTCGTATTGCTCGCGCTCGACCAGGCAGCCCCGGCGCCCGACTCGATGATCGGCTCAATGGTCACCCTCCAACTGCCGCCCACCATGGCCGCCGGCGGACGAGTGCAGGGGGTGGACCTGTACGGCGATTCGGTCCACGACGCGCTCCTCGAGGTCGGGCTGCAGACGATGATCACCCCGTGGCCGCAACGCCCCGACGGCGGGCCATGGCGACGCCTGCTGCGCGTCAGCGCCGCCGCCCACAACGATCTCGGGCAGATGGAGCGCCTGGCCGCGGCCCTGCCGGCCATCCTGGCGGGGCTGCGGTGATGGACCTGGGCGACATGGCGCCCGAGCCGACCGAGCAGCTTGCGGCATGGATCGAGGCTGCCCGCACTGCCGGCATCGATCTGCCGGAGGCGTTCACCCTGGCCACCGTGTCGGCCGCGGGTGAGCCATCGGCTCGCATGGTCCTCGCCCGCGGGCTCGACGCGCAGGGGCTGCGCTTCTATACCAATCGGGAGAGCCGCAAGGGCCGCGACCTCGCGGAGGTGCCCCGGGCAGCAGCCGTCTTCCATTGGGCAACGATTAATCGCCAGGCGCGCCTGGCGGGCGCGGTGCAGGAGATCGACCCCGTGGAATCCCAGGCGTACTTCGCCAGTCGACCGCGTGACAGCCGGATCTCGGCGTGGGCATCGGCCCAGGGACAGCCGATCGAGGATCGCGTGGCGCTGGACGCGCGCTGGAACGATGCCGACCACCGCTTCCACGGCGATGCCGTGCCGATGCCGCCGTTCTGGGGCGGCTATCTCATCATTCCCGAGGTGGTCGAGTTCTGGGAGAGCCGGCCCGACCGGCTGCACGATCGCATCGAATACCTGCACCAGGACGACGGGTCCTGGACGCGAAGGAGGTTGCAGCCATGACCGGCCGGGTCGTCGTCCTGGGATCCATCAACACCGATTTCGTGGTCAGCGCCGATCGCCTTCCGGCGCCCGGCGAGACGGTCCTGGGCGGCAGCCTCGCGATCCACCAGGGCGGCAAGGGCGCCAACCAGGCAGTCGCGGCCGCTCGCGCCGGCGCGGAGGTGGTCTTCGTGGGATGCGTCGGCGATGACGGGTTCGCGCACGACGCGCTCGAGGCGCTGCGCGGCGAGGGGGTGGACGTGTCGCACGTCCGGCGAGTGCTCGGGCCGACGGGCGCGGCCATCATCGCCGTGGGCCCGCGGGGCGAGAACCAGATCGTGGTCGCGCCAGGCGCCAACGCGGCCCTTTCGATCGGGGACGCGGAGGCAGCCGCTGAGTTCGTCACCGGTGGTGCGGTGCTGCTCACCTGCCTGGAGATACCCATGCCGGCGGTGGTTGCCGGCGTCCGCGCCGCGACGGCCGAGGGGCGCCTCGCGATCGTCAATCCTGCGCCCGCCCACGCGTTGCCCGCCGAGCTCCTCGCCCTCGCCCCCATCCTCACCCCCAACGAGCACGAGCTCGTGGTCGCCATCGGCAACGACGACTCCGCCGCGGCATTGACCGAGCTGACGGCGCGGACCCGTGGCCCGGTGATCGTCACCCAGGGTCCGGCGGGCGCGCTGCTCGCCCATGGGGATCGCCGCGAGCGATTCGAGGGTTACCCAGCCGCCGTGGTGGTCGACACCACCGGCGCCGGCGATACGTTCAACGGCGTGCTCGCTGCGTGGTTGGCCGGAGGCGCATCCATCGCCGAGGCAATCTCGGCGGCCAATGTGGCGGCGGCGATCTCCGTCGGCGTGGCAGGTGCGCGCGGCGGAATGCCGGCACGCGCCGCGATCGAGGCTGCCCTGGCCGGCTGAGTGCCGGGCGTGTGCCTCAACGTGTCGCTTGCGCCTTCAGATGCCAGGCCCGTGGCCGCGTGGACGCTCCGGCGAGGAATGCCATAGCATCGGTCTGACGACACTCCTCAGGACGACGCGCATGGCACTCCCCCACGATCCCGACCCGAAGCTGGCGCAGTACGCGCATCCCGAACGGCTGGTGACCACCGCCTGGCTGGCCGAGCATCTCGACGACCCCGGCCTGGTGGTGGTCGAGTCGGACGAGGACATCCTGCTCTACGAAACCGGCCACATCCCCGGCGCGGTGAAGGTGGACTGGCATACCGAGCTCAACGACCAGCTGACCCGCGACTATCTCGACGGGGAGCATTTCGGCGCCCTCATGCGGGCCAAGGGGATCGGCCGCGATGCGACCGTGGTCTTCTACGGCGACAAGAGCAACTGGTGGGCGGCGTACGCGCTGTGGGTCTTCTCGCTTTTCGGCCATGCCGACCTGCGCCTGCTGGATGGCGGTCGCGCCAAGTGGGAGGCGGAAGGCAGACCGATGACGACCGACGCGCCCGAGCGCGCCGTGACCGACTACCCGTCGGTGGAGCGCAATGACGCGCCGATCCGCGCCTACCGTGACGACGTCCTTGCGCACCTCGGCGAACCGCTCATCGACGTCCGCTCGCCAGACGAGTTCAGCGGACGCCTGCTGCATATGGCCAACTATCCGCAGGAAGGGGCGCTGCGCGGCGGCCATATCCCCGGTGCCAGGAGCGTTCCGTGGGCGAAGGCGGCCAACGAGGACGGAACCTTCCGGTCTCGTGACGAGCTGGAGGCGCTGTACGGCGGCGAGGCGGGCCTGGCACCGGCGGACGACGTCGTCGTCTACTGCCGCATCGGGGAGCGGTCGAGCCACACGTGGTTCGCACTGACCCACCTGCTCGGCTACGAGCATGTCCGAAACTACGACGGATCGTGGACGGAGTGGGGCAACAGCGTGCGCGTACCGATCGAGCGCGACACCGAACCGGGATGACCGAGACGCCCCTGCCGGCCGCCCTGGCCGAGATCGTGGACCTGTTCGCCACTTCGCCGCCACGGGATCGGCTGGAGCTGCTGCTGGAGTACGCGCAGGGCCTGCCGCCGCTGCCCGCGCGCCTCGCCGAGCACCCGGAGCTGCTCGAGCCGGTGCCGGAGTGCCAGTCCCCGCTCTTCGTGGCCACCGATGTCGACGATGGGGACCGGGTCCACGTCTTCTTCGATGCGCCGCAGGAAGCGCCCACGACGCGTGGCTTCGCGGGCATCTTTCACGCCGCGCTCGACGGGCTGAGCGTCGAGGAGGTCCTGGCCGTGCCCGGCGACGTCACCTCGCGCATGGCACTCACCGAGGTCGTCAGCCCGCTCAGGATGCGCGGCGCGAGCGCCTTGCTGGCGCGCGTGCAACGGCAAATCCGCGAGCGCGTGTCGGCCGCCTAGCAGCTACCGATGACGGCGCGGGCCGCAGCTCGACCTGCCGTACTACTTCCACCGCTGAGGGCGTTTGTCCTCAGCGGGCGCCTGCCGCAGCCAGCAGGGCCTCGACCGACGCGGTCAGCTCGTCCACCCCGAATGGCTTCACCAGCCTTGCCACCCGGTGCTTGGCCATCAGGTCGGCGTTGATCGCGTCAAGGGCCCGAATGTCCGCGCTGCAGATCAAGATCGGCAGCCCATCCAGATCCGGCGTGGCGCGCACCTGCTTGGCAACGTCCCAGCCATGCATCTCGTTGGATCCCATTCGCAGGTCGATCATCAGCAGGTCAGGTCGCGACGCCAGGATGGCGTCGAGCGCGTCGGCTCGATCGCCATCGATAGTGGTCGCCTCGTGGCGATCATCCTCGAGGATCGCCTCGACGAGATCGAGGAAGTCCCGGTTGTCGTTGACGACGGTGATGTGGGCCATCAGCGGGCTCTCGGTGCGCGGGATGGATTGGCACCTTAGCACGCTCGCGGCTGGGGAATTCTTCGGATCTTGGTCCGCTCGTCCGCCGAGCCGCGCGGACTAGCTGACGTTCAACCGACCAAGAAGTTGGTGGGCGACACTGGACTCGAACCAGGACCTCTTGCATGTCAAGTATCGCGGTGGATGCGTAGTGCCTGTGAGCGTGGGCCGCGTGCGGAACGGGGCTTATTATTGCGGTGACGCCTGCTCCGTCTTCATCCAGTACGCCGTCAGCATGCGGGCCGCCTCCCTTGGCACCGCCTTGCACCCGCCATGGTCCTCGGCGTCGTACCAGCACACGCGCCATGCCTTGTCTGCTGGCAGTTCGCGTAGATCCGTGGCCGTCCACTCGGGCGTGGTCGCTTCCCCCGACCTTGAGGCGCGCGCTCTGATTGTTGCCCAAGGAGTTGCGACCAGGTACCTGCATGCCTCCGACAACCAGCCTCGTGCCGTGAATGTAGACGTCGTTTCTTAGCGCGCGGAACTCCGCAACTAGGTGCAGCTGGTTGCCCTTGAGTTCACGGTAGCCCTTGTGAAGCGTCTGAGGCGGCCGCACGTCTATGGCGACGATGCGCCGCCGGGCGAGCCACGCTCTCCGGGTAAAGACGAGCGTCGGTATCCCGAGAAGCACCGCGCTCGTGATGGCGACGGCGTTCTGGACAAGCCATTCCTCCACATGGCGGAGCATAGAGCCGGGGCCGTCCTGCCGCCGCTTGGACCACAGATGAGCGCCTACGCGATCCCCGCTTTATCGTGCTAGAGCCACGGAGGACATACGGCAGCCGCCGCTACCCGGGCAGATGACACTGCCTTTAGCCGCTCTCACAGTGCGGCCGAACCGTTAGGATCGCTCCGTATCGCCCGTCCGGAAGATGGATTCTGGGTGCGACACAGCAGCGAGGGCTACCCCAGCATGTCAGTGCGGACCGATCGCGACGTCGTTGACCGCTACACCGCGGCGTTGGGCACCGGCGACTTTGAGACCTTGTTTTCCCTGCTCGCGGACGACGTGGTCGAGGTGTATCCGCAGTCGGGGGAGCGCTTTCGAGGGCGCGAGAGTGTGCGCGCCCTCTGGGAGCAGTATCCAGGGGGCGAGGAGCTGCCGAACCCCGCCATCGAGGACCTCGTCGGTGTCGAGGATCGGTGGGTGATGACTCCCGTGTTCACCGTGGTGAAGATCGCGGGGGGAGGCCAGGCCTACACGCTCACGGGGCGCATCACGTACCCGAACCAAGAAGAGTGGCACCTTATCCAGCTACTGCGCGTCGGCGGCGGTGGCATCACGCACGTGACGTCGTACTTCGCTCCGCCCTTCGAACCGGCCGACTGGCGGGCGCCACATCGCGACGGCTGAGGTCAAGAGGATGAGGCGGCTCGATGCAACAAGGCAAGCTCACCCACGCCTGGATCACCGCCAGCGCCGCGCTGCCGCTCGAGTGGCAGATCATGGGCGTCGTGCGCAGCCCACGCGGCGCTGAGGGCCCGCTGCCTGGAGGGCCGAAGGATGGTGACGAACTGTCGGGTACGGGCGGTGCGCTTTTTCGTGAGAGCGTGCCGGCCATCGACGCACCGAACGCGGGTCCGTAGCTGGCCTGAGGGGCTAGAGTGCAAGAAGCCGGTCGCTCATGCCTCATTCCCCCCGAGACTGAGCGACCGGCATTCATGTCCCGACCGCTGCCATGGTCGGACGTGGATCGTACCGGGGCAACCTTGCCAGAGGCCTTACGCGCATTCCGTCGATCCGCACATTGCGGCAGGACTTGGCGGAGCCGCGATAGGCGTGACGCCTCCTACGGAACGTAGTCCAGGGTTGCGGACTCCACGATGGCACCAAGCTCATCGAGGACGTTCTCTGGGGTCCCCGCGTAGTACGCCACATCAAAGATTACGAGTTCACCGTTCACATCGAGGACCCATAGCAGGTCGATCTGGCCGGGGTCTTGGTGGTGGCCCGCAGCGTCCTCTCCCTCAACCAGCGTGCGGAACTCGCCCCCATCGCACTCACTGAACACGGCGTCATCCGGCACATGGAGCGTGATCGACTTCCCCGTGTAGCCATCGACCGTGACATCTACTGGCGTCGACGCATCGCGAAAGGCCTGACCGGATAGGGCGGCAATGGCTTCATCGACCGTGGCGACCGAAGTGGCGGGCTTTGTGCTTGCCCAATGGCAGGGATCCCCATACACGTACAGGTCGCCCAGTCCAACTAACGTCAGAGGAGCGTGGGATCGGGAACGGAATCCCGTCCCGCTTCGCGCGGAGGCGGGCGGCGTACTCGGCATCGGTCAGCCACTCCGCGCGGGCCATCTTGTCGGCGGCATCCTGGAGCCGATCGGCTTGGCTCTTGCGCTGCTGCTTGTCGTCCTCGCCGACAGGTCGAATTAGAACGGGAGGATCCATTCGTCCTTGTCCTGGAGCACCTCGCCACGCTCGATGAGAGCATCCACGGTTCGGGAAAGGCAATGACCGCCGTTATGGCGGTCATTTCGTGCTTAGATCGGTGTTGTGGTGGGCGACACTGGACTCGAACCAGTGACCTCTTGCATGTCAAGCAAGTGCTCTAACCAGCTGAGCTAGCCGCCCCACGGTCACGCGAGGGCCAATCTTGGCCGACCCGGCCACGACCGTCAACCGCGCCACACTCCACGCTCGACCGCGCGATACCCGCGGCGTGCGACGTCGCTGAGCCGTCGTCCAGCCCGGTCGTTTGCCGATCGAGGCCGCGTCGCCCACCATGTCGCCGATGACCCAGCCAAATCGCGCCTCACGGCGCCCGCCGGTCCTGCGCATCGGTCTGCTCCTGGTGGTCGCACTCATCGTCATCGGGGCAGCCTCGGTGGCCACCGACACGCTCGGCATGGGTGGTCGCTTCGAGCGCCTGGTTGGGCGGGTCGAGGCGTTCGTCGACCCGCCACCCAGCCGGCCAGGCGTTGCCACCGTGGTCGTTACCGAGCGGCCGACGCCGAGCCCGAGCCCGGAGCCCAGCGATTCGGCATTCCCGCACCAGCCGAGCGGCACCCCGACCGCCTCCCCCACCCCGATGCGCCGGGCGGTGGACGTCAACCTGGCACCCGACGCAACCGCGGTCTTCACCTCGCAGATCACGGAGAAGGATTGCGCCGTGGCCGGCACCCAGATGGTGCTCACCGTCCTGGGACTCGGGAACAGCTCCAACGCCTTCCAGACCGAGCTGCACGACCGCATCGGCGAGTGGGAGTCGTGGGAGGACAGCCACAACGGCAAGTGGGGCCCGTCGGCGGTCTCGCTGGCCCTGGCGGCTTACGGCGCACCGGGTTACGAGGTCCGCGCCTACGACACCTACACCGATGCGCTGCGCGACTCGGCGCTCGCCATCGCCGAGCTGGACATGCCAGTGGTGATGTTCCCGTGGTGGGGCGCCCACACCTGGGTCATGACCGGCTACCGCGCCGACGCCGACCCCACGCTCTTTTCGGATGCGGCGATCAGCGGTGCCTACATCCTCGACCCGTGGTACCCGCGCCACTCGAGCATCTGGGGCCAGTCCGACGTTCCGGGCAACTTCGAGGATCTCGCCGAGCTGGAGCGCAACTGGCCGGTCCACGGCGGTCCGCCGCCGTACCAGGAGATCGGTCCGGGCTGGACCCGCCCGGAGGGCGCCTACCCGGGGCGGGACGGAAAGTTCGTGGTGCTCATCCCCACCATCCCGCCCTCGGCGGCTGCGGGCGGTGCCGCTCCCTAGCCGGTCGCCCACCCTCGCAGGCGCACGGCGAGCGCCAGCGCCAGGAGCACGACCTTGGCCGCCTGGCCGATGGCGAAGCCGACCGGAATGGCCAGGATCTCGAGACCTGGCAGCAGTAGGACCGTGGCCAGCACCGTGATCCCCAGCCCGGTCAGCGAGGCGAGCACCTGCAGCAGCGTGTGGCGCGTGGCGTAGATCGCGCGGCTCAGCAGGTGGGTGAGGCTCTCGAACGGGATCGAGACCGCGAACGCCCCCAGCACCAGCGAGGTGCGCGCCACGTCGTCGGCGTCGAATGCGCCACCGCCCAGGAAGACGCGGATGGCCAAGCCGCCGACCACCACCAGCACGAGCGCCGCGACGGTCGTGAATGTGGCCACGCTCAGCAGGTGCGCGCCCAGCAGGCCCAGGAAGCCGCGCCGATCACCATCGGCGTGCAGTGCCGAGAGCCCCGGGAACGCGGCGAGGGCAAACGCGACCCCGATCACGCTGACCGGCACGCTCCCGAAGTTGCGCGCGAAGCTGATCGACGAGACGCTCCCCGCCGCCAGCCCGGTGGCCACCGAGGTGAAGAACAGGAACGTCGTCGACTCGACCGGGTGGGAGACCATCTTGGGCAGCATGAGGCGCACGAACTCGCGCACCGCGGGCATGCGGAACGACCCCCCGAGACCGATACGGAAGCGGCTGCCGCGCAGACCGACGAGGCGGCTCGCCAGGTGCAGCGCCGCACCGATGATGGCGCCGATCGCCGGCCCGTAGATGCCCATGCTCGGCGTGAGGAGCAGGGTGCCGGCGATGATCCCGGCGTTGTACAGGAGGGGCGCGATGCCGTACCACGCGAAGCGCTGCTCGGCGAGCAGCACGTTGCCCAGCGTCAGCGAGGCGGCGAACAGGATCGGGGTGACGAGCATGACCCGGAACAGGGAGACGTAGAGCTCGCGCTGCTCGCCGGTGTAGCTCGGCGCGATGAGGCCGGTCGTCGCGTCGGCGAACACGAACATGACGAGTGCCGCGACCCCCATCACCGTGATGGCGCCGCTCAGGATGGTCCGCGCGAACCGGTCGCCGTCGCTGCCGTCGCCGTCGCCCCGCAGGGCCAGGAAGATGGGGATGAACGGGGCCGCCAGCCCGCTCTCGACGAGCACGTCGAGGAGGAGCTCTGGGAGGACGAAGGCCGCGTTGTAGGCATCGAGCTCGCTGCCGGCGCCGAAGGTCTGGGCGAAGGTACGGTCGCGGGCGAGGCCAGCCAGGTAGCTGCCGAAGGTGAGGACGGCGAGCAGCACCGCGCCGCCCGGCAGGAACCGGGTCAGCAGGGCTCGAAAGCGCGGTGAAACGGCGATGCGGGCCAGTCTACCGAGCGGAGTCGGAGGTCAGTACTCCGTCGAGCGGAGCGGGGAGCCCAGGACCCGGCCGATCTCGGCTCGGAAGCGGGCGCCGGACGGGTGGCGGGCCAGCCAATGCAGGTAGTCGGGATCCGAGCGGGCGAGCTCTGCGATCGTGATGCCGGCGTGGTGGCCGAAGTCGAGGCGCAGCGCATCCGCCCGCTCCGTGCCCGGACCCATGGGTACCGATCCGTCGCCGATCGAAAACGCGACCCGGTCCTCGTCCTGCTCGCGCACACCGTTCCTCCGCTGCCCGTCGCTTGCCCACCCGGCGAGCATGCTATCGCTCGCGGTGACACCTGGCAACACGCGGGTCGTTCACGACCGATGCACCTCGCGTCCGTCGACGACGGTGAGCACGGCACGCACCCCGGCGAGGCCCTCGCCGGCAGCCAGCAGGGCGGGCAGGTCGCACGACAGGACGGCCAGGTCGGCCCGGGCACCGATGGCCAGGTGACCCTCGTCCGCCCGGCCCATGCCCATCGCCGGTCCCAGCGTCGCGGCACGCAGTGCAGCCGGCAGCGAGAGGCACTCGTCCGTCCGCCAGCCGTCGCGCCGCACCGCCGCCAGCAGGTTCAGCCACGGGTTGGCGGACTCGATCGGCGCATCGGTCCCAAGCGCCAGGCGCGCACCCGCATCGGCGAGCGATCGGTACGCGTAGGCGTGCGCCAGGCGGCCCTGCCAGCAGCGCTCGGCGGTCTCGCGGTCCGAGACGAGATGAATCGGCTGCACGCTGGCCGTGACGTCCAGCTCTCCGAAGCGTGGCCGCTCCAGCGGTCGCACGAGCTGCGCGTGCTCCAGCCGGTCGGGCGGGACGCCGGACGCCCGTGGCGCGGCCCGCGCGATGGCCTCCAGCACGGTGGCCGCCGCCCGATCGCCGATGGCGTGCGCCGCGATCCCGATCCCCGCCGCCCGGCCGGTGGCCAGGATCGCATCCAGCTCAGCGGGATCGAGGCGCAGGATCCCCAGGTCGTCGTCCGCGGCGCCGTCGCACGATCGGGGGGCGAACAGCGCCGCGGTCCCCGAGCCCAACGTCCCGTCCGCGTACAGCTTGGCCCAGCCCATGCGCAACGTTCGCGCCTCGAGGGCCGCCCCGGTGACGAGGCCGAGCTCGGTCGCCGCCGCGAGCGCTGCGGCCGGGATGTCCATCGTCAGGCGCAGGCGCCCGTCGATGCGGTCGCGCGCCTCCCACGCGCGCGAGAAGCTCTCGCCGAGGGCCGCGAAGGGACCGATGCCGCGGTCCGCGTCATAGTCGCCGGCATCGGTGGCACCGGTGACTCCCCACGCCAGCAGCTCGTCGACGGTCTCGGCGATCGCCTCCGCCAGCGCCTCGCCCTCCAGCCGATCCGCCGCGTGCAGCAGCGGCAGCATCGCCCGCTCGCGGACGACGCCGCTGAGGGCGCCGCTCGGGTCCCGCTCGAGGCGCCCGCCCGGGATGGCCTCGGCGCGCTCATCGATGCCCGCCGCACGACGTGCCGCCGCGGATGCCCACGCCGAGTGGCCGTCGTGCGCGGTGAGCAGCACGGGACGGTCTCCGGCCGCAGCCTCCAGCGGCGACAGGTCGCCGCCGAGCGCGCCTTCCTCCCAGCGGCCGCCGATCAGCCAGCCCGCGCCCGGCTGCCGTCCGACGGCCGCGTGGATGCGCGCCGCGATGCCCGCGACATCGACGGCATCGGTCAGGTCGACCTCGCGACGGCGGCGTGCCATGCCGGTCAGGTGCAGGTGGAAGTCGTGGATGCCGGGAATCACCGCCGACGCACCCGCGTCCACGACCCGTGCTCCTGGCGCGGCCGCCTCGAGGACCTCGCGCCGCTCCCCGACGCTCACCACGCGGTCCTCGGCGAGGCCGATGGCCTCGGCGGTCACCACCCGATCCGGCCGGGCCGCGACCACCACCTGGCCGGTCACCACGAAGGTGGCCCGCGGCCCGGTCATCGGTCCATGCGCGGCGTCTTGACGAAGCCGCTCGTCGGCTGGCCGAAGGCGATGCGCAGCAGCGCTGCCGGAACCACGAGCAGCCAGTGGGAGAGGAAGAGCGAGCCCCGGATGGATCTCCCGAGCAGCGGCAGTCCGCGCACCCCGTGCGCTGAGAGCCCCGCCGCCGCCAGGAGGAACGTGCCGAGCCCGTAGCCGATGAACAGCGAGATGGGCACCGTCCAGTCGGCGGCGATGGGCATCGGGATGGTCAGGATGCTGGCCATCACCGCCGCCACGAAGAGCGGCGGGAGGAAGAACTCGGCGGCGAATGAGATGAAGTCCAGCTTGCGGATGATGGGCAGCGAACCGCCGACCAGCTGCGGGCCGAGCTCCATCAGGCGGCGCATGCTCCCCTCCGCCCAACGCATGCGCTGGCGCCACAGGTCGCTCGGCCGCAGCACCGCCTCCTCCCGCACCGCGACCTCCGGGGCAAGGGTCACGTGACCGCCACGGATGCCGAGGCGCGTGGAGAGGTCGAGGTCCTCGGTGAGGGCAGCAGTCGGCCAGCCGCCGCTGGCCTCCAGCTCGGCGCGACGCACGAACATCCCGTTGCCGCGCAGCTCGGCGGTCCCGTCCGTCGCCCAGCGGCCGCACTGGCTGGCCATGTCCATCAGCTGCTCCTCGTCCTGCGCGGCCGTCAGCCACGAACGGCCTGCGTTGAGCGCGCGCCGCTGGACCTGCAGGGCAGCGGCGCCTGGATCCCGGTGCCAGGCTGCCATCGCGCGGGCCAGGAACTCGGGGGCCACGCGGGCGTCGGCATCCAGCGCCACCAGCACGTCGCCACGCAGGTACTCCTGGGCGAAGGCAAGCACCGCGCCCTTGGTGGGTGGGCCGCTGCCACGCTTGCGCCGCACGATCCGCAGGTTCGGCGTCGATCCGGCCGCCGCCCTGACCACCTCG
The DNA here is from genome assembly GCA_039932235.1 of Chloroflexota bacterium. GTDB lineage: Bacteria > Chloroflexota > Limnocylindria > QHBO01 > QHBO01 > JAICQM01. Next base: position 29,366 of record JBDTQJ010000001.1, read on the forward strand.
GCCGTGCCATCGGTCGAGGCGTCGTCGACGACCAGGATGTCGAACCGCGGCTCGTCGCCGTGGTGGTAGCGCTGTGCCGTCAGGTCGGCGATCAGATCGCCGATCACCGCCGCTTCGTCGCGCGCGGCGACCACCACGCTGATGCGCGGCAGGTCCCCGGCCGGCAGCAGGTCGCGCTCGGGTCCGGCGAGCGCGAGCGCGTGGCCCATCGTCCGCCCGCCGCGCCAGCCCAGGTAGGCCACGTAGATCATCGAGAGGCCGATGGTCAGCTGCAGGAGCCGCGCGACGGTGACGCTGGCGACCGCTGCGATGGCGATCGCCGCCGAGCTGAGAAGCAGGCCGACGGCGAGGAGCCTAGTCCCCATCCGTCGCGACCGGCGGCCGTCGGCGGCGCCGGTGCCCGCCACTGGCCGACGCCGTCGTCGGCTCCGCCCCGGGCGCCGGGTCGCCCGGCACGCCGGGGGCGGGGTCGCTGGCGCCGTGGACGGCGGGCGCGTCGAGCCCGAGGTCGTGGTGGTGCAGGCCCTCGGCACGGTTGCGGCGCCACGAGAAGATGCCGGCGATCAAGGTCCCGAGGCCCAGCAGCCCCATCACCACCGGGATCCCGGAGCCGGGGAATGCGATGTTGATCACGTCCGCCACCGCCGGCGCCGCGATCACCGGCAGGAAGGAGGCGACGCTGAGGAGCGTGTTGAGGATGCCGAAGATGCGACCGCGGACGTCGGCGGGCAGCTCCTCCTGGAGGGCAGTCTGGGAGGGGATGGCCACGAAGGCGTACTCCACGCCGGCCGTGATGGCGATCACCACCACCACCGCGATGAGCGAGATGACCGGCGCCAGGAGAGCAGGCAGGTTCGCTTCGATCGGCTCGACGGCCGGGCCCAGGAGGATGGTCAGCGGCTTGACGATGGCCAGCGCAATGAGGGTCGTTCCCATCGCAACGAGCCCGATGTCGATCACCAGCCGCCGTGGCAGCCCCTTGCCGTAGGCGTTCAGGAAGAGGATCCCCATCACCGCGCCCAGGCCGGCCGGGCCCATGATGAAGAAGAAGTCCTCCTCGCTGAGGCGCAGGATCTCCTTCGTGAAGCCCGGGCCGATGGCGCCCATGACCCCGATCAGGCTCGCGGCGACGCCGAGGTAGGTCAGGCTCCAGGCGATGCGCGGCGTGCGGCGCACGAACGCCACTCCCTCGGCCAGCTGCTCGCCGAACTCGCGCAGCGCGCGCCCCGCAGCACCGCCGGCCGGCGGACGAACGCCCTCCCGCGGCACGGCGGCCAGCGGCACGATGGCCGCTGCCGCGAGGCCGAACATGACCGCCACCACCAGGTAGACGGCGACGGCGTTGCCCGTCGTCGTGAGCAGCAGCGGGCCGAGGAAGCCGAAGCCGATGGCAAAGGTCGCGTTGATGGTCAACACGAAGATCGAGTTGGCCGCCATCAGATGCCGCTTCTCGACCAGCCGCGGCAGGGCGGTCAGCTCGGCGGGTGCGAAGAAGGCGGTGACGCTTGCCAGCACCAGGTTGATGCCCAGGATGAGCGGCACGTTGGCGCTCGCCTTGTCGGCACCGACGAAGATGAAGGCGATGGTCCCGACGGCGCGCAGGACGTTGCTGCCGAGCATGATGAGCCGCGCATCGGCGCGCTCGACGATCACCCCGGCGATGGCGCTGAAGATGACCGCCGGGACGAGGAACGTCAGGATCAGGAGCGCGTTGGCGGTGTTCGAGCCCGTTGCGCCGTACACGATGGACATCAGCGCGGCCAGCACCATGTTGCTCGCCAGCTGGCTCAGGACCTGGGCCGACCACAGGAGCAGGAAGGCCCGGTTGCGCAGCACGCCACCCGCGCCGGAGAGGTCCTGGCTTCCCATGTCGGTGGGGATTTCGTGTGCCATTGCCGTCTAGGGTGCCCGTTCCGCGTCCGCCGCGTCGGCGTCAGCCGGCGTGCCGCGCGAGACGTGGTCCATGAAGCGCCGCTCCACGTCCAGGCGATCCATCAGGATGCGGTGCCCGCAGCCGGCGCAGACCAGGCCGATGTCGGCGCCCAGCCGCACCACTCCCCAGTCGCGGCTGCCGCACGGGTGCGGCTTGCGCAGCCGGAGCACGTCACCGATCGCCAGCTCGACGGCCGCCACGGGTCAGGCGGGCTCCTCGGCCGCCGTGGCACCGGTGAAGGTGAAGCCGCGAATCCGGACGGCCGGCACGCGGCAATGCACGCCGGTGTAGTCCGCACCGACGAGCCGCGTCGCCGTGCCGATGGCGTCGATACGGCTGAAGGCCTCCGGCACCGACTGGGTGAAGCGCAGGTTGCGTACCGGACCCACCACCTCGCCGTTCTCGATCAGGAAGGTGCCGTCCTTGGTCATCCCGGTCAGGATCCCCTTCTTGGGATGCACGATGTTCACGTAGTGGAAGCGCGTCACCCACAGGCCGCGCTTGATGCCGGCCAGCAGCGTGCCCGGCGTGGCCGAGCCGGGTGCCATGAACAGGTTCCAGGCGATGGGGCCCGAGGTGTTGGGCTGCGGCAGGGCGTGGCCCGTCGACTCGGTCCCGGCACGCCGCGCGGTCGCGCTGTCGTGGACGAGCCCGGTCGCGATGCCACCGCTGATGATGTCCACGCGACGCTTGGCGACGCCCTCGAAATCGATGGGCGACGGAATGCCGGACGGGTCCTGACCGTCGTCCCAGATGGTCACGTTGTCGCCCATCACCCGCTCGCCGAGGCTCATGAACGATCGGCCCTCCTCGACGGCCAGCGCCCCGAAGCTGACCAGCGAGGCGTACTCGAGGAGGTTGGCGACCGCGTATTCGTCGAGCACCACGTCGTAGTCGCCCGCCGGCAGGTCGATGCCGTTGGCGGTGCTACGCCCGCGAGCGGCAGCCTCCTCGCCGACCGCCGCCGGGTCGATCTCGCGGACATCGGTCCCGAAGGCGTGCGCGTAGCCGGATGCGCCGTTGTCGCCCATCATCACCGTCAGCAGACGAGCCTGGGTGACCATCTGGCGGCTGCGCACGCCCGCGCTGTTGGCGACCGCCAGCGTCCCGACCTCGGTGGTGAAAGCGCCCGATGCCTCCAGGTTCGCATCGTCCGCGGCGGCGATCACCGCGCTCGCACCGGCGGCCCGCAGCTCGGGATCGGCAGCCGCCGTGGCCGCCACGTACCCGATCTCCGGGCGCGTGGCCCCATCCGGCAGCGCCAGCGGCGCTCCGTCGGGGTTGGCCGCCGAACGCGCGGCGATCTCAATGGCGCGGGTGGCCGCGGCCCGGATCCCCTCCTCGTCGAGGCGGTTGGTACCCGCCACACCGGTGCGCCCGTCGCGGATCACGCGCAGGCGCAGCGTGGCGTCGTGCTCCGCCACGTTCTGGTGAATGCGCGAGTTGGCAAAGCGCGTGAGCGCCGCATCGGTCGCGTGATACGTCGCCTCGACTTCGCCACCTTCGCCCGTGGCCGCCTCGATGGCACGGGTCAGCAAATCGTCGATGCGCTGCGGGTCGTGCAGGCTGGCGCGGTCGCTCACCACGATCCCACTCCCACCTGGACGTTGCGGAAGCGGGCCGGCGCGGCACCGTGGCCGACATGGCCGGTCTGCATCGGTTCGCCCTTCCCGCAGTTGGGGATGCCCCACAGTGTCCATTCGTCAGGCCCGCAGATGGCGTCGCAGCTGCCCCAGAAGCGCGGCGTGATGCCGGTATAGGTCGGGTTCTTGACCATCTCGGTCAGCTTGCCGTTCTTGATGAGCCACCCCACCTGCGTCCCAAACTGGAAGTTGAGGCGGCGGTCGTCGATGCTCCAGCTCTTGTTGGTGTCGAGGTAGATGCCGTCATCCGTGTCGGCGATCAGGTCGTCGAGCGAGCCGGCCGCACCGGGCCGCAGGTTGATGTTGGTCATCCGGATGATGGGGATGCGGTTCCAGGCCCAGGCCCGGCTGGAGCCCATGGAGCGGCGGCCCACGATGGGCGCCGTCTCCCGACTGGTGAGGTAGCCCACGAACTGGCCGGCGCTGACGATCGGCACGTTCTGGGCGGCGACCCCCTCGTCGTCGTAGCCGAAGGTGCCGAGCCCGCCGGGGGCGGTGGCATCTGCATCGATGTTCACGATCTCGCTCCCGTAGCGCAGCGTGTCGAGCTTGTCCAGGGTCAGGAACGAGGTGCCGGCGAAGCTCGCCTCCATGCCCAGCACGCGGTCCAGCTCGATGGGATGGCCGCACGACTCGTGGACCTGGAGTCCCAGCTGACTTGCGCCGATGATGACGGTCATCTCGCCGCTCGGGCACTGCGGCGCGTCGAGCAGCGCCACCGCCTCCTCGGCGATCCGCTCACCGTGGGCCGCCAGGTCCATGGCCCGCACGATCTCAAAGCCACCGGTCATCACCTGCCCGCCGGCCGAGTTGGGGTATGACCGCGACTGGGAGTCACTGTCGTTGAACGCCGTTGCCTCGATCCCGGCGCCGGCCTCGACGATCTCCTGCTCGATCCGCGCACCCTCGGTCGAGGCGAACGTCTTGCGCTCGCGTCCCGACTCGATCGTGCCCTCGCGCACGGCAACGCCGGGGACCCTGCCCATGGCCGCATCGGCCTCGAAGAGGATCCGCAGCTTGTCGTCGATCGACACGGCCAGCGGATCCTCCGTGAACGGCGTCGCGTAGTGATCCACCAGCGGAGGGCTGTCGTCGAGGCGCACGGGGTCGCGCATCGCCAGGCCCGACGCGGCGGCGATTGCCAGCGCCTCGCGCGCGACGCGCTCGATCTCCTCCGGCTCGACCCGCGCGCTCGACGAGAAGCCCCACGCGCCGTTGCGCAGGACGCGGATCCCGAAGCCGGCGGACTGCGTCGCGCTGGCGCTCTCCAGGACGCCGTTCTTGACGGTCAGGGTCTCCGACTCGCGATCCACCATGCGCACGTCGGCGTACGAGGCGCCACCCCGCTGGGCGGCATCCAGGGCTCGGTTCAGCAGCTCATCCACGGTCGTTTCGGTTCACTCCACTGGTTGTCCAACGCTGAAGGTGAGCTCGCGCTCGGTGGCGGGCACGACGATCGAATCGGCCTCCCGCAGGCTGAGCGTCACCGCAGCCACCTGCTCCAGCTGGTTCTTGATGCCCCCCGGACCGGTGATGGCCGCATACAGCTCCCCCGGATCGCCGATGGCCCGCACCTGGAACGTGCTGCCGACGGACGTCCCGTCGATCACCACGTCGCCCTCGACACCTGGCACCGCGACGCTGCGCCCGGTGATCCGGATGCCGTCGATGGTGATTGCCTCGGCTCGTGAGTTTCGCAGTTCGTTGAGCAGGTCGTTGACCGCGATCCAATCGAGGAAGCCATCGACGTCGATGACCACGCCGCGGCCGCGGACCGCGCCAAGGCCGGCGAACGCGTTGACCTGGACGACCTCCTCTTCCCCGAGCTCGAGCTGACTGATGCCGGCCGCCTCCGCCTCCTGGTAGCCGACCAGCTGCTCGCGCTGCGCGGCGAGCCCTGCCTGCAGCTCGCGGTTGCGCAGGCTGAGGCTCTGCACCAGGCCCGACAGCTCCTGCGGGCTGAGGGTCCGCAGCTCGACGGGGCGCTGCTGGCTGCGAAGCTGGCCCACCAGCAGCAGGCCGATGAGCAGCGCCACGCCGAAAAGGCTCAGCTGCGCGATGCGATTGCGCATCAGCCCGGATCCTCGGCACGCACCGGCACGCCCTCGCGGAAGCGAGTACCGCCGACGAACTCGGCGATCTGGACGTCGTCCATCGGTGCCCAGGCGTACTCCAGCCCGAACGACTCGACGCGCGCGCGGACGGTCGACAGGAACGACGGGTGGGTTTCGAAGCCGGCGAGCTGGTCGCGCGGACCGACCGCCTGGATCACGAACGGCGGCTGCAGGTAGCTGTCGTTGACGAGCACCGGGTTGCCGACTGCGCGGATGGACGTCGTGGAGACGATCCGCTCGCCGTTGATGCTGATCGCCTCCGCGCCGGATGCCCACAGCGCGACCACGATCGCGCGCAGGTCCTCGGCCAGCACGAGGTAGTTGGCCACCGACTCGCCCGGCGGCACTTCGCGCTGGGAATCGGAAATCTCGATCTGCACCCCCGGGCCGTGGACGGCGGTCAGACCGGCCGCGGCACGCGCCGCCGCCAGTCGAGCGTTCAGATCCGCGAGGTCGGCCTCCGAGCCGGGTGCCGAGGCCTGGAACGCCTCGATCTGCTGGTTGACGGTCGCCAGCGACGCCTGCAGGCCCTGCTGCTCCTGCTCCAGGGCGCGAACCTGGTCGGCAAGCACCTGCTGCGCGGAGGTGGTGAAGGCGTTGCGCACCGCCGACGAGTTGAACTGGGCGGCGCCTACGAAGCCGATGGTCGCCAGCGCCATCGCGACGCTGACCACCCATTGCGCACGGCTCGACATCCGACGTCGTGGCGGCGGTGCACCATGGCCGAGGGTGCGGCTGCTCATGGCCGGCTCGCTCGCCGGTTGCGACGGCCGATCCAGGCGGCGGTCACCACCCCGCCAAGGACGACCAGACCGATGGCCCCGGGGATCAGCGCTCCCCCATCCGTGCCGTTGTCACCGACGGGTGCCGGCAGCGGCGCGCCGCTCGCCCGTGGGGCGCCGCCGGAGGAGCCTGGGACGGTCACGTCGGACGGCGGGATCGGGCGCGGCGAGACCGGTTGCGGGGCCGCGACGCCGAATGTGTCGAAGAAGGCTGCGTACAGCTGCTCGGCCGGCATGCCCGCCGCCGCCTGGAGCGCCTCGTCGTCGGTCGCGCCCTCCCGGTACGCGGCTGCCAGGCTCGCCATCGCCTCCGGGCCATGGTCGGCGATGAGCCGGTCGACCATCACGGCGCCCTGGGCGTAGGCGAGGCGCGCACCGCGATCGCCGATCGGGAACTGCTGCGTGATGGCGGGGAATGCGAACAGGCCGTCACCAGCCTCGAACGCGACCAGTGAGCGCTCGACGTCGGCGTTCTGCTGCTCGGACCAGCTGGCAAAGCCCTCGTTCAGCCAGCGGGCGGGGTCGTGGAACGCGTTTGCGGTGGCGTCCCGGAATACCACGTGGGTGACCTCGTGGACGATGGTCGTCTCCAGGTAGTCGGCCGGGCCGCCGCGAAGCCACATGAAGATCGTCCGCAGCTCTGGATAGGTGGCGGCGCCGGTCCATTCGCGCGCGCCCGGGCCGAGGGCGCCGAAGAACTCGTCCTGGGTGTCGTACACGAAGATGTCGATGGGGCCGGCCAGCTCGTGGCCCAGCGTGGCCTCGGCACGCGCCGCGCCGTCGGCGGTCAGCTCCCCGAATTTCCGCGCCTGACCCTCGGCGTCGCCATACCAGTGCACCGTGGCCTGCCCGATGGTGGCGGTCTGCCAGTCGAGCCCGGCTCGGTCGTCGTCATACAGCAGCTCTCCGGCTGCGCTGAGCGTCTGCGTATCGCCAACGGTCGCCCGCCATCGGTAGGTGATGTGCGTGTTGGGGGTCACGTGGTCGCGATCCGCGTCCCAGCGGTAGGTGGCCGCCTCGCCCTGCGCCGCCACCGGCGCCACGAACACCGAATCGTCGCCGGCAAAGTCGAGCAGCAGCTCCAGCCGATCGGGAGGGCCGCCGGGCAGGCCGATCGTGAAGGTCATCTCGATACCGTACGTCGCATCGGCGGTCGCCGTGCCAAATCCGCTGAACGCACTGACCGGGCGGGCGGGCAGCAGCGCCAGGGTGGCGGCCAGCAGCACGACCGCGAGCACCGGTCGCCATCGGCTCAGCCGTCCCATGACAGCCTCCCGAAGTCGAGCAGGCCGATGGTCAGCTGTCCTGTCCCGCGCAGCCCGTCGCGCACCAGCCACCAGTTCTCGTCGTACGACCACGGGACGAGCGGCGCCTCCTCGCGCACCCGGGCATCGACCGCGCGGTACGCGGCGGCCTGTGCAGCGGGCTCCTCCTGCTCGGCAGCCGCCTGGAGGAGCTCGGCGAAGCCCTCGTCGACCCAGCGGCCGTTGTTGTCCGGCGCATCCGGTTGCAGGAGCAGGCCGTAGAGCGCATGCGGTGACGGGTAGTCCGCGATCCAGTTGATGGTGTAGACCTGCGGCGGGTCTGTGCGCAGGACGCCGACGTAGTCGTTGAAATCCATCACCTCGATGTCGATCGTCACGCCCAGCGCCGCTTCCCAGATGGCCACCGCCGGCGACACGTCGAGGCCGGTGCCGTTGACGGTGATGGTGCCCAGCGCCGATCCGCTGGCGTAGCCGGCCTCGGCCAGCAGCGCGCGCGCGGCGTCGAGGTCGGCCGGATCCGGCTCGCCGAACGTGTCGCCCGGCCACAGCGCGGGCGGCACCACGCTGCCCGCGGGACGGGCGTCGGTTCCGGCGGACAGCTCCACCAGCCGCGTCCGGTCAAGGGCGAGGGCGAAGGCGCGCCGCACGCGGGCGTCGTCGAATGGCGGCCGGGTGGTGTCGAACGCGAAGTACTGGACCGACAGCGCCGCCCCGCGCTGCAGGCTTGGGCCGAGGTCGCGGTCGTAGCTGATCCACGACGCGTCGGACGAGGCAATCCCGGTGAGATCGATCCGGCCGTCGGCGAAGGCAGTCGCCACGTCGTCGTCGAGTCGGCCGACCCATCGCACCTCGTCGATGGGCGGCGCGCCGCCGACGTACCGATCGCTGGCGCGCAGCACGACATCGTCGCCCTCCATGCGCTCGACGACGTACGGGCCGGACCCGACGAAGCGCTCCGCGGTCTGCCAGGTGTCATCAGTCCCGGCCGCGGGGGGCACCACGAACGTCGCCGGCGTGGCAGTGATGGAGGTGAAATAGCCTGCCGCGTGCTCCAGCTCGACGACGAGGGTCCGGGCATCCGGCGCCGTGATCCCGACGCCATCCTCCGCGCCGCCCGCCAGGCGCGCACTCGCGCCGCGCACGACCGTCAGCATGCCCGGCGCGAAGGCGCCGACCGCCGGATCGAGGAGGCGGAGCCACGAGCGGCGGATGTCGGCGGCGCGCAGCTCGCTGCCGTCGGAGAAGGTGAGCCCCTCGCGCAGGGTGAAGGTGTAGGTCAGCCCGTCGTCGCTGACCGTCCACGAGTCGGCGAGCGACGGGTAGACGGTGCCCTCCTCGTCGAGACGGGTGAGGCCGGCGTACAGCTGCAGCAGCAGCTGCACGTCGGCGGCATCGGAGATGAAGGCGGGGTCCAACGTCCCGATCTGCCCGCCCAGGTAGCGCAGCGGCTCCCCCGCCGCACGTGCGTCCTGGCGCACTCCCAGCGTGGTGACGACCAGCACGAGCGCCCCCAGGACCGCCAGGCTGGCGGTCAGCCGGCGCATGAAATCAGCCGACGCATGCGGTCAGCGGTCGGAGGCAGGGCGCAGCGGCAGGGCGGGTATCGTGGACGTGTGCCGGCACGGGGCATCCGGCGTGGCTGGGGCGCACGGCCGGTAGTATAGGCGCCCTGTGCAGCACGTCCACGAGCACCGATTCGAGCCGCAGGCGGCCGGGTCGCTCACCCTTCGCCAGTTCGTCGAGTCGCTCCGTCGCTGGACGCCGGAGATGCGGCACATCGTCCAGATTGCGCTGACCCGAACGGAGGCGGAACGAACCCAGTACCTCCAGCAGTTCCACGCCAACCACCACGAGCGGGAGCCCGGCAAGCTGGACAGCTTCGTGCGCTGGGCCTACTCCGACCCGCGCCTCGACCATATCCCCGCGCTCCTTGCCGAGATCGAGCGTCCCGATGCGGAGTACGCGGGCGGCATGGAGCACGAGGCAGAGGTGCTTGTCCGCATGCGCGGCGAAGGCAAGAGCGCCGCGCGCCGCGTCACCGACTACCTGTCCCTGCTCGGCATCGAGGGGGCGGAGCCGGTGCGCGAGGCGATCACCCGGCTCCTGCCGGCCGGCACGCCGCCGGCGGCGGTGCTGGCGACCATTCGCCTCATGCGACGCCGCTGGCTCGACATCTATGGCGACGATCCCTTCTTTGCCGAGGACTAGCCCGATGCCGCTCCATACCCTCGCCCGTCTCGTCCAGGCGGCCGGCCTGGCCGGCCTGGTGGCCGCCGCCGCCTTCGCGCTGCTCGGGATGCCGGCCCTGGCCGGCATCGATACCCTGATCGGGCGAACCGATGCGACCCTCACCACCGCCGCTGCCGCGGCGCGCAGTGCCGCCGACGCCTTCGACGGCTTCGACGCATCGCTGACCGAAGCCACCCGCGCCACGGACGACGCCGCGCTTCTCGCCGCGCGAACCGCCGAGACCGCCCGCAACCTCGCCTCGGCGATGAGCATCAGCGTCTTCGGCACCCAGCCTTTCGTGGGGCTGGCCGTCGAGTTCGGAGCGAGCGCCGAGGACCTCGATGCGCTGGCCGGCACATTGAGCACCATGCGTGGCGCGCTGGACGGTAACGGCGACGACCTGGCGGCGCTCCAGGTGCAGCTCAGCCTGCTGGCCGACGACATCGAGCGCCTCGCCGCACCAAGCCGCATGCCGCCGCTCGTCCCGGTCGGCATCGGGCTGCTGATCCTCCTGGCCATCCAGTCCGGCGGCCTGCTCGCGGCGGGAACCGCGCTCAGTCGACTCGATGCATCAGCCGTCGCAGGCGAACCAGGGCGATGATGTAGAGCAGGATCCCGATCCCTGCCAGCGCGCCGAGCATCCACACCGAGCTGACCTCGCCACGCAGCATCGCCTCCTGGAGGGTGGCGATGCCGTGCGTCACCGGCAGCGCGTACGCGACCGGTCGGACGGCAGGGATGAAGTCGTCCACGGGGAGGACGAAGCCGGAGAAGAAGACGCTCGCCAGCAGCACCAGCATGGACAGCTGGACGGCCTGTCGCTCCGAGTCGGCAATGAGCGAGATGAGGATCCCCAGGCCCAGCGAGGCGAACGTGAGCAGGAGGACGATCCCCACCAGGATCGGCCAGCCGCCTAAGTTGGGCACCCCGAGCCAGCCCACCATGGCACCGCCCACCAGGGCGCTGACCGCCAGGCTGAAGAGGGCGTAGGCCACGTACTTCCCAATCAGCAGCTCGGCGGAGTTGAGCGGCGAGACACGGTACCGATCCATCTGTCCGGTGAGCCGCTCGCGCACGAGCGAGAGCGCGGTGAGGGTGATCGCGAGGTGCTGTAGCACGAGCGCGAAGACCGCCGGCCCGAAGAAGGCGATGGTCGCGGGCGCGGTTGGCGCCACGTTGGTCTCCTTCGCCGTCGTCGGCTCCGCGATCACGTTGGGATCCAGGGTCACCGGCTCGCCGAGCTCGGCGTTGGCGACGGTGATCCCCTCCGCAGCCGCGCGCCGGATGATCTCCTGGTTCAGCTCCCCCACCATGATCTGCATGGCCAGGCGCGCGAGGCCGTCGTCGAGCGGGTCCACCTCGTTCCAGTACACCTCGATGGTCGACTGCTCGCCGGCACGCATGCGCGCCTCGGCGTCGGCCGGCGCGACCACGACGACCGCGACGTCCTGCGCCCGCAGTCGCGCGAGCGCCGCCTCCTTGTCCGTGCCGACTTCCTGGATCGACATGCGGTCCTCGGTCATGTCCTGGTAGAAGGCCGGGTCGGTCGGCATGCTGCTGCCCTCGGGGAGGACGATATCGGCGGTGAACGGGCGCCGCTGGCCCTCGTAGCCGATGCCGAACAGGAGCATCACGAGGAGCGGCCCCAGCACGAGGGTGGCGATGACACCGGGCCGCCGCCTGAGCTCCCGCAGCTCCTTGCCGACGAACGAGGTGACGCGGATCAGGCTCTTCAGGACGCCGGTCATGCCACCGCCTCACGTGCCGCGATCTCTTCGTCAGTGGTCTGCCGCGCCTCGCGGTGGCGAGTCACGAGAGTCGTGAACATGTCGTCGAAGCTCGCCTGGTACTCCTCGATCTCGCGCACCTCGACGTTCGCGGCTCGAAGCGCATCCATGATCCGGGGCGAGGTGGTCCCGGCGTCGTCGGTGACCGCGATCAGCTGGCGACCCGTTACCTGACGCACCTCCCGAACGCCGTCCACGCGCTTCAGGACCTCGGCATCGACCACGCTCAGGGTGTTGATCTCGAGCACCTCTCCGCCGAATGCTGAACGACGCAGTGCCTCCGGCTCGTCCAGCCCGATGAGCTCGCCCTCGGCGAGCAGCGCGACCCGATCGCAATAGATCGCCTCGCCCACGTACTGGGTCGTAACCAGCAGGGTGGCGCCTTCGTCCCGCAGGCGCCGAAGCTCGTCCCAGATCGACTCGCGGAGCAGCGGATCGATCCCCGCCGTCGGCTCGTCGATGAAGAGGACGCGTGGGTTGTGCACCAGCGCGCAGGCCAGCTCGAGGCGGCGCTGCATTCCGCCGGACAGGTCGCGTGCCGGCCGATGCCGTGCATCCCACAGGTCGACCACACCCAGGCCGCGCTTGATCAGCTTCGAGCGCTCCCACCACGGCACCCCGAACAGCGCAGCCACGAAGTTCATGTTCTCCGCGGCGGTCAGGTCCGGATACAGGCTGAACAGCTGCGGCATGTAGGCGATTCGCTCGCGTGCCTGGCGGGTGAACTCCAGCGGGACCTGGCCGAGCACGCTCAACCGCCCCTCCGTCGGCCCGAGCGTGCCGGTCAACATGCGGATGATGGTGGTCTTGCCGGATCCGGAAGGGCCGATCATGCCCAGCACGGTGCCCTCCGGCACGGTGAGGCTGACGTCCTGGACGGCACGCACGTCACCGAAGCGGCGTGAGACCGAGTCCATCTGGATGACCGTCGGGGCGCCGGCGGGCGGTGCGGATGGCGCTGGCCTGGCCATCGAAGGGGGAAGGGCTTGCATGCTCGCCCCAGTACGCAAGCGTCATGCCGGTTCCGGCACGCGCCATGCGAGCCCCGGGGAAGACACCACAGAGGAGCGAACCCATGGCAGAGCTCGACACCCAGGACCGCAACGATCTGCGCAAGGACCAGTTCGCCTACGTCGACAGCGACGGTGGCGAGCATCTCCCCATCAATGACGAGAGCCACGTGCGCAACGCCATCGCGCGGTTCAACCAGACCGATTTCGAATCGAAGGCGGCCAGGGAGCGCGCCCGCAAGAAGATCCTCGCGGCGGCCGAGCGCCACGGCATCGAGGTGAGCGACGACAGCGACGTTGCCCACCCCGCAGCCTGACCGATGCGCGCCATCTGGACCGGGGCCATCAGTCTTCGGGATGGCCACCATCCCGGTGAGGGCTCAGCCGCCTGAACGGCTCAGTAGCGGTCGTCCTGCGGGTCGACCTGCACGTCGGTCGCGCCAGGCTGCTCGCTGGGTGTGGCGCCGGGCAACGAGGGCTCCTCGCTCGCGTCTGACGTGTCGCGTGGAGTGTCCTGCTCCATGAGGCGCCGCTCGGCGGGAACGAACGCCTCGTCGAGCTCGTCGGGCGAGAGGTCGCCCGTGGCGCCGGTCAGGGCGGCGGGTCGCCGGTCATCGGTCATGGTCGAGCTCCCTCTGCGAGTTGTACGGCCGGCGGGATGACCCGCCGGCCGCATCGGTCTAGCGCTGGGCAGCCGCTTCGACTTCGCCGCGCCAGGCACCTGTCTCGGTACCACGGCTCTCGATGAACTCCTTGAAGCGCTCGAGGTCGCCCTTGACCCGCCGCTCCAGGAACCCGAGGGCGGTGCCGACGTTCTCGACGAGCCCCTCCGGATCCACGTCCATCTGCAGGGTGACGCGCGTCGTCTCGTCGTCGATGCGGTGGAACGTCACCACGCCGGCATTCTCCGCGCCGGAGGTCGAGTTCCAGGCAACGCGCTCATCGGCGTGCTGCTCGGTGATCTCGGCATCCCACTCCTTGTCCTTGCCGGCGACTTCCGCGACCCAGTGGAGATGGGTGTCATCGGTCTGGGTGACCGACTTCACGCCCTCCATGAACTTGGGGAAGTCCTCGAACTGGGTCCACTGGTTGTAGGCGGTGCCGACAGGCACCTTGACATCGATGTGTTCGACCACGTTGGCCATGTATTGATTCCTCCTCGTTCGGCACGGCCAATACTTTGATCGGTCCGTATCACACCCCCCGTACGGAGCAGGACGCATGCCGGACTCCCGGAGCGACCGGCGATAGCCAGTACGAGCGAGGACGGCGAAACGAAGGAGCAGCGCTCGCGCGACTGCCGGATGCGCCAATCCGCTAGGCTCGGAGCGTGCAGCACCCACCACCAGCGCCGAGTCGGCGCCTTCTCCCCCTCGTCATCGCTTCCGCAGTCGTCCTGCTGGGCGCCTGCGTCAGCCCCATCGAGCGGCCTGCCGATTGCGACGCGCCGGCCGTGGTGCGTGACGCCACCCTGACGAGCGCGCACCAGCTCGAGCCAGAGACCATCACCGTCTGCCGCGACCAGGCGGTGACCCTGGCGGTCGATATCCAGACGGATGGCGTCCTGCACCTCCACGGCTACGACGACCAGGCATCCGCCCTCGAGGTGACGGCCGGCACCCCGATCACCCTCGCCTTCGACGCGGTCCATCCCGGCCAATTCGTGATCGAGCTGCACACCTCCGATGGTCCGGCGGGGCTGGGGGTCGGCATCCTCACCGTCGATGAGCCGTAACCGCGCGCGGGCGCTCGCCGTCCCGCTCGCCCTCCTCGCGACCGCAGCGGCTCCCGGGCTGGCGCTGGGTCACGCCATCGACGCCACGTTCCGCCTCCCCGTACCGCTGGCCCTGTACCTCGCCGCAGCGGGAATCGCGGTGGCCGCGTCGTTCGTCGTCTCGATCGTCATCGTGCGTCCCGCGACCGCCAACCCGGCCTATGCCCGACGGATCCCGCCGGCACTCCCGGCGCGGATGCTCTCAGTCCTGCTGGCGCTCCTGGGCCTTGCGTGGTGGTTCGGCGCCATCTGGGTCGCGTACACGGTGGGCGATATCACCCAGCTCCCGGGCGTGCTGTTCTGGGTCGGCGTGTGGGTGGCGCTGCCGATGACGGCCGTCCTCCTCGGCAATCCGTGGCCATCCATGTCGCCGTTCCGCACCGTGCATGGCGCGCTGGAGTTCCTCGCGCGGCGGGTGGGAGTGAAGCGCCTCGACCTGGGCCTCCCCTACCCGCCGCGGGCGGCGCGCTGGCCGGCCGTCTTCCTGCTCGGCGCCACGGTCTGGAGCGAGCTCGTGCTGCCGTCGGCAACCGCCCCTGACCGGGTCGGGCCACTCATGGTCGGCTATACCATCCTGGCCCTGCTCGGGATGCTGGCCTTCGGCCGCGTGGCATGGCTGCGCAACGGGGAGCTCTTCGAGGTCCTGCTCGGCTGGTTCGGGCGCATCGGGCCGATTGGGCGCCGTGTGATCGATCCGGTGGTCTGCGAGGGCTGCGAGCTGCGCTGCGACCCAGCGCGTTGCGTGGACTGCCCCGAATGCGCGGCGGCCGCGGAGCCCGGCGAGCGGCGCGCCGAGCTCCGCCCCTGGCTGGCCGGCCTGACCGAGGTGCGCCGCGCCGGCTGGTCGGACGCGGCCTTCATCGTCCTGGCCCTGGCCGGCGTCACGTACGACGGCATGCGCGAGACGTCGCTGTGGGGCAACGCGCTCAACGCGGCGCTGCCCGGTGCCACGTCGATGGTGGGGCCGTACTACGGCGTGATCAGCATCGACACCCTCGGGCTCATCGGTCTGTGGTCCGCCTTCTTCCTTGCCTTCGTGGTCGCCGCCTACCTGAGCCGGCTGCTCAACGCCCGGGATACCGGCCGTCTCCCGCTCGGCGGGGTGACCGGCGAGTACGCGGCGACGCTGCTGCCCATTGCTGCCGGCTACCTGCTGGCGCATTACGCGACGCTCATCATCCAGAACGTGCTGTACCTGCCGGACCTGCTGCGCGACCCGCTCACCAGCGTGGCACCCACCATCAACTTCATCCCCGTCGCGGTGGTCTGGTACGGCTCCGTGGCTGCCATCGTCATCGGGCACATCGCGGCGGTCGTGCTGGCGCACCGCATCGCGCTCCGCGATGCCCCCGGGCACCCGATCGTCGCCGGCCTGCCGATCGTGCTCCTGATGATCGGCTACACCGTGCTGAGCCTCTGGATCATCGCTCAGCCGATTGCGCTGGAGCCCAACGCGGCGCCGGTCAGCTTCCTCTGGCGGTGAATGGCGAGCCGCTGACCCTCGCACTCGCGCTGGTGGCTGGCCTGGTGAGCTTCGTCTCGCCATGCGTCCTGGCGCTCATTCCGGTGTACCTGGCCTTCCTGTCGGAGGCGGCTGCCGCGCCCCTGGCGCGAGGAGGCCCCGACGGCGCCGGTGCGCCGCCGCCCACCCGTTCTGTCCTCGTCCAGGCGCTGCTGTTCGTCGCCGGGTTCGGCGCGGTGTTCGTGCTGCTCGGCATCTCGGCCGGGCTCATCGGCGCGCGGCTCTTCGCGGTTCCCGGGGTGCGGGAGGTCGCCGGCGTGCTGGTGGTCATCCTTGGGCTGGCCACCATGGCCGCGTGGGGGCCGCTCGCCACCACCGGCGCGCTGCCGGTCACCGCACAGCGGCTCCCGGTCGGGCGCTTCCTGAGGTCGGCGGCGCTGGGCGCGCTGGTCGGGATCGGCTGGACGCCGTGCATCGGGGCGGTCCTCGGCTCGATCCTGATGCTCGCCGGCTCCGCCCAGCAGGTTGGCCCAGCCGCGCTCCTCCTGACCGCCTACTCCATCGGCCTGGCCCTCCCGTTCCTGGCCGTCGCGGTGGCGCTCCCGCGCCTCCGGCCGCTGCTGACCTTCCTGCGCCGGCACCACCGTGGGGTCGAGCTCGTGTCGGGCGCCTTCATCGTCATGGTCGGGGTGATGATCCTGACCAACACGTTCACGGTGCTGGCCGGGCTCTTCACGACGCTCTAGGTCGTGCCCTCCTTCGGCGCAACACGCCCACGAGGAGAGGGCCGCACGCCCGAGCGCGTCCGACCCTCACCTCCGAAGCATGCAGACGGCGTGCCGTATCTAGCGAGCCCGCTCGTGCCCAGCCTCGTCAGCCAGGAAGAGCCGCACCAGACCGCGCAGTCCGGCTTCCTGCGCCATGCGCGCCTCCAGGCGGACGGTGCGCTGGACCGCGCGTCGCTTGACGAGCTCGCAGTACTCGATTGTCGCAGCGAGCAGGGCTGCGTAGGCAAGGAGCTGCGCGAGCAGGTTCGAATCAACCATGACGGCGGGATCGTGATCTCGGAGGGCCTCGCTTGCCATAGGCCGATCGTCCGGACACTTCCGGGGAGATCACCCAGCGCAATTGCGTTCGCCCGCGTGATGGGACA
>JBDTQJ010000002.1:0-41408 GCA_039932235.1 Chloroflexota bacterium
GGCGGACGATGGCGTCCAGCTCGTCGATACGGCTGCTCATGGTGGTGGCACTCCTGCTTGGACGCCCGGTCGGCGAGCGTCATCGAGCCGAAGCGTAGCAGCCGGCGTTACGGTGCGGGTCCCTCCCAGTGGGCGAGATCGTCGTTCTCCCCAAGCTCCTCCCAGGTGCCCATCTCCTCGCCGCCCGCAACAGCCGGCCGCGGCCGCCGCCGACCCGCGCGGAGGTACAGCACGACGCCGAGGAGAGTCGTGCTCGCGATGGCAAGGAGTGGCCAGGGAATCCAGCGATAGTCGAGGAAGCCCACCACCGTCACCGTCACCACCGATTCGCGTCCCAGGGCGTCGGTGGCGACGATCCGCACGTCCGCCGGCCAAGGACCCGCATCGCGCTGGGCCGTGAACCTACCCTGCGGGTCGACCGGCACGGCGTCGCCGTCGATCGCCACCGTCGCGTAGGCGGAAACGGTGCCCGCTATCGCCGCTTCGAACGAGAACGGCGTTGCCGCGGAGGCCGCCGACAGCGTCGGTGCGGCCAAGAGAACGGACACCCGCCAACGGGTGAGCGTCCCGTTACCGCCTGGCGTGACTGCGACCACGAAGACATCGCTCTCCCGCGCCAACGTGCCCGCGCGATGGAGGTCGGCGTCGATGACGAGCCGCTCCTCGCCAACCATCCCCTCCTGCGCGGATCCGTCGACCGCGACCATGACACGCGTCCCCGGCGGTGCGTCAATCGTTATCGGGAGGGTCCCACCGGCGGTGAGGACCACACCGTCCGCGGCCGCGACCGCGCCATGGCCCGGCGCAACATGGATCGGGTCGCCGGCACCGTCAGCGACCGAGCGCAGGCGAGTCACCGTCACGGTGGAATCAGCCGCGCCAACGTCGGCCAGGAAGACGCTGCCGCCGGCCGGCTGTCCGAAACCACTGCTGATGACGAGCCACGGCTCATCGCCCCCCGCGACCCCGATCACCGCGCCGCCGACGACGAGGTCACCTTCGGCGCGCTCGGGGCCGCTGGCCGGGGCCACGACCAGCCGCCCGGACAGGAATATCGCCGGTGTGCCGTCGGGGAGGCCATCCGGCACCGCCCCGGAGAGGGGCCAGACGAAGTCGGTGGATACGTCCAGCCTCGGCAGGTTGACGAAGTCGAGCCAATCGTCGAATGCGTGGCTCCAGGATGGCAGCCGGCCGATCTCGTGAAACGCGGCGTCGATGACGCTGACCTCGCCGGACGACGCGGCGGCATCGTGCGTCACGACCATGGGAGGGAGACGATCTCGTGGCGCCCCGAGCGGCGCGGCGGACCACGTGTTCGGGACCACGTCGCGGATGGTCGGCGGACCATCGTCGGGCCAGTCGACCGCTGCGATGCTCGACGACCCGGCAACGAGGAGCATCCCTTCGCCGGCGGCGAGCGGATGGGGCAGGTCGCCGGTGTCGTCACCGATGCGCGGCAGCCGCGCGCGGTCGGCCACCGCCTCACCGGCCGCGTCGAGTCGAAGGCGCACCGTCTCCCCGCCGAACGTCGGACCGAACAGCATCTCCTCGCCCGGTCGCCCATCGATATCGCCTGTGGCGAGCTGGCCGGCATCGATGCGGAGCGCGGCGCCGAGCGGCTCCAGCGTCGTCCCGGCGAGGCGGAGCGTTTGCACCGAGATCGGGGTGACTGGCGTAGGTGGCAGGCTGACGACGAGCTCATCGGTCCCATCGCCGTCAAGGTCGACGCGTCCCACATTCGTCATCAGCCGCGGCATGCCCGCGAGCCGGTCGAGGATGAGATCCGCCCCGTCGTCGAGGCCCACCAACCAGGCATCGGTACAGCACACACCCGCGAAGGTGGAGCCGGAGCCGGCGGTGAAGAGGAGCACCGCGGGTGCGCCACCGCGACGGATCGGCAGCAGGGCCACCGCCGCGTCCGCCGCGATCCCGCCGCTGACCCGGACGAGTCGCCCAAGTCCACTGCTGTAGCGCAGCAGCGGAGCGCTGGCCCGCAGCCGCCAGGCGCCGCCATCGAGGTCCCAGACCTCGACCGCGGTCCGCCCCCCATCCTGACCGACGCGCACGATCTCCCGCACCCCGTCCGCGTCGATGTCGGCCACCGTCGACGCGACCGTCGCACCGGGCAGGGTGATGGCGGCCGGCGGGCTCGCCGCCGCGACCCGCCCGACGGGCAGCCCGAGCACCATGATCGCCAGCGCGCCGAGGGCGCCGGCGAGGACCCGGCCGGGGGCCGCCACCATGTGCCCCTACATCGCCCGCACGCCGAGCAGGTTGCGCGCGATGACCATCCGCTGGATCTGGCTCGTCCCCTCGCCGATCTCGGTCAGCTTCGCGTCACGCAGGAAGCGCTCGACGTGGTACTCGGTGATGTAGCCGTAGCCGCCGTGCACCTGGACGGCATCATTGGTGACGTCGCGTGCCACCTCGGAGGCGAACAGCTTGGCCATCGCCGCCTCGGTCGTGTACGACTTGCCACCATCCTTGAGCCACGCCGCCCGATAGGTCATCAGGCGCGCCGCGTCGATCTTCATCGCCATGTCGGCGATCATGAATGCGACCCCCTGGAAGGTCGCGATCTGGCGGCCGAACTGTTTGCGCTCCAGCGAATAGGCGGCAGCCGCCTCGTACGCCGCCTGGGCAAGCCCCAGCGCCATCGCCGCGATACCGATCCGTCCGCCGTCGAGGGTCTTGAGGAACAGCTTGTCACCCTCCCCTTCGGCGCCCAGCAGGTTGTCGAGCGGGATGCGGCAGTCCTCGAAGATGAGCTCGCCGGTATTGCTGGCATGGAGCCCCATCTTCTCCTCCATGCGACCGATGGAGAAGCCGGGCGTATCGGCCTCCACGATGAAGGCGCTGATCTTGCCGCTCTGTTCCTCGCGGTCGGTCACTGCCGTGACGATGTAGGTGCCCGCCACCCCCGCGTTGGTGATGAAGCGCTTGCCTCCGTTGAGGACCCATCCGTCACCGTCGCGGTGGGCACGCGTGCGCGTGCCACGGGAGTCGCTCCCCGCGCCGGGCTCGGTGAGGCCGTATGCACCGATCACTTCCCCGGACGCCATCGGGCGCAGGTACTTCTCCTTCTGCGCGTCCGTGCCGGAGAGCCAGACCGGGTTGCAGCCGAGCGAGGTGTGGGCGCTGACGATGATGCCCACGGATCCGCTGGCGCGGCTCAGCTCCTCGACGGTGATCGCGTAGGCCAGCGAATCGAGTCCCGTGCCCCCGATCGACTCGGGGTATGGGACGCCCAGCAGCCCAAGGCCCGCCGCCTCGCGGATGATCTCCATCGGGAACTCGCCACTGCGCTCGAGGTCGTCGGCGACCGGCTTGATGCGGCGCTCGGCAAAATCGCGCACGGTGCGCCGGATTTCCTCGTGCTGGGGCGAGAGGGCAAAGTCCATGGGTCGGTGCGGTGCCTCGATTGCGGATTCAGTGGGGCTGTATCCCAAAGAATAGTCGAGGCGGGCGATCAACCCTGGCTGCGGCGCCAGCGCTCGATGTCGCGACGGGTCCGCTGCTCGGCCACCCGCAGGCGTGCGGACCGATGCCGGCGCGCGGGCGCCTGGCGGGGTCGGGAGCGCTTGGCGTGGTTGGGCTTTGCCATCGGTACGCGTACGACGCCCGATTCGCCCCGTTGGTTGCACCGAAATCGCGCGCGTTTCGCGTTGACAGCCCGCTGAACCCGACGGATACTCCGCGCACCTCCGCGAACCCTGTCGCAACGCGACAAGGTTGATCCGCGGGCCCGATGAGGATCTCGCCAGGTGCCGCAGCCGGACGTTCGGCTCGAACGGGTCACCAAGCGCTTCGGTGACGTGATCGCCGTCGACGATCTGACGCTCGATATCGAGCGCGGCGAGTTCTTCTCTCTCCTCGGTCCGTCAGGCTGCGGCAAGACCACCACGCTGCGCATGATCGGCGGCTTCGAGGAGGTCACCTCGGGCACCATCCGCCTCGGCGACGAGGAGGTGACGGAGCTGCCGCCGTTCAAGCGCGACACGAACACCGTCTTCCAGAACTACGCGCTGTTCCCCCACCTCAACGTCTACGAGAACGTCGCATTCGGCCTGCGCCGGCGCAAGATCCCCGCCGCGGAGATCCGCCACCAGGTCGAGTTCATGCTCAAGCTGGTCGAGCTGCCGGGGTACGAGTCCCGCAAGCCCCACCAGCTGTCGGGCGGACAGCAGCAGCGCATCGCCCTGGCGCGCGCGCTCATCAACCATCCCAAGGTGCTGCTCCTCGACGAGCCACTCGGCGCCCTCGACCTCAAGCTGCGCAAGCAGATGCAGGTCGAGCTGAAGCGCATCCAGGGCGAGATCGGAATCACCTTCATCTTCGTCACCCACGACCAGGAAGAGGCGATGACGATGTCGGACCGCATCGCGGTCATGCGCAACGGCCGCATCGAGCAGCTCGGGCCGCCGGAGGAGCTGTACGAGCGCCCGGCGACCGATTTCGTCGCCGGCTTCCTGGGCGTCAGCAACCTGCTCGACGGCGAGGTCGCCGAAACGGGCGACCCGCTCTCGGTCGTTCGACTCGGCGACGGAACGGTCCTGCGCGTCCCATCGGCATCGGTCAACGGCGGGGCGAAGGTGCGCATCGGCGTGCGCCCGGAGAAGCTCCGCGTCGAGGCCGTCGCAGAGGGGAGCCAGGCTACGAGCAACGGATTCAACGCCCTCGACGGCACGGTGCTCGACGCCAGCTACATCGGTGTCAGCACCCAGTACCTCGTCGAGACACCCACCGGGCAGCGCCTCACCGTCTACGCCCAGAACATCGAAACCGGCGGCGCCTCGGAAGCGCACGCCGACGGACAGCGGGTGCGCCTCACCTGGCGCCCCGAGCACACCTTCGTCATCGGTGCCGCCCCGGTGGCATCAACAGACCAGGCTGGAGGAGAGACCACGGATGACTGACCAGCGGAACGACCAGACGCAGGTCGAGCGCGCCATCGCGCGGGCGCTCGCCCAGGGACGGATCAGCCGTCGCCGATTCCTGCGCCAGGCAGGCAAGGGGGGCCTGATCACCGCATCGGCGCTGTCCCTGCCGGCGATCCTCGCCGCGTGCGGCATCACTCCCGGTGGCAGCGGCTCGCAGCGTGCGTCGGCAGTGCCGGCCTCCCTGCCCGCGGAGCCGGCGGGCACCCTCATCTGGGCGAACTGGCCGGCCTACATCGACATCGACGAGGAATCCGGGGAGTACCCGACGATTCAGAAGTTCCAGGACGAGACCGGCATCGAGGTCAGCTACAGCGAGGACGTCAACGACAACGAGGAGTTCTTCGGGCGTATCCAGCCCGACCTCGCCGCCGGCAACTCGACCGGCTATGACCTCATCGTCCTCACCGACTGGATGATCGAACGCATGATCCGCCTCGACTACCTCGAGCCGCTCGACAAGAGCAAGATTCCGAACTTCGACGCCAGCGCGCAGGACCTGTACAAGAACCCGTGGTACGACGACGGCAACGTGTACAGCATGGTCTGGCAGTCGGGCATCACGGGCATCGGCTACGACCCGAACCTGACCGGCCGCGAGATCACCACGTTCGACGACCTGCTTGATCCGGCCTTCGCCGGCCACGTGGGCCTGTTCAGCGAGATGCGCGACACCATGAGCCTGGCGCTTCTCAGCAACGGCGTCGCCCCCGCCGAGGCCACCATCGAGCAGGTGACCGCCGCCAAGGACAAGCTGCTGGAAGCGGCCCAGCGTGGCCAGTTCCGCAACTTCTACGGCAACAACTACTACGACGAGCTGGCCAACGGGAACCTGTGGGCCACCGTCGCCTGGTCCGGCGACGTCAGCCAGATGAAGCTCTACGACAACGACGCGGTCGAGTTCGTGGTGCCCGAGTCCGGCGGCATGCTGTGGACCGACAACATGTGCATCCCCAAGAAGGCGGATCACCCGCTCGACGCGCACCTGATGATGAACTTCTGGTACGACATCGCCAACGCGGTGCCGCTCACCGAGTACGTCGGCTACTTCAGCCCCGTCAAGGGCGTCGCCGAGCAGGTCGCGGCGGACGCAGAGACCGCACGCGACGAGGGCGACACCGAATGGGCCGATGCGCTGGACGTCATCTCGGCCACCGCCTTCCCGGACGACGCGACGCTGCAGAACGTCTACCCGTACAAGCAGCTGACCGAGGAAGAGGAGACCCAGTGGAACGACCTGTTCAACGAGGTCGTGGCCGGCTGAGGAGCCCGTTGATCACGCCGCGATAGACCGATGCTCGCGCGTCGCCTTCGCCGGCTCACGCCGTACCTCTTCCTGCTGCCGGGCGGCCTGTGGCTGCTCGTCTTCTTCCTGGTCCCGATGCTGGTCATGGCATCGGTCAGCCTGCAGACCGGGTCGCTCGGCAGCGGATTCGTCCAGACCTTCAACTTCGGCATCTATCCGGAGGCGATCGGCAACTGGTCGACCCAGTTCGTCCGCTCCATCGAGTACGCGCTGATCGTCACCGTCCTGACGATGGCGATCGGCTATCCGCTGGCCTACACCATCGCCTTCCGCGGGGGGCGCTTCAAGAGCATCCTGCTATTGCTGGTGATCCTGCCGTTCTTCACCAGCTTCATCATCCGCACCCTGAGCTGGAAGCTCATCCTGGCCGACAACGGCTTCGTGCTGGGCACCCTCAAGGACCTGGGGATCCTGGGCGACGGATTCCGGCTCATCGCCACCCCGGTGGCAGTGATCAGCGGCATCACCTACAACTTCCTGCCGTTCGTGGTGCTGCCGCTGTACGTCGCGCTCGAGAAGATCGACGTCCGCCTGGTGGAGGCGGCGACCGACCTGTACGCCAGCCGCTTCCAGGCGTTCCTGCGCGTCACCCTGCCGCTCTCCATGCCGGGCGTCTTCGCGGGAACCCTGCTGACCTTCATCCCGGCCGTGGGTGACTTCATCAACGCCGAGATCCTCGGCAGCCGCGACACGACCATGATCGGCAACGTCATCCAACGCCTCTTCCTGAACAACAACAACTACCCGGAGGCGGCGGCCCTGAGCTTCGTCCTGATGGCCGCCATCCTGGTGCTGATCGGCATCTACGCCAAGGTCGTCGGCGCCGGCGAATTGACCCGCGGATGAGCGCCGCCGTCGCCACCGCGCGGGTACCCGGGGACGCGCCCATCCCCCGCCGCTCGCTGCGCCATCGGCTGGCCACTGCCATCCTGCCGGTCTACACCGCGCTGGCGGTCGTCTACCTCTTCCTGCCGATCGCGGTCATGATCGCCTTCAGCTTCAACGACCCGGGCGGCCGCCAGAACATCACCTGGCAGGGCTTCACGTTCCGCAACTACCTCGATGTGTGGGGCCGGCCGGACATCACCGGTCCGATGATCACCAGCCTGACGGTCGCGATCGTCTCGACGCTGGTGGCCACCACCCTCGGGACGCTCATCGGGCTGGCCCTCACCCGCTACGAGTTCCGCGGCCGCGACGGCTTCAATTTGCTCATCTTCCTGCCCATGGCCACGCCGGAGATCATCCTCGGCGCCAGCCTGCTGTCCATGTTCGTGTCGATCGGCATCCAGCGCGACATCACGACCATCACCATCGCCCACGTCATGTTCAACATCAGCTACGTGGTGGTGACCGTGCGGGCGCGGCTGGCCGGCTTCAATCGCACCTTCGAGGAGGCGGCCATGGACCTCGGCGCCGACGAGTGGGCCACCTTCCGCAAGGTGACCTTCCCGCTCATCTTCCCGGGCATCCTGGCCGCCGCCCTGCTCGCCTTCGCGCTGTCGATCGACGACTACGTGATCACCTCGTTCGTCTCCGGCCGCACCAGCACCTTCCCGCTGTGGGTCTTCGGCGTCAGCCGCATCGGTGTGCCGCCGGAGGTCAACGTGCTGGGCACGCTGATCTTCCTCGTCGCCTTCCTGTTCATCGCGCTTCAGATCTGGACGCAGCGCCGCCAGGCGCGGGCCGATGCGCTGGTGAATCCGTGATCGGCCTGCGCATCGGCGAGGCGGCCAGCGCCGTCGGCGTCTCGCCATCCGCGCTGCGCCACTGGGAGCGACAGGGCCTGGTGCGTCCCCAGCGCACGCGTGCCGGCTACCGCCTCTACACGGAGGCCGATCTCGGCCGACTGCGCGACGTGCGACGCATGCGCCAGGTGGAGCGGGTCAACGCGCCGGGCATCCGGCGCATCCTCTCCGCGGACCGGCGCCGAGCGGCGACCCGCGAGCACCTGGACGGCGCGCGTCTGCGCGCGCTGCGAGAGCAGGCCGGGCTCAGCCTGCGGGCAGGCGCCGCGCGAACGGGCGTCTCGCCGAGCCACCTGTCGGCGATCGAGCGCGGCACCGCCAACCCGAGCGTGGCCGCCCTGCGGCGCATCACGCATGCCTACGACACGACTCTCGCGGCCCTCTTCAGCGACGGCGCTCCCCAGCGGATCGTGCGACGCGAAGCACGTACCGCCATGACCCTCGGCGACGGGGTGCGCATCGAGCGCCTCGCCGTCGGCGCGTCGCAACTGGAGCCGCAGCTCTTCGTCCTCGCCCCGGGTGCCTCCAGCGACGGCGACTACAGCCACGATGGCGAGGAGTTCCTCTTCGTCCTGGACGGTGCGGTCACGGTCTGGATCGGTCCCGACGAGTGCCACGACCTTGCGTCCGGCGACGCCCTCCACTTTCCATCCACCCTGCCGCATCGCTGGCGGAACGCCGCCAGTGGGGAGACGCGCCTGCTATGGATCAACACGCCACCGACCTTCTGACCGACTGGGGAGCGCTGCGCGACGGCGTCCCGGCCGTCTGGGCGCGCTACACCGATCTCATCATCGAGCGCGGCGACGGCGCCTGGCTGGAGACGGTCGACGGGCAGCGCTACCTCGACTACACCAGCGGCATCGGGGTCGTGAACACCGGGCACGCCCATCCACGGGTCGTTGCGGCGATCGCGGAGCAGGCGGCGCGCGGCATCCACCTCCAGCAGAACATCGTCTACCACCAGCCGGGCCTGGAGCTCCACGAGCGGCTGCCGCGGCGCTTCCCGAATGCGGCCCCCGCGACCGATTACGGGCTCTTCCTCTCCAACTCGGGGGCCGAGGCGATCGAGGCCGCGGTGAAGCTCGCCAAGATGGCCACCCATCGGACGAACGTGGTCGCCTTCCGCGGCGGCTTCCACGGCCGGACGCACGGTGCGATGGCGCTCACCAGCTCCGGGGTCAAGTACCGCGGCCACTTCGAGCCGCTGCTCGGCGGGGTGCACTTCGTGCCGTTCCCCTACCCGCTGCGCCTGGGTGGTGAGGAGCAGGCCCTGGCGACCACCATGGCGGCGCTCGACGAGCTGTTTGCCACGCTCGTCTATCCCGATGACGTGGCCGCCTTCCTGGTGGAGCCGATCCTCGGGGAGGGCGGCTACGTGGTGCCGCCGGACGGCTTCCTGCCCGCCTTGCGCGAGCTGGCCGACCGGCACGGCATCCTGCTCGTCGTCGACGAGGTGCAGACCGGCTTCGCCCGCACGGGACGCTTCTTCGCCACCGAATGGACCGATGCGCGGCCGGACATCGTGGTCATGGCCAAGGGCATCGCATCGGGGCTGCCGCTGTCGGGGATCATGGCCTCGCGCGAGCTGCTGGCCCGCTTCTCGCCGGGCGCCCACGGCGGCACCTACGGCGGCAACGCGGTCGCCTGCGCGGCCGCCCTCGCGACCCTCGATGTCATCGAAGACGAGCGACTTGCCGAGCGCGCCACGGCCATCGGGAAGCGCCTGCTCGACGGCCTGCGCGCACATGCCGGCGGGCAGCCGTTCGTCGCAGAGGTACGCGGCCGCGGCGCGATGGTGGCGATCGAGTTCGCCGACCCGGACGGCCTCGCCCCACGGCCGGATCTCGCGAAGCGCCTCCTCGCCGAGGCGCTGGCCCGTAACATGCTGCTCCTCACCTGCGGCATGCACGGGCAGGTGGTACGGATCATCCCGCCGCTGGTGACCACGGACGCAGAGGTGGACCGCGCCCTCCAGATCATGGGCGAGGGGCTCGACGCCATGAACGCCACCGAGTAGCCGCCCGGCCGCCCGACCAGAAAGAAGGAGAAGCGTGAGCGGACCAGTCTGGATCGTCGACGACGAGCCTCTCATCCGCGCGGCCATGGTGGCGGTGCTGGAGGAGGTCGGCCATGCGGCGGAGGGGTTTGATACCGCCGAGGCGCTCTACACGCGTCTCGTCGATGGCGGCACCCAGCCGGCGCTGCTCATCCTCGACCACATGCTCCCCGACGAGAACGGCGCGCAGGTCGTCCGTTCGCTGCGCGAGCGCCCGCAGTATCGCGACATCCCGATCCTCTTCTGCACCGCGGTCGGCGACGAGGACGCCGAGCGGCTGGCCGACCTGGCGCCGGTCATCCGCAAGCCGTTCGACTTCCGCGAGCTGGTCGACTTCGTGGAGCAGCTGCTCGCCCACGAGGACGACGACGATCAGGCGCTGGCTGGATCCGAGCCGGCGAGCGGCGAGACGCCTGCGCCGTCCGCGTAAGCGGCGAGCACCGAGGCGGGCACCGGCACGAGAGGCGGCCGCGGGGTGAGGATGGCGCGTGGGTCCCCCGAATCCAGCTCCAGGCGCGCCGCGAGCCACGGCACGCAGCGCCGGCCCTGGCACTCACCAAAGGCCACTCGCGTCGCCCGCTTGAGCTGATCGACCGTCGACCAGCCGTTTCCGATCGCCCGATACACCGCGTCGCTGCTCACCCCGCGACACGCGCACGCCTGTCGCTCCAGCTCACCGGCAGCCGCCACCGGTGCTCCCGAGCCGAGCAGCGCCTCCAGGCGTCCGTCGCCATTGACGACGCGCAGACTGCGCGCGCTGACCTCGTAGGGCGTTACGACGGCATCGTCCAGGAGCGCCGCCCGCACCACGTAGCCCTCCGGCACTGGCCAGGCGTCGAAGACGGTCGCGCCTTCGACGTCGGGGAGGTCGTGGTCATCGATGAGCAGTGTGGCGATCGTCATGCGCCGCACGGGTCGCACGACGAGCGGCCGCCGGTCCGCGGCGCGTAGACGCTCCCAGGCCGGGATGCCGCTCACGGGTCCACCTCCGCGACGGGTGAGAGCGTGCGGTAGCGGCTGCCGAACCAGATGAGCGGATCGACCGACGGGTCGTAGCCGCCCGCCACGATCTCACCGATGAAGACCGAATGCGTGCCACCCTCGTGGCGCGCCGTCACTCGGCAGTCGAAGTACGCGATCGCTCCCTCGAGGATCGGGGAGCCGGTCTCGCCCTCGTGCCACGGCGCGTCGCAGAAGCGGCGCAGCTTCTCGGCGGTGGTCGGCTGGGCGAAGCAGTCGGCGACCGCACGCTGTCCATCGGACAGCACGCTGACCGCGAAGGCGTGGCTCTGCACGATGGCGGTGTGCGTCTCGGAACGCCGGTTCACGCTGGCCAGCAGGAGCGGCGGGTCGATGCTGATGCTCGCGATGGCGTTCGCCGTCATGCCTGCCAGCAGCGGACCGTGGCGCGCCGCGACCACGGTCACCCCGGTTGCGAAGCGCCCCATCATCGACCGCAGGGCGCGCTGCTGTGCGTCCTTCATCGGCGACGCATCCTCGCGGTCGAAGCGGGTCTCGTCGTCCATCGGTCAGGTCAGCGATAGCGCTCGAGCTTTTCGAGGATCGCGTTCGCCGTGCCCCACTGGGCCGGGCTCGCCTCACGGCCCCTGTGCAGGTGCACGAGCGGCACCGTGTTCCAGGTCGGCCCGTCCTCGCGGGGGATGTGGATGGCCAGGTCGCCGCGGTCGAGGAGCGCCACGATCGTCGCTCCACGCTCTCCG
The DNA here is from genome assembly GCA_039932235.1 of Chloroflexota bacterium. Classification (GTDB taxonomy): domain Bacteria; phylum Chloroflexota; class Limnocylindria; order QHBO01; family QHBO01; genus JAICQM01. Next base: position 11,772 of record JBDTQJ010000002.1, read on the forward strand.
CCGCGCGCCAGGGCACGCTCGAGGGTGCTGGCGAACTCGGCGGGCGAACCGAACTCGAGCCCGATGCGCATCGCGATGATGCCGCTCGTCGGCGGCAGATTGGCCTGCCGTTCCGGGGGCGGGTCGCGGTCGACCGCGTTCCTCATCGGGAGCCCAGCGCGCTGCCGAAGAGCCATCCGAAGAAGGTGAGGCTGCCGAGCACCGCGAAGCCGACGATCGCCAACAGCAGCAGGAGGCCGATGGCGCTTGCCCACGTGGGAAGGGCGCCGCCACCGGCGGGTGCCGGTACGGAGCCGGAAGCGACGTACAGCGCCAGCGCGTCGCCGTCCACTCGGACCTCGACCTCCTCGTCGAGCGGCATGACGAGAAGGGTCTCTCCGCTGCCGGAGCGGGTCGCCGCGACGAGGGCGCGGGTGCGGTCACCGTCGCGCACCAGCACGGCATGCTCGCCCGCGACGTTGGTGACCGGCTCTGCGCGCATGGCGCCGCTGCGTCCAATGGGGAGCGGCGGAAGGGATTCCTGCATGCGCGCCGAGGATAGCAGGCGCTTCAACGAATCCCGCTCAGGCCGGGGAGGCGGCGAGCTCCCTGATGATCGGCTCGAGCGCCGCGACGGTCTCGACGGTGATGGGGTCGAGCACCAGCTGCACGTGGCCGATGCCCTCCGCGGCGAACGCGCGCAGGACGGTAGCCAGTGGACCGGGTTCGTGAGGCAGCGCAGTGACGTCGGGCCGCGAGAGATCGCCGAGCTGGCGCCCCTGCTTTCCGGGGAATTGGACGAACAGCGCCACCGTGCGCTCGACGCTCGCCGGGTCGCGGCCCGCGGCCACGCACGCCGCGTCGACCGTCGTCCGCAGCTCGCGGTAGCCCTCGACCGAATTGCCGAACCAGGTGAACCACGCGTTCCAGGCGTCGACGTGCGGAAGCGTGATGGCCAGCATGCGCGGGCCGATGCTGCCGACCATCAGCGGTGGCCCGTGCGTCCGCGGCCCGCGCGGCAGGAGGACGCAGTCGTCGAGCTCGTAGTGCTCACCGTGGAAGTCGATTCGACCGTCGCGCAGCAGGGTGCGAATAATAGTGAACGCCTCCTCGAAGCGGCTCACCCGGTGGTCGAACGGGAATCCGAACGCCCGGTACTCGGCCTCGTTCCAGCCGGCGCCGAGACCCAGGATCAACCGGCCGCCGCTGATCTCGTCGACGGTGGCCGCCTTCTTGGCCAGCATGGCGGGGTTGTGAAAGCTGGTGGCCGCGACAAGCGGCCCGAGCTCGACGCGCTCGGTGACCGCGGCGATGGCCGCGAGCGTCGACCACGCCTCCCAGGGACCGCGCTCCGGCAGCCCATCGCCGCGGTAGAGGAGATGGTCGCCGACCCAGATCGAGTCGAGGCCGATGCGTTCCGCGGTCTCCACCATTCGCCGCAGCTCGACCCACGGGATGGTGTACTCGACCTCGGGGACCTGGACGCCGATCTTCATCTGCGCATCATGACCGGCTGATCCCCCGTGGCGTCACGTCACGCGACCAGCACCCGATCCAGGGAGGCCAGCGCCTCGTCACGGAGCGCCGGCAGCCCCTCGCGATCGCCGTACAGCGCGAGCACCGCACCCAGGAAGAGGCCAACCACTCGCGCCCGCACCGCCTGGTCCGGTGCGATCGGTCCGTAGGCCGCCCAGAAGGCGGGCCGGGCGAGGGGTGGCAGCAGGCTCCACGCGGTGTGCAGATCCATCGCCGGGTCGCCGCGGCACAGGTCGCCCCAGTCGATGATGCCCGTCAGCGGATCCGCGCCGCCAGCGTCGACGAGGACGTGCCGGAAATGGAGGTCGCCATGGACCGTCACCCGGCGCGGGCTGAGCGGCAAATCGATCGCCGGCCGAAGGATGTCCTCCGCGACATGCCGATGGTCGACCAGCCCGCTGGCCGCCAGCTCGGCGATCCGTGCGCGGGCGAAGGGCACGCGGCGCGCCATGTCGACCCTGCCCATCGGGTCGTGGGGCAGGGCGCCGGACAGCTCCGTGTGGTGGAGGGCGCGCAGGAAGCGCCCCAGCGACGGTGCGAGGCGGGTCCGCGAGGCGTCGTCGAAGTCGGTCGTCGGCTCGTCGCCCGTCAGCAGGCGCGCGCCGAAGAATGGCCACCCGAACTTCGCGCTGGGCGTGCCCAGGAAGCGGGGCACCGGGATCGGGGCCGGCAGGCGCTGGGCAAATGCCGGAAGCAGGCGCATCTCACGCTCGACGCCGGGGATGGCGATCGCGCGGCGCGGGAAGCGGAACGCCCACACCTCGTCGACGACGAACACGGTGTTGTCCCAGCCGGCGGCGAGGAGGCGTACCGGTGCATCGGCCAGCTCCGGGAACTGGTCGGCGATGAGCTGCCGCGCCAGCGGCTCCTCGACGGCCAGCTCGGGATCCCATTCAGACATGGCCGCGGAGTTTATCGGTCCGCAGGCGGCCCTCAGGCGACTCGGCTGGTTCGCCCGTTGACGTAGTCGACGAGCACATACTCGCCCAGGTGCTCCGGCTCGACGTAGAAGGCGCGGCCGCGGTTGATGCGCGACATGAGGTCGACGAACTCCGACAGGTAGCGCGAGCGCTCGAGCATGAACGTATTGATGACGATCCCCTCGCGGGTGCAGCGCCCCACCTCGCGCAGGGTGGACTGCATGGTCTGCATGGTCGGCGGGTAGCTGAACTCGACCTGCCCATTGGCGATGTGCGCCGTCGGCTCGCCGTCGGTGATCACCACGATCTGCTTGTTGCCGCCGGATTGACGGCCGAGCAGCTGGCGCGCGATCAGCAGGGCGTGCTGCAGATTGGTGCCGTACTCGAACTCGTACGGGCTCAGGGTGGCGATCGCTTCCGGCTTGATCTGGCGCGCGTAGTAGGCGAAGCCCACCACGAACAGACGATCCCGCGGGTACTTGGTAGCGATCAGCGCATGCAGCGCCATGGCCACCCGCTTGGCAGCCGTCGAACAGCCGCGCAGCAGCATCGAGCGGCTCATGTCGAGCAGCAGGACGGTGCTGGCCACCGTGGTCTCCTCCGACCGATGGACCTCGAAGTCCTCCGGACCGATGACCACGGGCACGCCCGGTCCACGCCGGCCCATGGCGTTGAACAGGGTGCGGTTGATGTCGACGCTGAAGCGATCCCCGAACTCGTAGCGCTTCGTCTCGTCGGTCGGCTCGCCGCCACGGCCGGGACGCGGCACCGCGTGGCCGCCGAAGCCCTCCCTGCGGAGGCGGCCGAAGATCTGGGCGAGGGCCTGGGTGCCGAGCTTGCGGGCCGCCCGCGGGGTGAGCTCCAGCCGCCCCCCATCCCGCTGCAGGTAGCCCGCGTCCTCGAGGGCCCTGGTCAGCTCGGCGAGCTGGTCGAGCTCGTCGATGGCGTCGTCGCCGCCGAGGTCACGCAGCGCGCCGCGGTCGAGCTTGGCGAGCGCATCGGGGTCGCGAGCGGCGAGCATCTCGGCCTCCATGGCGTCGAACTGCTGCTGCCGGTCGATGGCGGCCAGGGCGTCGCCGAGGCCCATCGGCTCGTCGCCGCCGAAGGGATACGGCTCGCCGAACGGGAGGTCGGGGCGCGCCTGCTGGAGGTTGCCGGCCAGACGGGCCATGTCCCAGCGCAGGCGGTCATCGCGCAGCAGGTCGTCCATCAGCTGCTGCAGCTCGGCACGCTGCTGCGGGCTCATGCTGGCGAGCAGCGACGCCATCTGGGACGCCTGGCGGTGGAGGTGCTCGACGAGCTCATCGACACTGCCGATCCCCGGCGGGAAATACTGGCCGTGGCTGGCCATGAAGCGGTCGAAGTCCGGCCGCGTGTCGGCGCCGCTGGCGTGCTTCTCCAGCAGCGCGTTCAGGTCCCGAACCATGTCGCGAATGCCGGTCAGATCCTCGGCGGTGACCTTCTCGACGCCGTCGCGGAGGCCGGAGAAGTACGTCTGCAGTACCTGCTGGCGCAGCTCATCGGTCAGGGAGCGGAAGGCGTCGCGGGCGGCGTCGTCCATGAACTCGTAGTCGGTGAGGCCATGGAGGCGGCCGGCCGCGTCATCGGGCAGTGCGTCAAGCCGGTCGCGGTGATGCTGCGCCGTGCGCCGCAGGACCTCCTCCGCCATGCGTGCCGCATCCTGGCCCGCTCCGGGAACGGCGTCCAGCGCCACTTGCTCGGCCTCGCGAACTCGACGCTCCAACCCCTCGCGCTCGAGGCGCAACACCTCGCTCAGCCGATCGGCGATCCCGTCCAGCACTCCGCCCAGCTGGCTGCGCTCCAGCTCCTCGCGACGACGGGCGCGGAGCCGCTCGATGATGTCGCGGAGCCCCGGCACGTCGCTGCCGCGTGCGCCCTGCATGCCGCGCTGCATGAGGCGCTGCAGGGCACGACGCACGTCACCCTCCGCAAGCAGGTCGTCGGCGAGCGACTCGAGGACGTCGTCGGCGTCGAGGGGCGGCAGCTCCTGGCTGCCGTCCCAGCGCGTGTAGCGGATGCTCATGTGCGGCGCTCCGGGATCAGCGCGCGTAGCGGACGCCGCCGCCGCGACGCTCCTTGTTGAGGCGTCGGTTGAGGTGCAGCCCCTCCAGCACGAACTCGACCGCCGAGGCGACGCCCGCCGGTGATTCCCCCACCTCCAGCCGACTGATGGCCTGCCGCAGCTCGGGGAGCTCGGCCACCAGCCGTTCGTGGACGACGGAGGGCACCATGTCCCCCACCTCGGCCTCGGCTCCCTCCTCGAAGCGCTCCAGCAGGGGCGCCAGCTCGCTGACCGCCACGCGCCGGTTGAAGACGTTGATCACAGCCCGCGCCACGAGCTTGTCGATGACCCGATCCTCGCGCGTCTCGTCACCGAGCGTCTCCAGCTCGATCTTGCCGGCGGTAGAGGCCACCACCGCCGAGAGATCGCTGATGCGAGGCGCGGCGCTCGGTTCGTCGAGCCGCACGGCACGCTTGGTCGCGGCCGCCACCAGCGTCTCGAGGTTGGAGATGCTGACTCGGACGCTGACCCCGGAGCGCTGGCTGACCTCGGTTGAGCGGCGGGCGAGCTGCGAGAGCTCGGCCAGGATCTCGCGCATGAAGCCGGGAACCTCGACCGGGCGACCCTCCACCGCCTCGTCATCGGTGAAGGCCAGCCGCTCCTGCTCCATGATCGCCATCTCGGTCTCGGCATCTTCGGGGTAGTGGGTCCGGATCTGGGCGCCGAAGCGGTCCTTGAGCGGGGTGATGATCCGGCCGCGGCTGGTGTAGTCCTCCGGGTTGGCGCTGGCGATCACGAACAGGTCGAGCTCGAGGCGCACCGTGTAGCCGCGGACCTGGACGTCGCGCTCCTCCATCACGTTCAGCAGGCTGACCTGGATCCGCTCCGCGAGGTCGGGCAGCTCGTTGAGGGCGAAGATGCCGCGGTTGGCGCGCGGCAGCATGCCGTAGTGGATGGTCAGCTCGTCGGACAGGTACCGACCCTCGGCGACCTTGACCGGGTCCACCTCGCCGATCAGGTCCGCGACGCTGATGTCGGGCGTCGAGAGCTTCTCGGCGTAGCGCTCGTGGCGGTGGACCCAGCTGATGGGTGTGTCGTCGCCCCGCTCGGCCACCAGGGCCCGCGCGAATGGCGAGATGGGGCCGATCGGATCGTCGCGCAGCTCGGCCCCGGCGACGGCCGGGATCCACTCGTCGAGGAGGGCAGTCAGCGCCCGCGCGATGCGGCTCTTTGCCTGTCCGCGCTCCCCAAGGAGGATGACGTCCTGGCCGGCCAGGATGGCGTTCTCGAGCTGCGGCAACACCGTCGCGTCGTAGCCCAGGATGCCGCGCAGCAGCGGTGCGCTGTGTCGGAGCCGCTCGATGAGGTTGGCACGCATCTCGGCACGCACGCTGCGCGGCCGGTAGCCGGCCTCGCGCAGCTCGCGGAGGGTCGTGATCGGCGGACGGGTCGAGAGATCGGGGGTCACGGGGCAGCTCCATAGTCTGCGAGCGCCATCGAGACGCTCACCGGGTCACAGGCGCCGCGCTCGGCCAGCGCGGCAAGGAAGGCGGACCGATGCGCCAGCTCGGCCTCGAAGGTGGCGGCATCCCTCCCCAGGCTGGCCGCCAGGACGGCGTAGGCGGCGTGATCGTGCACCAGCGGCCGGTGCGCTCGACCACCGTCATCGGGCAGGAATGGCGGCTCCGGCAGGCGCTGGGCGCCGGTCAGCGACGGGGAGCGCTCGCCCTCGATGGCGGCCAGTCGGACGGGTGCCAACGCACCACGCTCGTCGAGGCGCAGATGCCACGCCTCCTCGACGCGGCGGTACATGCCGGCGGGGGTCTGATACGCCGACCACTGGAGGTAGATGGTGAGGCCGGCGAGGTCCGCATCGGTCGCGCCGAGGTCGTCGCGCAGCGCGTCGAGCGCCTCCGGAAGGGAATCCGCGTGCATCGTGGCGCCAAGCCCGTAGCCGCTTCCGGCGAGGCGCAGGGCGCCCTGCGCCGCACGGCCCCAGACGTAGATCGGGAGGTGGTCGCTCATCTCGTTGATGAGCAGGTAGCCGCGTTCAGCCGGGACCTCATCGGTCCAGTCGAAATCGGCGAACCAGCCACGCAGGAAGATGCCGACCGTCCCCTCCGGGAGGAAGTCGACGAGCGCCGAGAGGGTCGTCGTCTTGCCGGCCTGCGGTGCCTCGCTGCTGAGCATGACGCTCTTGCGCCGCGCCATGACCGCCCAGAGGGTGGCCATCAGCCGCTGGTCGATGGCGCCCGAGCCCACGATCTCGACCGCGCTCATCGGCTGCGGGGGCGCCCAGTGGTAGCCCCACCAACCCTCGGGGAAGCGGTTCACCCAGGCGCTCAGGGAGCCGGACATCGTGCGGGCCACGGTACGCGGGGGACGAGGTGCCTGCAACCACGCGTCGGCCGGGGGCCCCGGGCCGGTGGGGTTGCACTAGATGTAGGCAAGTGGCGGAGGAGCGGCTGCGTTGACCGGGTTCTGTGCGGCGGGTGCACGGCACGCTGCCGAAAGGAGCGGCAAGAGGCTGCTACTCCGCTGGTTGCCACCACCCGATGCAACGCATCGGTCGAGGCTCAGATGAACACGATCCCGTTGGCGCTCGGGTCGCGTCCCTCGTGCAGGGCGGCGAGGACCTGGCGCGTGGTGAGCGGGAAGGAACGGCGCAGCGCCTCGCCGGCTTCGCGAACCTGACGGCGGTTGGCCTCGGTCTCGGCGAAGACCAGGATGAGCCTGTCGGCGCCGCCATCGAGCTGCTTGCGAAGGCTCGCGCGTGCCTGGGCCTGCACGTCGCGCACCCGTGACCAGATGTCGAACGCGACGCGGCAACCAGGCTGGAGCGCGCCGGCATCGAAGGCGCGCAGATCGTGCGGGGCCACGAGCATCTCGATGATCCATCTCCACGGTGGACCGATATGCGGCGCCAATCTGTTCAGGACGCGCAGCTGTCCCGCGTCCCGGATCGCCGAACCAAGCGGCAGCATGTTGATCCGCAGCACGAGGCCCAAGACGGCGGCATGTCGCGCGAGATGCCGAATGGTCAGCCGGGAGACGCGGCCACGTTCGACGCGGCTGATGGTCGCAGCGGAGCAGCCGAGCGCCCGTCCCACGCTTCCCTGGCTGATTCCGGCGATCAGGCGTGCTCGACGCAGCTCGTCGCCCAGTTCACGGCGGAGCCTGTCCCCTAGCCTGTTGGCCTCGTCGAGGCGGCGAACTGAAGCGGGCATGAGACCGATCATGGCGCGGCGGCGTTACCGGGCCCTTAGCGGCGGATTAGCTTGCATCCGATGTCGGGGTCCGGCGGAGGATCCGATGAATTGACCGCCTCTTGTGCACGCGGTGCACTGGACCCTGCCGAAACGACCTGACGGAGGCTGCTACTCCGCTGGTTGCCGCCACCGGATGCAAAGGACCGTCGCGAAATCAAGGTGCCGCCGGTACCCTCGGTCCATGCAGCTCCTGCAGCGGCGGCGTTCCTGGGCCGGAGCCACCCTCTGGGCGCTGGCCACCATCGGGATGATCAGCTTCGCGGCGTACCTGGTTGAGATCATCGTCCTCGACGGGGGCATCGGCTACGACCTGCATGCCTACGTGCTTGCCGGCCGCCATGCCCTGGAGGGGCAGCCGCTGTACGGCGAGATGATGATCGGCGACCCGGGGGCGTACCGCTACCCGCCGACCTTCGCGTACCTCGCCATTCCGCTCGCCCTCCCGCCCGAGCTGGCGGTCACATGGGCCTATCGCGCCGCCTGCGTCGGGTGCGTCCGGGTCCTGACCGGCTCGTGGCGCTGGACAGGGGTTGCGCTCCTCTTCCAGCCGCTCCAGATCGAGCTCGTCTCTCTGAACGTGACGCTGCCGATCGCGTGCGCCGCTCGTGCCGCTCTGCGCGGGTCGCGATCCGGCGCCGTGCTGACGCCCGCGTCGGCGGCGCTGAAGTATGGGAGCGCGCTGTTGATCCCCTTCCTGTGGTGGCGGGCCCCATGGCTGCGCCGGTCGCTCCTCGTGGGGGCCCTGGCGCTGCTTGCGCTGTTCGCCATCCACGCCGCCCTGCGGCCAGCCGACTGGACGGACTACGTCGCATCCCTCGTCCAGCAGTCGGCATCCGCCAACCAGGCACCGTTCGTCGGCGACCAGCTGCTGGTGCTCGTCCCATCGACGCTGTGGGACTTCGCGCTGCGCTTCGCGCTGTGCGGCGTGGCGATCTGGCTCGCGATCTGGCGTGGCTGGGGGTGGCTCGCGTTCGCCGCCGCCGCGCTGGCCGTTCCCACGCTGTGGGTGGCACGCCTCGCGGCGCTGGTCGGCGTGCCGCGGCTGTGGTGGGAGGAGCGGGTCAGGCGCGCAGAATCCGCCGCCCCAGCGCCGCGCGCATGACGAAGATGGCTCGCATGGCAACGCCCGCGGCGGCGTCGACAACGAGGCCGAGGAGGCCGTCCGGACCCACGTGGTAGTCGATCTCGTCGATCACCCAGGTGCCGCGGCGGCGCGCCGGCTCGAAGGCGTGGGTATGGTCGAAACGCCGCATCGGCCCGGAGACCGTCTCGTCGCGGAACCGGACGCCGGGCACGTGCTCCACGAGGCGCACGGTCCACGACCCCAGCATCCACGGACCGATGCCGTAGCGGAACGTGAACTCGCTCCCCTTCTGCGGCGGGTCAGGTTCCACCCGGTCGACGATGATCGTCGCCGGCGGCGGGCTCAGGCGCGCCAGGTTACGCGGTTCGTCGAAGAACGCGAAGACCTCGTCCACCGTGGCGGAGACCCAGGCGCGGCTCCGAATGCGTGGCACGGCGGTCAGGCGCCGAACGGGTTGACCGGCTTGGCGCTCGTCCCCACCAGGATCGCCTTCGTCTCCGTGTACAGGTCCAGCGCATCGATCGACTGCTCGCGGCCGTAGCCGGAGTCCTTGAAGCCGCCGAACGGGATGCCGGGGAAGGCGACGAACGGGGTGTTGATGCTCACCGCGCCGGAGCGGATCTTCTGGCCCAACCGGTGCCCGCGCGCCGAATCGCCGGTCCACACCGTCGCCGCCAGGCCGTAGCGCACCTCGTTGGCGAGGCGCAGCGCCTCCGCCTCGTCGCTGAAGCGGGACAGGGTGACGACCGGACCGAAGATCTCTTCCTGGGCAACCTGCCAGGCATTGTCGACGCCACCGATGACGGTCGGGCGCACGAAGGCCTCGGCATCCAGGCCGTTCCCGAGTGAGCCGTCCAGGTCGCCTCCGGCGAGCAGCTCACCCCCCTCCTCGATGCCGATCGCGATCAGCCCGCGCACCTTCGCCGCATGCGCACGGCTGATGAGCGAGCCAACCTGGGTCGTCTCGCCAAGCGGATCGCCGATGCGCAGCGCGGCCGCCTTGGCGCTGAACGCCGCCGCGAACTCGTCATAGATCGAGTCCTGTACCAGCAGCCGCGAGCGCGCCTCGCAGGACTGGCCGGCCGAGTAGTAGATCCCCCACAGCGACCCGTTCACGGCCGCGTCCAGGTCCGCGTCGCTGAAGACGAGGTTGGGCGATTTGCCACCGAGCTCGAGCGAGACCCGCTTCAGCGTCTCGGATGCCGCCGCCGCGATGCGACGGCCGGTGGTCGTTTCCCCGGTGAAGGCGATCTTGTCGATCCCCGGGTGGCGGGCCATTGCCTCGCCGACCTCGTCGCCCGGACCGGTGACCACATTGAGCACGCCGGCCGGGATGCCGGCCTCGAGGGCCAGCTCACCGAGACGAATCGCGGTCAGCGGAGTCGCGGAGGCGGGCTTGAGGATCATGGTGCAGCCCGTTGCGAGCGCCGGCGCCACCTTCCAGGCGGCCATCATGAGCGGGTAGTTCCACGGGATGATGGCGCCCACCACGCCCACCGGCTCGCGGAGCGTGTACGTCACCACCGACGGGTTGACGACGTGAGAGCGGCCGTAGACGTGCTGCGCCAGCCCGGCGAACAGCTCGAGGGTCGCGACGCCGGTCTTCAGCTCGGCGAGGCATTGCCAGCGCGCCTTGCCGTTGTTGCGGCTCTCGAGCGTCGCCAGCTCGTCGGCGTTCGCGTCCAGCAGCTCGGCGAGCTTCAGCAGCATGCGCGAGCGCTTGGCGGGCGAGGTCCTGGCCCAGGCTCCCTCGAGCGCCCCGCGAGCGGCCGCGACGGCCGCGTCGACATCGGTCGCAGCGCCGCGGGCGACGCTGCCCAGCTCGGTGCCGGTGGCCGGTGAGAAGGTGGTGAAGGTGGCGCCAGAGGCGGCATCGCGCAGCTCGCCGTCGATCAGGAGCCGGCCCTGGAAGGTGGTCGCATCGGTCATGCGCACGATGGTAGAGCACGTATCATCGCGGCATGACGACCCCCATGCTGCGCGGTCATCGCGTGTGGCTGCGGATGACCGAGAAGGCCGACGTGCTGGCCACCGATATCGACGATCGCGATCTCGGGCACTACGCGGGCTTCAAGTTCGCGTTCAGCAACGACATGGTCGACGGCTGGTTCCGCGAGCTGACCGAGGAGATGGGATCCGGAAGCGCCTACCAGTTCACGATCTGCCCGCTCGGCTCGCGGGAGGGAATCGGCGCAATTGGGCTTCGTGGCATCGACACCGCCAACGGCAGCGCCTGGGCCAGCATCTTCGTGACCGATGCCAGCCGCTGGGGCACGGGGGTCGGAACTGATGCCATGAACGTGCTCCTCGACTTTGCCTTCGGGGAGCTGCGCCTGGAACGCGTCTCGCTCGAGGTCTTCGACTACAACCCGCGCGCCATCCGCAGCTACGAGAAGGCGGGGTACCGGGTAGAGGTGCGGCGGCGGCGCTCGCGGTTCCACCGCGGGGACTTCCACGATGTGATCGGGATGGCCATCCTGCGCGAGGAATGGCTGGCCCTCGACCGGGTGCGCAGCTGGGAGCTTCCGGCGCTCGATCCGGCCTGAGCGCCCTTCGGCGCGTCACATTCGGGGCGCATCGGGCATCGATTGAACCGCTAGGCGCCCAACCAGGCTAGGTACTGACGCACGACATGATGAGCGACGCGCGGGGATGCAACGTCGGGTACCCGGTGGACGGGTGTCGCGCCTCGGCGCGGCGCGCGTGAACGGATTGCTCGCCGGCCTGCGGCTCGTCCTCCAGCGCGCCCGGCACGATTGGTTGGTCGTCGGCGCTGCCGCCGTCATCACCCTGCTGGCAGCTGCCTTCCTGGCGGGTGGCCTGATCTACGCCGATGCCGTCGCGTCGGCCGGCCTGCAGCGTTCGCTCGCCAGCGCAGAAGCCCAGTCGGCGGGCCTGCAGGTCAGAGTGGGCGGGCCGCCTGACCTGCTGGCGCGCACCGACGAGGCGGTTCGCGACGAGGCGGCGCTCCTCTTCGCGAACGAGTCACCCACCGTCCAGCGCCGTGGTGACACCGGCTCGTGGACCCTTCCCGGCCAGGATGCGGACGACATCACCCAGCTGACCGTCTTCGCCTATCTCGACGACCTGGCCGCCCACGCGACGCTGGTGGACGGCGCCTGGCCGACCGGGGCCGGCGAGGACGTCGAGGTCGCCCTAAACGCGGAGGCGGCCGCCGGCCTGGGCTACGCCGTCGGCGACGAGCTGGACCTGGTGAGCCGCCTCGACCCCGAGGCAACGACGACGGCGCGCCTCGTCGGCACGTGGCTCCCGGCCGAGATCAGCGATCGCTACTGGTGGGGCGAGCGGCTGGACCTCGAGGGGGTGGATGTCGGCCAGACGTACACCACCTGGGGACCGATGGTCGTCGACGAGTCGCGCTATGACGAGGTCGCCACGGCCGGCGGCTCCGCCGTCTCCTGGCGCGTCTTCCCCGACCCGGCGCGGGTCACCGCGGCGCGGCTGTCTGCGATCGCCGCCGACCTCGAGGGCCTGCAGGCGCGGCTGCGGTCGCGAGTCGCCAGCTCGCAGCTCAACGTGGTGAGCGACCTGGGCGAGAAGCTGGCCGCCGCCGACCGGTCGCTCGTCGTTGCCCAGATGAGCGTCACCGTTCTGGCTATCCAGCTGGCCGTGCTGGCGGGCTACGCCCTGGTGCTCACCGCCGGGCTGCTCATCGAACAGCGGCGGGGCGAGACGGCACTCCTCCGCGCACGCGGCGCCGGTGCCTGGCAGCTTGGCCTCGCGGCGCTCATCGAGGCGCTTGTCCTGGCTGTGCCCGTGGCGATCGTGGCGCCGTTGTTGGCCACGTGGGCTCTCGGGGCGTTCAATGCTGCCGGGCCGCTGCACGAGATCGGACTGAGCATCACGCCCCGGGTCACCGCGCTCTCGCAGGCGGTGGCGGCGGCCACTGCGGCAGCATGCGCCCTCGCCCTCGCGATGCCCTCGCTGTTGCAGGGCAGATCATTCGTCGCGCTGCGCGCGCGGCGGGGTCGCCAGGCGAGCAGTGGGATGGTCGAGCGCGCCGGGCTCGATGTCGCGCTGCTCGTCATCGCGGGGGTCGGGATCTGGCAGCTGCGTGCCTTCGGCGCACCGCTCACCGGGGCGGTGCGCGGCCAGCTGGGGGTCGATCCGCTCCTGGTTGCGGCCCCCGCGATCGGGCTGCTGGCCGGCGCGGTGATCGCGCTGCGCATCCTGCCCCTGGTCGCGCGGCTCGCCGACGCGGGCATGACCCACGGCCGAGGCCTGGTGGCGTCGTTGGGGGCCTGGCAGATCGCCCGCCGGCCGCTGCGCTACGCCCCAGCGGCACTGCTCCTGATCGTGACCATGGCCCTCGGCATCTTTGCCATCTCCTACGGACGGACCTGGGCCGTCTCCCAGGCCGACCAGGCCGCCTACCAGGTGGGTGCGGATCTGCGCGTCGTGCCGAATCGCTTCGCCGGCGCCGTTCCGTCGCTCGACCTCGCATCGGCCTACCGCGCGGCGGGAGCCTCCGACGTCATGGCCGCGCATCGCGAGGGCGTCACCTTCGGCGGGCGCAGCGGGGGCCAGGTGCTGCTGCTCGATGCGCGCCGGGGCGACGAGGTGGTGGCCTTCCGCGGCGACCTGGCCAACGACCCATTCGCGGCAATGATGGCGCGCCTCGCCGACGCGCGGCCGGAGCTCGACGTCCCGCGGCTCCCCGACGGCGCGGAGGCGGTGGCGGTTACCGCCCTGCTGGCCGTCGACGACCCGCCGCCCTTCGATCCGCAGGAGGTACCGCAGAACCAGCGGCCCGGGCCGGTATCCCCCTTCTCCCTGGCGCTGGTGGTGGTGGATGGCGACGGGATCTTCCATCGCGTCGAGCTCGGCGAGATGGCGCCGGGGGCGACCCCGAGCCGCCTCGTTGCACCGCTCGTCACCGCCTCGGTTGCGGGCGGCGCCCCGACCGGGCCGCTCTCCCTGGTGGCGATCGAGCTGCACGGGACTGCCGGCGACAATCGTGCCGTGGGCGGCCACCTCGACATCGTCGGCCTCGAGGCCTCGGTCGCGGGCACGTGGCAGGCGTGGGCGCCCGCACCGGCAGGCGGGTTCGAGGCCGCAGCGTACGAATCGAGCGGGCAGCTGACGTTGGAGGCAGGCCTCGAGGAGGCACCCGATGGCGTGACGGACCGGCTCGGATTCCTGATCGGCGCGGCGCTCGACCGTCGCCGCCTGGCGCCGGTGACGTGGAGCCTGCGCCCGGCTGGCGTCGCGGCGGGCCGGGTCACTCCAAAGATCCTCGTCAACGGGTCGCTCCTGGGTGCCACCGAGGCGGGGCTCGGCGACGATGCCACCGCGGACCTGGGCTACGGGATCGTGCCATTACGCCTGGAGGAGGACCTCGACGCGTTCCCAACACTCGACCCGGGCGAGGCGATCATCGTCGGCGACCTCGGCACCGTGGCGCTCGATGCCTACCTCGCGCGCGCCACCGTGCTCGAGCCGGACGAGTGGTGGATGACCGCCGCCGAGCCGGTGGCCCTCGGCGACGCGCTGCGGGCGCCGCCGTTCGAGAGTGTCGAGACCATCGCATCGGTCACCCGCACTGCCGCCCTGCAGACCGACCCGGTCGCCTTGGGCATCCTCGGCGCGCTGCTGCTCGGCGTCGTCGCTGCGGCGGCCTTCGCGGCCATCGGATTCGCCGTCTCCACCTCGGTGGCGGCGCGCGAGCGCATGACAGAGTTCGCGGTGCTGCGCGCGCTCGGCCTCTCGCCTCGCCAGCTGGCCGGCTGGCTGTCGCTTGAGAACGCCATCCTGGTGGTGGTCAGCCTGCTCATCGGTACCGGCCTGGGCCTGCTCATCTCGTGGGTGGTGCTGCCGTTCGTGACCCTCACCCAGGCCGGCACGCGGCCGGTGCCCGACCTGCAGATCAGCATCCCGTGGGGCCAGATCGCGCTGCTCGAGGCGGTGGCACTCGTCTCGCTGACCGTGACCGTCGGGGTGCTGGCCTTCGTGCTGCGACGGGTGGGCCTCGGCTCGGCATTGCGAATCGGCGAGGACTGACCGATGCCGATCGCGCCGTTCCTCCTCTGGCTGCGCCGCCTGCGGGTCGACCGCGTGCCGCTGCTCGTGCTGGGGCTGACCGTCCTGCTCACGGCCGGCCTGGCCGCCGCGGCGCCGATGCTCGCGGTGCGCGGCGCCGCCGACGCACTGGCGGCCCAGCTGCGACGTGCCGGGCCGGCAGAGCGCAGCGTGGTGCTGACCACGGGACAGCTGCTGCAGACCTCGGTGGCGTCGGAGCTCCTCGACGAGGCCGACCGGCTCGCCGCCGCCTTCGACGCGCAGATGCCGCCGCCCGTCTCCGCGGTCCTCGAACCGGCGTCCCTGACGTTGGAGACGGAAGCCTATGACGTCGCGGTGCAGGGCGTTCCGCCCAACCCCTTCCGGCGCTCCCTCATCCTGCTGGCGCGCGACGGTGCCGACACACACATCCAGCTCACCGAGGGCCGCCCCCCACGGAGCATCACCATCGTCCCGCCGCTGCCGGTGACGAGCCAGCTGGACCCGCCGAATCCCGCCACCGTGCGGCTCGAGCTGGCGATCTCCGCGGCCACCGCGTCGGCGATGGGCATGCAGCTCGGCGATCGCCTCGACATGGTCGAGGCTGGGCGGTTCGGCGGCATCACCTTTCCGGACCAGGCCGAACCGCTGGTCATCGGGGAGGTGGTCGGCATCTTCACGATCCCGGATCCGGAGGAGCCGTTCTGGGCCGGCGAGCGGCGCCTTGTGGCACCCAATGGGGGCGATGCCAGCGCCGCCGGCGCGGCACTCGTGACGGCGGACCAGCTCGGGACCCTGCTCACGGCCTGGCCGCGGATCATGACCTTCACCTTCGCCTACCAGGGCGATGGGGCGCGCATCGCGGCCGGCTCCCCGCAGCGGCTGTCGGTGGCATTCAACGACCTGCGGGCCGACTTCGCGGGCTTCGACGTCGGGACGTTCCTGCCGGTGGAGCTGCGGACCGGGATCCCCGGCCTTCTGGCGGCCTACCTGGCCGGGGAGCGCCAAGCGTTCCTGCTGCTCGGGCTGGTGGGCCTCGGCGTGGCCGGGATCGCGGTGGCGGCCCTGGTGCTGCTGGGCGTCCTGCTGGCGGACCGACGGCGTGCCGCCCTCCTCATGCAGCGCGAGCGCGGCGCCGGTGCCTGGCAGCTCCTGCTGCCGGCCCTGGCGGAGGCGGCGCTGGTGTGCCTGCCGACAGCCCTCGCCGGCTGGCTCGCCGCACGCCTGATCGTGCCCGCGGATGCCGGCGATCTGCCTCTCCGCCTCGCCCTTGGCGTCGCCGGGGTGGCGGTAGCGGCCTGCGTGGTGATGGTCGTGCCGGTCGCGGTTCGCGACCTGCGAACGCTGCTCCGCCGCGGCGTTGCACCGGAGCACCCGACCCTGCGGCGCCTGGTGGCGGAGGGATTGGTCGTGGCGCTGGCGGTGATCGGCCTGGTCTTCATCCGCTCGCGTGGCATCGCCGGGTCCGGCGAGGGGGGCGGCGGTCTCAACGCCTACCTCGCCGGCGTGCCGCTCCTCGCCGGCCTCGCCGCGGGGCTGGTCGTGCTGCGCCTGTACCCGTATCCGGTGCGCGGCCTGGCGCGCCTCTCCGGCCGGCTGCGCGGCCTGGTCACCCCGCTCGCCCTGCGGCGCGCGGGCCGCGCACCTGGAGCGGTACATGTGCCGCTCGTCGCGCTCCTCGTCGCCGCCGCGCTGGGGGCCTTCGGGGCGACCGTCGCGGCCAGCATCGAGCGCGGCCAGTCGCTTGCCGCGTGGCGCGAAACGGGCGCGGACTACCGGGTCACGAGCCTGACCGGCGGCCTGCCCACGACCATCGACCTGGGGTCCATCGCCGGGGTGGATGCGGTAGCCTCCGCATGGACCGATCCGGATGTGCCCCTGGTGACCTCGAGCGGCAGCACGGACGTGATGCTGGTGGGCATCGACCCCGTTGATCTGGCGGCCGTGACACGCGACACGCCGGCCGATCCCTCGCTCCCACCGGGGCTCGATACCCCGCCCGCCGACGCCGGGTCTCCCACCGCGCCCATCCCGGCCCTCATCAGCGCCAACCTGGGCGGCTTCCGTCGCCAGGTCAACGTGGGCGAGCGCTTCGAGCTGGTGATCGCCGCTGCGCGATACTCGTTCGCCGGGCTCGAAAGTCGCGCGGCCTTCCCGGGCGTGCCGGTCGGGATGCGGTTCGTGGTGGTGTCCCGCGCCGTGCTGGCGGCGGCGCTCGGGCTGCCGGAGCTGCGCGCCGGAACGATCTACGTTCGCGGCGCCGAGGGCATCGTCGACGCGCTGCGCGCCGAGGTCGGCGGCTCCGGCGAGGTCGCGTCCGTCGTCTCGCGCGCCGAAGTCGCGGCCAGCCTGCGGGATGCCCCGCTGGTCACGACCGTGACGAGCGGCTTCCTCATCTCGCTGGTCGTGGCGGCGCTGTACGTGACCCTGACCCTCATCATCGGCCTGCTGCTCGTCGCCGCGGCGCGCGCCCGCGACGTGGCCTACCTGCGGACGATGGGTCTCTCCGCCGGCCAGACCCTGCGCATGGCGATCCTCGAACAGGTGCCCCCCATCCTGATCGCCGTGCTGGCCGGAGCGGCGCTTGGGCTCGGGATCACGGCCCTCATCGGCGGGGCGCTTGATCTCGGCGCGTTCGCCGGCGCCGACATCGCGGCCGACATGACCATCGACTGGCCGATCCTGGGCCTGGCGGGAGCCTGGCTCCTCGCCGTCGCGGCGATCGGGGTGACCGCGGGTGCCCTGGCGGCGCGGCGCGTGGACCCGGCACGCGCCCTTCGCATCGGTGAATGAAAGGTAAGGTGCCGCACATGAATCGACTCCGCGACGACATCGTCGACCTGCCGGCGGGGACCGGCATCGCCGAGGAGGTGAAGGGCCGCGAGTCGCCGTGGGCGGCGCGTCCGACGCCGACCCGCGGGCCGGCGTTCGGAGCGGGATCGGCGATCATCTGCGACAACCTCGTCAAGATCTACAAGGTCGCCGACCTCGAGGTGGTCGCCCTGCAGGGGCTCGACCTGCTCGTCGAGCCGGGCGAGTTCATCGCGATCGTCGGCGCCTCGGGTAGTGGCAAGTCGACCCTCCTCAACGTCCTTGCCGGGCTCGACGTCCCGTCTGCCGGGCGCGCCGTCGTCGCCGACCACGACCTGGGGGCCATGCGGGTGGTGGAGCGCACCGCGTACCGGCGCCGGGTGATCGGCTTCGTCCGGCAGCAGACCGCCGCCAACCTGCTCCCCTACCTCAGCGCGCGCGAGAACGTCGAGATGCCGATGCTGCTCGACGGCACCCCCAGCCGCACGCGCCGCGAGCGCGCGCGGCGGCTGCTCGAGCTGGTCGGCCTCGGCGAGCGCGGCGACCATCGGCCGGACCGGCTCTCGGGCGGTGAGCAGCAGCGGGTGAGCGTGGCGGTCGCCCTTGCCAATGAGCCGCCGGTGCTGCTCGCCGATGAGCCGACCGGCGAGCTGGACACGACCACCAGCCGCGAGGTGTTCGACGTGCTGCGCGCCATCAACGCCGAGTTCGGGACGACCATCGTGGTCGTTACCCACGACCCCCTGGTCGCCGGCCAGGTGCGACGGACGGTGGCCATCCGCGATGGCCGCACCGCGACCGAGACGCTGCGCCGCGACGCGACCGCCGAGGAGACGGAGCTGCACGGCGACACCGTCTCCGAGGAGTACGCGGTGCTCGACCGTGCCGGCCGCCTGCAGCTGCCGCGCGAGCACGTCGAGGCGCTCAACCTCGAGCGCCGGGTGCGCCTCACCCTGGAGCCCGACCACATCGGGGTGTGGCCCGACGGGCGCCGCACGCCGGAGGAGGACCGATGAGCGCCGTCCGCGCCTTCAGCCGCAGCACGACTCCGCTGGTGGAGGCGACCGAGCTGGTCCGCGACTTCCCGATGGGCAGCGGGATGGTGCATGCCCTGCGCGCCATCAGCCTCTCCATCCCGCGCGGCCAGCTGGTGGCCGTGGTCGGGCGCTCCGGATCGGGCAAGACCACCCTCCTCAACCTGGTCGGCGGCCTCGATCGGCCGACCTCGGGCAGCGTTCGGTTGGACGGCCAGGAGCTTGCCCACCTTCCCGAGTCTGCCCTCGTCCAGCTGCGCCGGCGGCGGGTCGGCTTCGTGTTCCAGGCGTTCGGCCTGCTGCCCATCCTCTCGGCGGCCGAGAACGTCGAGGTACCGATGCGCCTGCTGCACACCGATCCCGGCGAGCGTGGCGCACGGGTGCGCAGCCTGCTCGAGCTGGTCGGCCTCGGGGAGCGGGCAGGCCACCGGCCGCACGAGCTCTCCGGCGGGGAGCAGCAGCGCGTCGCGCTGGCCCGCGCGCTGGCCAACCACCCCGAGCTGCTCGTCGCCGACGAGCCGACCGGGCACCTGGACTCGCAGACCGGGCGCACGATCATGCGGCTCATCCAGTCCCTGGTGCGCAACGAGGGCGTGACGGCCATCGTCGCGACCCACGACCCGGTGCTGATGGACCTCGCCGACCGGATCATCGAGCTCAGCGACGGCCGCATCACCGGCGACCACGCCGCCAGCCGCTAGCGCGTCAGCGCAGGGTCGTTGCTCACTCGACGGCCTCGAGGACGGCCGCGATCCCCTGCCCCACGCCGATGCACATCGTGGCCAGCCCGTGGCGCGCGCCGCGACGTCGCATCTCGTGGGCGAGCGTCAGCGCCAGTCGCGCGCCCGACGCTCCCAGCGGATGGCCGATGGCGATGGCGCCGCCGTTGACGTTGACCTTCTCCGGGTCCAGCCCCAGCTCGCGCATGCAGGGCAGCGCCTGTGCGGCAAACGCCTCGTTCAGCTCCACCAGGTCGAGGTCCGCGACCCCGAGACCGGCGCGCGCAAGGGCGAGGCGTGAAGCGGGGATCGGGCCGAGGCCCATCGTGGCCGGGTCGACGCCGGCCACCGCGGTCGCCACCACTCGCGCGATCGGGTGCAGCCCGAGCTCGGTCGCGAGCGCGAGGCTCGTCACCAGCAGGGCAGCTGCGCCGTCGTTGATACCGCTGCTGTTGCCCGCCGTGACGCTGCCGCTGGCGTCGCGCCTGAATGCCGGCTTCAGCCGCGCCAGGTCCTCCACGGTCGCCTCCGGCCGCGGGTGCTCGTCCACGGCGACGGTGAGCATCTCACCGCGCTTCGCTCCCGGTGCGTCGATCGGAACGATCTCCGCGTCGAAGCGGCCCGCCGCCTGCGCCGCGCCCCAGCGCTGCTGCGACGTGACCGCGAAGGCATCCTGCTCATCCCGGCTGACACCGCTCTTCTCGACCACGTTCTCCGCGGTCTCGCCCATGCTGAACGGGTAGTAGGCATCGGCCAGCCGCGGGTTGGTGAAGCGCCAGCCGAGGGTCGTGTCGTAGAGCGTCTGCTCGCCGCGCGGAAAGGCGGCGGAAGGCTTGGCCATGACGAACGGGGCGCGGGTCATCGACTCGACGCCGCCGGCCACGAAGACCGATCCGTCGCCGCCGCGGATGGCATGCGCGGCGCTCGCCACCGCCTGCAGGCCAGAGCCGCACAGGCGGTTCACCGTCTGACCCGGAACCGTGACCGGGAGATCGGCCAGCAGGGCGGCCATGCGGCCCACGTTGCGGTTGTCCTCGCCGGCCTGGTTGGCCGCGCCGAGGAGGACGTCGTCGATGAGGGTCGGGTCGATCCCGGTGCGCGCCACCAGGGCGCGGATGACATGCGCCGCCAGGTCATCGGGGCGGACGCCCGCGAGCGCCCCGCCGTAGCGGCCAAAGGGCGTGCGCAGCCCGTCCACGATGACCGGCGTGCGTGCCGGGTCCGTATCGGTCCGGGGGGTCATGGCGCCGATGCTACCCCACCCCCTCGATCAGCGATGCACCGCCTGCGGGTGGGTGGCGGTGACGGCGTCGAGCAGCCGGCGCGATGTATCGGCGATCTCGTGGACCGCGGAGAGGAACGCCGCCTCGTTTGCCGTCGATGGCTTGCGGTACCCGCTCACCTTGCGGACGAACTGGAGGGCGGCGGCCTCGATCTCGTCGGGTGTCGCCGGCTGCGCCCCGGTGCGGAGCGTCTTGATGGATCTGCACATGCGACACAGGGTACCGCTACGCCTCGATGAGCAGCTCCTCGAGCGAGTCGATGACCCGGTCGGCGGCCCGCACATCGGCCTCCGCGAACTGCGGCACCGCGATGCAGGCCATCCCCGCCGCCTTGGCCGCCGCGATCCCGGAAGCCGAATCCTCCAGCGCCAGCGCGTCGGCGGGCACGACCCCCAGGCGGCGGCACGTCTCGAGGTAGATGTCCGGCGCCGGCTTGGCGTGCACCACGTCATCCGAGCTGACGATCGCGCCGAAGGCATCGGTCAGGCCCGCTGACGCGAGCGCGGTGTCGATCAGGCGGCGAGGCGAGTTGGAGGCGAGGCCCAGCAGGACCCGGCCCCTGAGTCGCTCGACCAGCTCAATGGCGCCCGGCCGCCCGGCGACCTCCTGCTGCAGCTGCTCGTGCATGAGCTCGATCATCTCGGCGACCAGCGCGCGCCCCTCGTCGAGGCTGCGCCCCAGGCGCTCCGCGAAGTAGTGCGCCGTCGACTCGAAGCTCGTCCCGATGACGGCCATCTTGTCGTCCCAGCTGAAGGCGTCGCCATGGCGCCGGAAGAGCTCGACCTCGGCGGTGTGCCACAGCAGCTCGGTGTCGAGCAGGAGTCCATCCATGTCGAAGACGACCGCCCGGTACCGATGGTGGAGCGACTCCCCCACTCAGCCTCCGCCGAAGAAGGACGCGCCTCGTTCGGCGAGCGAGCGGAGCAGCGGCGCGACCCGGTAGCGACCATCGGGCGCCGAGGCATGCAGGACGTCCAGTGTCCCGACCACCTGCGCCAGGCCGAGGCGTTCCGCCCACTCCAGGGGGCCGTGCGGGTAGTTGGTGCCGAGGCGCATGGCGGTGTCGACCGCCCTCGGCCCGGCGACGCCGTCACCGACCGCCGAGGCGGCCTCGTTGACGATGGTCGCCAGGATGCGTGCCTCGATCGCGGCGGTGTCCAGCTGCGGCGGCCGCGGGGCGTCGGCGGGCCGGCGCAGCAGGCCGCCCCACGGCACTGGATCGCCCTCTGCGGGGTAGTCGTAGAAGCCCCCGCCGGACTTGCGACCCAGGCGGCCGGCATCGACCAGCGTCCGCTGGAGCGGGTGCGGGCGATAGCGCGGATCGCCGAAGAACTGCTCCCAGACGCTGATGCTGACCGCCAGGTTGACGTCGGCACCGATCGCGTCGATGAGCTCGAAGGGTCCCATCCGGAAGCCCGCCGCGCGCATCGCCGCGTCGACGGACGGAACGTCCGCCAGCCCATCGCCCACGATCCGCAGCGCCTCCAGGTAGAACGGCCGCGCCACGCGGTTGACGATGAAGCCCGGTGTGTCGGCCGCCACCACGGGCGTCTTGCCGAGCCGCTCAGCGAGGGCCACGATGGCGGCCGTCGCCGCCGGATCGGTCAGCGGTCCGGCGATCACCTCGACCAGCGGCAGCAGCGGCACGGGGTTGAAGAAATGCATCCCCACCACCCGCTCGGGGTGTGCGGTGGCCGCGGCGATGCGCGCCACCGAGAGCGAGCTCGTGTTGGTCGCCAGCAGCGTCGCGGGCGCAGCGGCGGCGTCCAGCCGCCGAAACGCCTCGCGCTTGAGCTGCAGGTCCTCGGGGATCGCCTCGATCACCACGTCCGCCGCGGCCAGCGCCTCCAGGCTCTCGGCGGCGGCCAGGTGCGCCATGGCGGTGTCACGCGCCGCGCCATCCAGCTGGCCCTTCTCGACCCGCCGATCCAGGAACCCGCCGACCCTCGTCCGGCTCCGCTCCCACGCCCCGGCGACCGGGTCGTGGACCAGCACCTCGAGTCCCGCCTCGGCCGCGATCTGCGCGATGCCGGCGCCCATCGTCCCGGCCCCCAGGACGCCGATCCGCCGCACGTCGCCGGGTGTCACCCTCCGGTGAAGCGCGGCTCGCGCTTCTCCGCGAAGGCGGCCACGCCCTCGGCATGATCCTCGGTGCGGCCCGCCAGCTCCTGCAGCGCCGCCTCGTCACGCAGGCTCGCGTCGAGGTCGTCGTTCTCGGCGGCGTTGACGAGCCGCTTGGTGAGACCGATGGCGCGGGTCGGCCCATCCGCCAGCTTGCGCGCCAGCTCCGTCGCGCTCCCCGCCAGCTCGGCAGCGGGCACCACTCGCAGGACAAGCCCCGCATCCCGCGCCTCGGCCGCGCCGAGCGGCTCGCCGGCGATCAGGATGGCGGTGGCACGGTGGCGTCCAAGCGCGCGGACAAGCGTGCGAGTCAGCCCGGAGTCGGGTACCAGGCCGATGCGGCCGAAGGCGGGCACGAAGCGCGCGTCCTCGGCGGCGAGCACGAGGTCGGCGGCGAGGGCCAGGCTCATGCCGGCACCCGCTGCGACGCCGTTCACCGCCGCGAGCACCGGCTTCGGAAGGTCGCGCAGTGCGCGGACCAGCGGGTTGTACTGGCTGGTCAGGACGCGGCGAAACTCGCGCTCGCCGCTCCCGCCGCGCAGGTCCGCTCCGGCGCAGAAGGCACGACCGGCACCGGTCAGCACCACGCAGCGCACCGCATCGTCGCGGGCCACGGCCCTGAGGGTGGTCAGCAGCTCCCCGCGCAACGTGGCATTGAGCGCGTTGAGCGCGTCGGGCCGGTTCAGGGTCAGCGTGGCGACCCCATCGGTCACATCGACGGCCAGGTGCTCGAGGGCGGGTGCGTCAGGCATCGGCGCCGATTGTAGGGCGGGACGCATCGGTCACGTGGGCCTGCGGCATCGCGCGGACGGTCAGCCCCAGCGCGGCGACCGAGGTGCCGAGCAGGATGAGGTAGATCCAGCCGAGGCCGCTGACCAGCCCCTCGCGGGCGGCGGCCAGCTCCGCGGGGGCGATCCCCGAGCGCCCGATGGGGTCAAGCACCGTCGACGCGAGCGGCCCCACCGCGGCGGCCAGGATGGCGCCCATCACCCCGACGCCCACCGATCCGCCGATGGTGCGGCTGAACTGGATGAGCCCGGTGGCCTGGCCGCGCCGTCCCCAGTCCACCGCGTTCTGCACCGTCACCACGGTCGTGGTGCTGACGAAGCCGAGCCCGCAGCCGACGATCCCGCAGGCCGCCGCGGCGACCAGCGGTCCGTCGAAGGAGGCTGCCCGGGTGAGCAATGCCGCCCCTGCGACGAGCATGGCGGTCCCGGCCAGCATGAGCGGCCGCGCGCCGAAGACGAGCAGCAAGCGGCCGGCGACGATGGCCGCGATGGGCCAGCCGACGCTCATCGCCCCGACCGCCAGCCCCGCCTCGAGCGGGCTGCGACCCTGCACCCCCTGCACGAGCGGCGGCACGTAGGCGGTCAGCCCGAACATCACGATGCCCGCCAGCGTACCGATGGCCAGTCCCGCCGCGACGACCGGGATGCGGAACAGCGACAGGTCAATGAGGGCATCCGCACGGGCGGTCGCGCCGCGCAGGAAGAGCCACAGCAGCAGCGCGGCACCTGCGAAGCTGGCGACGACGAGCGGCGAGCCGATCCCCGCATCCGCGACCTCGGTGACGGCCAGCAGGAGCAGGCTCACCCCACCGGTGAGGGTGAGCACCCCGGCCCAGTCGAGCCGATGGGTGCGGCGCTCGACACGCTCGTGCAGCACGAGCCCGATGATCGTCACCGCCAGCAGGCCGACCGGCACGTTGATGAAGAAGGCCCAGCGCCATCCGACGGTCGAGGTCAGCACGCCGCCCAGAAACGGGCCGGCAATGGCCGAGATGCCCCACACGCTGCTGAAGAAGCCCTGCATCCGGGCACGCTGCCTCGGCTCGAAGATGTCGCCCACGATGGTGAACGCGATCGGCTGCACGGCGCCCGCCCCGAGGCCCTGGATGGCGCGGAAGATGATCAGCTGCAGCATCGACTGCGAGAGGCCGCACAGCACGGAGCCGCCCACGAAGATGGCGAGGCCGATGAGGAAGATCGGCTTGCGACCGTGCTGGTCGGCCAGGTTGGACCAGATGGGGACGGTGGTCGTGGCGGTCAGCAGGTACGCCGCGAAGACCCAGCCATATTGGTCGATTCCCCCCAGCTGGCCGATGATCGTCGGCATCGCCGTTCCCACCACCGTCGCGTCGAGCGCCGCGACCGCGATGCCGGCCATCACCCCCGCGGTGACGAGCTTCTGCTCGCGGGTGATGGGGGCGACCGGCGGCTGAAGCGACATCGGTGGATTGTGGCATGCACGGCCGGGGATCCGGCGAGTCACCGGTCACCATGCCTTGACTGGTGACGCCGGTGAGCCCTACCATGCCATTCCGCCCACGAGACCGATGGAGGACCGACACATGGACCGAGCCGGCGTGGAACGCTGGATGGAGGCGTATCGGAAGGCCTGGACGACCGACGCACCGGGCGACATCGCGGACCTGTTCACCGATGACGTCAGCTACTCCCCGTACCCCTGGCCGCGTGGGGAGCGCGTGTGGAAGGGTCGCGACGTGGTGGTCGGCAAGTGGATCGAACGGGGCGACTCGAGCTCAGGCTGGCGCTTCGACCACGACGTCGTGGCCGTCGACGGCGACACGGCGGTCATCGAAGGCTGGACCTACTACGAGCCGACTGCCGAGACGGCGTACGAGGATGCCTACGCCAACATCTTCGTCATCCGCTTCGCGGACGACGGGCGCGCGCGCTCCTTCGCCGAGTGGTGGGTGCAGCGACCGGTGCCGGAGGCCGACGCGGGCTGAGGCAGACGCAGAAAAGCCGTCGCCCGCGGGCGACGGCTCTTCCGTAGAACGGGTTGCGGCGAGGTCAGACCCCGCGGCGTCGCCCGGTCATCATCTGGAAGAGGAACACGACGATGATCGCGCCGACGATGGCAGCGAGGATCGTGGTGAGGTCGATGCCGGTCAGCCAGTCTGACTTGTTGGTCAGCAGCGAGAAGAGCCAGCCACCGAGGAAGGCGCCGACGATGCCGGCGATCAGCCCGCCGATGGGGCCGTAGCCCTCATCACCGGGAACCACCTTGCTCGCGACCCAGCCGGCGATTGCGCCGACGACCAACCATGCAATGAGTCCCATTGGTAATCAATACCTCTCGATATGCCCTGCACGCAACGCGTCGCAGGGAGAATCCCCCGACAAAGGGTGTGCTGCAGTGAGCAATCGCAAGTTATGTACCACGTCTCACTCGATGGCGGTCACTCACGCTGCAAGGACGTGGAAGACACCAAGATCGGCGAATCCGGCGGCAGCATACAGCGCGTGCGCAACCGCTCTCTGCGGTCCGGACTCCAGGACGCACGCGTAGGCGTCCGCCTCGGCGGCCGTGGCGAGCGCCGAATCCAGCAGCGCCGAGCCGATGCGCACCCCGCGCGCACGATCGGCGACCACCAGCTCGGGAATCCAGGCCTGCGGCCGCGGCATGAAGAAAGGGTGTCGCAGCACCAGGGTGCAGACGCCGACCACCTCCCCGTCACGCACGGCGACGCGGGAACGGTTTGCGGGGTCGCGAAGGTGAGCGACGAAGACCCGACGCATGGTTGCCATCCGCTCTTCGGCGGGAACGGGCACCCCCAGCTCACCGAGCAGGCGGGTCACCGGCTCGAAGTCGTCGGGGGCCATGGGGCGCAGCTCGATTCCCGCAGCGGGCGCCACGCCCCGCGGCTGGATCGGGCGCTGCTGGAGGTGATGCCCGGTCTCCACGAAGCCTAGGGACGCGTACAGGCGGCGCGCCGCCTCGTTGTCCCTCGCCACCTCCAGCATGATCGAGTCGCCCTGGCGCAGCCGCCACTCCGCGATGCAGGCCCGCACCATGGCGCTGCCGATCCCGCGACGTCCATGGGCGGGCCGCACGTAGAGGTCGGAGAGCCAGCCCTGGAAGCGGGCGTGGCCGAGGCGTCGGCGGAACCAGAAGAGCGCCATCCCCGCCGCCTCGCCGTCGACGAGCGCAAGGAACGGTGATGCGTCCGGGGAGTTGACCATCGCGTCGTACGCGGCACGGAACGGCTCCGCATCGGTCGCGGGAAGGTGGTAGAGCTCGCGGGCGAGCTCCAGCGCGACCGCGAAGTCGTCGCGCGCCAGGGGGCGCAGCTCCACGCCGGCCGGCAGCGGGACGGCCAGCCCGCCCACCGGGTGATCGGGGTTCCCCAGGTTCATCGGCCGGTGAAGTCGGGCGTCCGCTTCTCCAGGAAGGCGGCCATTCCCTCCTTCTGGTCCTCGCTGGCGAAGAGCAGGTAGAAGAGCCGCCGCTCGTGGGCGAGCGCATCGGTCAGGCTCATCTCGTACGCCGCGTTGACCGCCTCCTTGGCGAGGCGCAGGGCCAGCGGCGAGCGGGTCGCGATGTTCGCCGCAAGAGCGAGGGCATCCTCCACGCACAGCTCGTCCTGGGTGACCCGCGCGACCAGGCCGGCCGCCTCCGCCTCGCGGGCCGAGATCGGCTCACCGGTGAGGATCATGGCCATCGCCTTCGACTTGCCGATGGCCCGCGTCAGGCGCTGCGTGCCGCCGGCTCCCGGGATGATGCCGATCCCTATCTCCGGCTGGCCGAACTTCGCCCCCTCGCCGGCGACGATCAGGTCGAGCGCCATCGCCAGCTCGCAGCCGCCACCCAGGCACCAGCCGTTGACGGCGGCGATGACTGGCTTGCTGATCCTGCGCACCCGGTCCCACTGGCCGATGCGGTTGCTGACCAGCATGTCGATGGGCGTGGCATCCGCCATCTCACCGATGTCGGCGCCCGCGGCGAAGGCGCGCTCGCTGCCGGTCACCACGATGGCTCGCACGGCGTCGTCGCGATCCAGCTCCTCCAGCGCGGCGCACAGGGCGTCCATGGTCGGCCCGTTCAACGCGTTGAGCTGCCTGGGGCGGTTGAGGCGTACCAGCGCGGTCCGCTGCTCGGCCTGGTGCTCGACGAGGACGAGCTGCTCCTCGTTCACGCCGGTTCTTCGCCCATCGCCGGGGTCGGCAGCGCGTTGCCGCAGACGCCGCAGAAGCCGTGCTGCGCGGGCAGGCCGGTCGCGCCGCAGCGCGGGCAGGCGCGCGGGAACGCCTGCGCGAAGCGCAGCTCGTCGTAGCGCGGCGCGCGCTTGTCGTGGAAGGCGGCGACTGCCTCGAGCGTCTCGTCGGAGCCGGAGTGGACCGCCAGCCAGTCGCGGGCATGGGTGATGGTCCCGGACCACGCCAGGTCGCGCCAGAAGTTGAGCTGTGCCTTGGTGTAGCGGATGGTCTCCGGCAGCTTGCGGCGCAGCTTGGCCGCCAGCTCCGCGACGGTGGCGTCCAGCTCGGCACGTGGCACGACGCGCGTCACGAGGCCCCACTCGAGGGCCTGTGTGGGGCTGATCTTCTCGCAGAGCATGATGATCTCGCGGGCCCGGCGATCCCCCACCGTGACGGCCAGCCACTGCGTCGCCCCGCCGGCGGGGACCGAGCCATGCTCCGGTCCGACGTGGCGGATGTACGTGTCGTCGACGATCACCGACAGGTCGCAGGCCAGCTGCAGTTCCTGTCCGCCGCCGACGCATACCCCGTTGATGCGCGCGATGGTCGGCTTGCCGATCGTGCGCAGCCGGTCGTGCATCTCGATGAAGGCGCCCATCCAGCGCCAGTACTGGCCGCTGGTGGCGCCGAACGTGGCCTGCTCGTCGAGGTCGGCGCCGGTGCAGAAGGCGCGATCGCCGGCGCCGGTGATCACGACGCACGAGACGGTGTCGTCCCACGAGGCGTCCTCGAAGGCGCGGGCCAGTTCGCGCAGGGTACGGAAGTCGAAGCAGTTGAGGACGTCGGGGCGGTCGATGGTCACCGTGGCGACCCCGCTCTCGGCGTCCTTGGCGTAGCGGATGCGCTCGAATCCGAGGCTTGCCGGGTCGACCGGCAGCGGCGCCTCAGGCTCAGTCATCGGCGACGAAGAGCTCGACCCCGGCCTGGGCGAAGTTGCGCAGGTCCTTGCCGCTCTCGCGTCCCGCGTCGGAGGCGAGCGCGGCATCCAGGTCGGCGCGCGAGGCGAAGCGCATCTCTGCCATCTGGTAGAAGACCGGGTCCTGGCCGCCGACGCCGCCGAGCCGGGTGACCTTCAGGTCGGTCAGGCCCGGGTAGCGGCGCACGATAGGGGCGTGAACATCGGCGTAGTGACTGTCGAAGGACCTCGGATCCGGGGGCTGGCGGAAGAGCGCGATCAATCGGACCATGCAGATCGGTCAGGCGCTCTTGAAGTAGTCGGCGTTGATCTGGATGTACTGCACCTGGTCGTCGGGCACGGCGTCCTCGGCGAAGATGGCGGTCACCGGGCACTCGGGCTCGCAGGCGCCGCAGTCGATGCACTCGTCGGGATCGATGAAGAACATCGCGTCGTCGTCGGTGGCATGGATGCAATCGACCGGGCAGACGTCGACGCAGCTCGCGTCCTTGACGCCGATGCACGGCTCGGTGATGACGTAGGTCATGGCCTGCCTTGAACTCCTCTGGGATTGGCTGCAGGTCGGTCCGTCGAGTCTACACCGATGCCGCCGCCCTACGATGGTGCACATGATCTTCGACGACCTCGGCCACCGTCCGCTCATCGTGGCGGCCCTCACCCCCCTGACCGATGCGGGCGCTCGGCTCGACCTCGACGCCGTGCCCGGCTATGTCGCCTTTCTCGAGGCGCACGGGGCCGACGGCGCGTTCGTGAGCGGCACCACCGGGGAGGGCGTGCTGCTCACCCTCGATGAACGACGTGCGGCGACGGTGGCGTGGCGGGCGGCCCTCGGCGGCCTCCTCGTGGTGCATGCCGGCGCGCAGACTACCGCCGACTCGGTGGCCCTGGCCGCCCACGCGGCCGAGGCGGGAGCTGACGCGG
>JBDTQJ010000003.1:0-39996 GCA_039932235.1 Chloroflexota bacterium
CTGCGTGGTCAGGGTCGCGCGGCGCGACGGTGCCCGAGGCCGCGGACCATGGCCGACGGGGGATGCTCCCCGGCGATGATGGCGGCGAGGGTGGCGATGCTCTCCTCGATGGCCGACTCGGGGACCATCGCGAAGCCGATCACCAGGCCGGTGGGACGCCCGGCGGGGATGGGCGCCTCGCGGTCATGAAAGCCGCCGATGCCCGCCAGCCACAGGCCGTGGCGCCACGCGCGGCGCACGATCTGGCGCTCGCGGATCGGCCGCGGCGGCTCGAGGTAGACCTGCAGGCCGGCAGCCACGCCGCGGACCCGCCAGCTGGGCAGATGGGTGGCGATCGCGGCGAGGGTGACGTCACGGCGGCGCCGGTAGGCCATGCGCGCGCGACGCACGTGACGCGCCAGGGTCCCGTCCTCGATGAGCTCGGCGAAGATGAGCTGGTCGATGGTCGGCGAGCCGAAGTCGTCATACGCCTTCTCGAGCGCCACCTCCCGGGCGAGCCAGGTCGGCGGCGCCGCCCATCCCAGGCGCAGCCCCGGCGCCAGCAGCTTGCTCGCCGACCCGAGATACGCCACCCGGTCCGGCGCGAGGCCCTGCAGCGAAGCGACCGCCTGGCGGTCGTAGCGGAACTCCGCGTCGTAGTCGTCCTCGATGATCAGGCGGGCCGCCTCGCCCCTGCCCGCGGCGCGCGCCCACCCGACCAGCGCCCGCCGGCGAGGCGCGGAGAGCACCGTGCCGGTCGGGTACTGGTGCGCAGGGGTCACGAGCACCGCGGCGGCGCCCGACGACTCGAGCGCGGCCACGTCGATGCCCTCGTGGTCCACGGGGATCGGCAGCGGCTCCAGCCCGGTCCGCCGGATGAGGGCGCGCTCGGAGGTGTTGGGCCCCGGATCCTCGACCGCCAGGACCGTATCGCCGCGGCGCTGCAGGGCGCGGCAGATGAGTGCCAATGACTGGGTGACGCCGGCGGTCACCACCAGGTCATCGGGCCGAGTCGCGACGGCGCGCGTCCGGGCGAGGTACGCGGTCAGCGCCGCGCGCAGGCTGGGCTGTCCGGACGGATCGCCGTACTGCAGGACGCCCAGCGGCGCGGTGCGCGCCACGCGTGCGGCGGCCCGTGCCCAGGCGTCCCACGGAAAGAGGCTCACGTCGGGGCCGCCCGGACGCAGGTCGAACGTCGCCTCGCTGACGGCCGGAGCGTGAGCCGGCGTCGGGGCGCCGGCATCCGATGCGACCCGAGTTGCCGAACCGGGCTGGCTGGTCACGAACCCCTCCGCCGCGAGGCGTCCGTAGGCCTCGACCACGCTGGCTCGCGAGATCCCCAGCTCGGTCGCCAGCTGGCGAGTGGCCGGCAGCGATTCGCCGGCTCGCAATCGCCCGTCCCGAATCGCGCCGCGCAGCGACGCCTGCAGCGACCGGACGACCGCGCCGCGCCGCCGTTCGACCTCGAGGAGGAGCTCTCCGCCACCACGCATGGCCATTCGACCGTCCATCACACGTCGTATCGTCGCGGCGCGCCGAAGGTTCGCCCCGTGCTGCGTGGAGCCTCCACGAGCCATTGGTGTGACAACCCTGCTCCGCCGCGCCCGGTCAGGCAGGCCAGATGCGCGTCCGCGCGGCGGCGCGTCACACTCCGTCGCGGTGGCGGCTCGAAGCCCTGATGAACGCGCTGCTCCGCTCCGCACGCTCGCTGCTGCTGCTCTGCCTGCTTGCCACCGCGTGCGGCGCCCCGCGGGCGACGTCGAGCGCCGGGTCCGATCTGCCCGGGCGGCCCGATGCGGCGGGTGTCGCGGCTGCCAGGGCCGACCTCGACAGGTACCTCAAACGCCTCGAGGCGATCCATCCGGAACCCTTCCACGGCATCGATCGTGGCGTCTTCGTCGCCGAGCTGGACGAGCTGAAGGCGGCCCTGCCGACCCTGTCGCGGGAGCAGGCCATGGTCGAGCTGATGCGCGCGACCGCGCTGCTCAGCCGGGCCGGACGCGACGGGCACCAGATCGCGCTGCCGCTGCCCGAGGATGGCGGCATGCTGCTCCCGATGCGTGCCTTCGAGTTCGCGGACGGCCTCTTCGTCACGGCATCCCACCCTTCCGCCGAGCCTCTCGTGGGGGCGCGGGTGACCGCGCTCAACGGCCACCCCATCGAGGAGGTGCTCGACGCACTCGAGCCGCTCGTCCCGCGCGACAGCCCGGCGACGGTGGCGAACTTCCGTCCCGTCTTCATGTCGCGCGTCGACGTCCTGCGCGGGCTCGGGCTCCTCGGTGCAGCGGCGACCGTGCCGCTGACGGTCGAAGAGGACGGCGCTGAGCGGACCGTGTCGCTCGAGCCGATCACCTTTGACGCGTACCGCGACTGGTCCGGCGACCTGGGCGTCTTCCGCCTCCCATCGGCGGACGACGATCCGACCTTCAGCGTCGAGGAGCTGGCCGCGTCGCACACCCTCTACATCCGCTACAGCCAGGTCCAGCGCATCCCGGTCGAGGACCTGGCCGCGATCCGCGAGCGCGCCGCCGCCCCGGACATCGAGCGCGTGGTGCTCGACCTGCGACAGAACCCCGGCGGCGACAACCATTCCTATCCGCCGCTCCTCGCGGCGCTGCAGGCGGAGGGCGTCGACGTGCCCGGCCGGCTCTACGTGTTGACCGATCACACCACCTTTTCGGCCGCAGCCAACCTGGCCTCCGAGCTCGAGCGCACGACCGATGCGGTCTTCGCCGGCGATCCGATGGGCGGCGGCATCAACTTCTGGGACGACGTCTCCTTCGTCAGGCTCGACGCCTGGCCGATCCCGATGCAGGTCGGCGTCTCGACCCGCTACTGGCAGATGGGCCTCCCCGATGACCCGCGGCTGACGATCGAGCCTGACCTGGCGGTCCCGTTGACTGCCGCGGACTACTTCGCCGGCCGTGACGCGGTGCTCGAGGCGGTGCTCGCCCAGTAGCGGCCGTGCGCAGGCGCCTGCTACGGTGCGCGCGCCGTGAACGACGACGATCTCCGCCGCCTCCTCTCGCGCCGTGCCCTCCTGGTCGGTGGGGCGCTGGGCTTGGGTGCCTTCCTGGCCGAGGCAGGCGGCAACGTGGTGCGCGCGGCGATCGCACCGCACCCCGACATTCGCGAACCGCGGCTCATCACCGGGCGTGGATCCAAGGTCTGGGACCCGGATCCGTACGTCACCCCGGAGCACCTGGCGCCTCGTGCCGCGCCGGTGCGCGGGGCGCAGCCGACCATGACCGCAGAATTCCGGCGCCCGGGGCTGCGCACCAAGATCGGCCAGATGCTCCTCGTCGGCTTCCGCGGCACGACGGCGGACGCGCGCAGCCCGATCGTGGCCGAGATCACCCGCAACGCGGTCGGCGGCGTCGTCCTCTTCGATCGCATCGGCAGCCGGGCCTCGACCGTCCGCAACATCAGCTCGCCGACGCAGCTCCGCGCCCTGGTGGCCACGCTGCAGGCCGCGGGCATGGCCACGCCTCCGGGGGCGCCGCTCATCGTGGCCATCGATCAGGAGGGCGGCAGCGTGGCGCGGCTCGGCCCGCGGTTTGGCTTCCCCGCCACGTACACCGCGGCCAGCCTGGGATCGCGCAACGACCCGGCGTTCACGCGGGCGCAGGGCGAGGCCATCGCGCACACCCTGGCCTCGATGGGCATCAACCTCAACCTGGCGCCGGTCGTGGACGTCAACATCAACCCGCGCAACCCGGCCATCGGGCGCAACGGGCGCAGCTTCTCGTCCGACCCACGCCGCGTGATCGTCCACGCCGGCGCGTTCATCGAGGGCCACCACGCAGCCGGGGTGCGCACGACGCTCAAGCACTTCCCGGGGCAGGGGAGCGCGGCGGGCGACACGCACCTCGGCGTGGTGGACGTCACGCGTCGCTGGACCGATGCCGAGCTCGGCCCGTTCGATGCGCTCGTCGGCTCCGGCCAGGCGGACGCGGTGATGACCGGCCACATCTTCAATGCACGCCTCGATCCCGACCACCCCGCGACACTCTCGTCGGCCGTGGTGACGGGGCTGCTGCGCCAGCGGCTGGGCTTCGGCGGGGTGGTCATCAGCGACGACATGCAGATGGGCGCCATCCGGGCCGCCGACAGCTGGGACGAGGCCGTCGCGCTGGCCATCGATGCCGGCGTCGACATGCTCACCA
This sequence comes from Chloroflexota bacterium, assembly GCA_039932235.1. GTDB lineage: Bacteria > Chloroflexota > Limnocylindria > QHBO01 > QHBO01 > JAICQM01. The sequence goes on from JBDTQJ010000003.1 coordinate 4,146, forward strand.
TCGCCGATCCGCCGACCCGCGGTGCGAGCCTGGTCACGCGCACCATCGACCTGATCGAGGACCAGGTGGCGGCGGGGCGCATCAGCGAGGCGCGCATCGATGCGTCGTACGATCGGATCCAGGCCCTCAAGGCAACCCTCCTCCACGCTCCGCGCTGAGCGGGGTGGCATGCGCGGTGCAGATCAACGGAGGATGCAGACACTGAGCGAAGAGCTGACCGCGGTGCGGTTCAGCGCCCCCATGCGGGAGTTCCTCGACGAGGTCCAGCCCGCCATCATCGGTACCACGCGTGCCGACGGCACCATCCAGATGAACCCGATCTGGTACGAGCGCCGCGACGACGAGATCTGGATCAACGGCACCGGCAGCCGGAAGTGGGGCCAGCGTCTCGCCGCCAACACCCCGGTGACCCTGATCATGGTCAGCCCCGCCAACATGTGGCGCTGGGCCCAGATCCAGGGCGTGGTGCTGGAGAAGAGCTACGACGGTGGCGAGGCGCACATCGATCGCCTGTCGCAGCGCTATCTCGGCACCCAGTACCGAAACCACCAGCCGGACGATCCGCGTCTCGTGCTGCGCATCGAGCCGATCCGCATCACCGGGACGATCGACGCCGAATAGGGCGCGACCCCGCCCCACGGGTGACCGCCCCGGTCCGCATCACGCGGGCCGGGGCGCATCGGTATGCGGGCGGCTCAGCCCTCGACGAGCGGCAGGTCGACGAGGTGCTCGCCGACGAACCAGACCTGGAGCTCGTTGGTGCGCAGCACGTCGCCCATCAGGAGGTCGTTGCTGCCCCAGTCCTTGTTCTTCTCGGTGGTCTCGATGGCGTCGCGGACCTTGCCGAGGATCGTCTCGTGGGCCTGCAGCAGGCGCGTGATCTGGGCCGGCACGTCCTCGGCGCCGTCAGGCGCGCGCTCGATGGTGGTCAGCTCCGCCGCGTGACGCGGGTCGCCGACGGCCACGCCGCCCAACAGCTGGACGCGCTCGGCCAACTGGTCGATGAGCGCGGTCTGCTCCTCCGCGTGCTTGTCGAACAGGAGGTGGAGCTGGTAGAAGGTCGGGCCGGCAACGTTCCAATGGTGCTTCTTGTACAGCGCGTACAGGATGGTCGAGTCGGCGAGGATCTCGTTCAGGACCGTGCAGCTCTCCCTGCGCGCCTTGTCCTCGAGCGCAATCGGGAGGTCGCGCAGGGTGCCGAAGCGCTGGACCTCGACGCCGAGCTTCGCGTACTGCGGTGATGCCGAGCTGCGGCCACTGCCGCGTCCGTTGCTGGTTGCCCTGGTGGTCGTTGTCGCCATGTGCTTCGTCCTCGGTCTCGCGCTTGTCGGGGATGGTCAATTGTCACCCTCGGACAGCGCAGGACCGATGCCAGACCGGGTTTGGAACGCGACAGGCGCGCGACGTGCACACTCCGATGCATGCTGACCGATAGCCTGGGTGACCTCGCTGCCGCGCTCGAGCGTCGCGCCGCAGCCGCGCCGGGGCCGAACCGCGCCGCGCGCGCCGAGCGACTGCGCCGCCATGTCGTCGACTATCTCCTGCCCCGGGCGGCCAGCCTCGATGCGCCGCTGGTGGTGGTGCTCCTCGGCTCAACCGGCAGCGGCAAGTCCAGCCTCTTCAACGCCCTGGCGGGGCGCGCCGTCAGCCCGTCGGGGGTCCTGCGTCCGACGACCCGCCGCCCGGTGGTCCTCGTCCACCCCGACGACGCGGCCGGGCCGCTGCTCCCCGGGCTGACGGCCCGCGACGCGCTTGACGTTCGCGCCGATCCCACGGCGCGCCGTGGCCTGGTGTTCGTCGACGCGCCGGACTTCGACAGCGTGGAGCTCGCCAACCGGGAGCTGGCGGTGGAGCTCCTCGAGGCGGCCGATCTGGTCGTCTTCGTCTCGACCGCGACCCGCTACGCCGACCAGGTGCCGTGGGCGATCCTGGGCCGCGTCCGGCAGCGCGGCGTGCCGTTGCTCGCGGTGCTCAACCGCCTCCCCGCCGATGCCGACGACGCAGCCGCCGTACTCGCCGACTACCGGCATCTGCTGCAACGCGGCCAGCTTGATGACGCGGGCGCCTTCGGCGCGCTGGAGGTGGTGCCCGTGCTGGAGGGCGCCGTCGACCCCGTCGCGGACGCGCTCGACGCCCCGTCAATCGCTCCACTGCGCGAGGCGTTCGACCGCCTGGTGGCGGACGATGTCGCCCGGCGCGAGATGGCGAAGCGCAGCCTGGAGGCTGCCCTCGCCGGCCTGCCCGAGGCGGTCGCCGAGATCGCGGCGCAGGTCGATGACGAGCAGGCATCGGTCGCGGAGCTCCTCGCGGCGGCGCAGGGTGGGTATCGCGAGCGGCGCGCGGCGCTCGGTGACGAGATCGCGCGCGGCGCGTTCATGCGTGCCGAGGTGCTGCGCCAATGGCACGATTTCGTGGGCGCCGGCCAGGTGGCGCGCGTGCTTGCGCAGGGCGTGGGTCGCATCGGCGCGACCCTGCGCGGCCTGATCCGCCCCGGCCCCCCGGCACCGGCCGTGGAGGTCCGGGAGGCGGCCTTCGCCGACCTCGTCGCCCTCACCACCCAGCATGCCGATGCCGCCGCCCAGCGCACGGCCGTCACCTGGGCGGAGGATCGCTACGGTGCTGCCGCGCTCGCCGCCGACGCCAGCCTGTGGGGTGCCTCCCCGGCCCTCGGCGAGCGCCTGGGTGGCGACCTGGAGGGGTGGGCCGCCGAGATCGGGCGCGAGATCCGCGAGCTTGGTGAGCAACGGCGGGGCTGGGCGCGGGTGGCGAGCATCGGGGTCAATGCGCTGGGCACCTCGGCCGTCCTGGCGGTGTTCGTCCATACCGGCGGGCTGACCGGGGCCGAGGTGGGGATCACTGCCGCCACCGCCGTCGTCAACCAGAAGCTGCTCGAGGCGCTCTTCGGCGAGGCGAACGTGGCCGCCTTCGTGACCCGCGCCCGCGGCCGGCTGACCGCCATCCTGGACGCGGCCTTCACCGATGAGCGGGTGCGCTTCGACGCGGCGCTCGGCACGGCCGCGGACCCGGGCCTGGCCGATGCGCTGCGGACTGCCGCGCAGGGAGCGATGACGGCACCGTGATCGACCCGCTCGAGGCACGCCTCGCCGCCCTGCGGGTCGCCGCCACCGCGATCCGCTCGATCGGGCTCGAGGACCCAGCCATCGCCGCCGAATCGGTGGCACGTCGCGTGGACCAGCGAGCGGGGTTCGGCGGCACGGCCTACGTGATGGCGCTTGCCGGCGGGACCGGGGTCGGGAAGTCGTCGCTGCTCAACGCGCTGGCCGGCCACACGGTCAGCGCGGTGCGCGCGATCCGGCCGACAACCGACGAGCCGCTCGCCTGGCTGGCCGATGGCGTGCGCCACCAGGCCGCGCCGCTCCTCGACTGGCTCGGGGTGCGACACGCGGTCGGGCACGCGGATGCCGAGCTGGCCTCGGTGGTGATCCTCGACCTGCCCGACGTGGACAGCGTTCGCGGGGAGCACCGTGCCACGGTCGACGAGATCCTGCCGCGCATCGATGCCGTGACCTGGGTCGCGGATCCTGAGAAGTACGACGACCAGCGGTTGCACACGTATCTGCGTTCGCTCGCGGGCCACGCGGATCGGATGCGCTTCGTGCTCAACAAGGCGGATCGGCTGACGGCCGAACAGGGCGCCGCACTCGCGGCCGACTGGGCGCGACGGCTGGCCGAGGACGGGATCCCGGACGCCCGTGTGCATGTGGTCTCGAGCACCACGCTGGCCGGCATTCCCGAGCTGCGATCGACCATCGCGCGCGCCGCCGACGCCAAGGCCGACCTCGCCGCCAAGGCGCACGCCGACGTGCGCGATGCAGTGCTGGACCTGGCGGCGGCGGCGGGCGTTCGTCCCGATGCACCCCGCGAGCCGCTCATTCCGCCCCAGCGCCTGGCCCTCGCCATCGACGCTGCGACCAGCGGCGCGCTCGCAGTCGTCGATCCGGCCGGCGTCGCGCGCCAGGTACGCGCGGCCGTGCTTGCCGGCGTTCGACATCGGGGCGGGTCGCTCCTTGGCCGGGCGCTGGCGCTCCTGGCCTGGATGACCGGCCAGCAGCGTCGCTCTGCGGATCCGCGTGCCTACCTGCTCGACTGGCGGCGCCGCGGCTCGCTCGGCCGAGTGGTCAACCCGCTGCGCGCGCTCCTGGTCGAAGCGGCGGCAGGCCTCCCCGCCGACTCGCGGCCGGCGATCCTCGGGACGCTCGGCGCCGACGCGCCCGAAGCGATGGTGAGCAGAACGCTGGACGCAAGCGCGGCGCAGGCGGCCGCCGGCCTGCGGATTCCCGGTTCTTGGATCTGGCCGGTGGTGGGCGCCGTGCAGCTGGTCATCGGGGCCGTGTTCCTGTTCGCGGCGGCGTGGTACCTGACCCTCTTCGTCGGCGGGGGCCAGGTGCCGGTGGGTGCCTTCGACCTGCCGGTCGTCGGGCCCGTCCCGGTCCCGCTGGCGCTGCTCGTCGGTTCGGTGGCGGGGAGCGGTCTGCTCGGCTGGCTCACCGGGCTGCACGCGGGGCTCATCGGACGGCGCGTGGGACGCCGGGTGGCGCAGCGCGTCGAGGCGGCGGTCCGAACGTCGATCGAGGAGGTCGGCCTGGAGGACCTGCGCCGCGTCGAAGCGGCCCGAATGCACGTCGCGGACGCGCTCGATCTCCTGGAGCGCTGAACGCCGTCGGACCTTGCTCCGCCTGGTGCCATGACGAATGACGTAGTGCGCGTGCGCACCACGGCCGTCGACCGCGGCACGCCGCATGCGTAGGGTCGTCGCATGCTCCGCCACGAACCCATCACCGAGCGCAGGTCCACCGTCTCCGACACCGAGCTCGGGATTGCCGTCGTGCTGCTGGGCCTCGTCCTCATCTTGGCCGTCATCGTCGTCCCGCTGGTCGGCTGACCCGCGCCCCGCGCGGGGAGCGGCTCCCAGAGGATTCCCAGCCACGGGGCGCTAGCATGGCCACACCATGCACCTGTTGGTCGTCGAAGACGACGCGCGCCTCGGGCGCTCCCTCAAACGCCTGCTGGAGGGCGAGCGGCATCTCGTCGAGCTCGTCACAACCGGCGACGCGGCGCTCGAGGTCGCCGAGAGCGACGGCATCGAGATCGTCATCCTGGACGTCGGCCTGCCCGACATCAGCGGCCTCGAGGTGGCGCGCCGCATGCGCGACGCGGGGTCGCAGCTGCCGATCCTGATGCTCACCGCACGGGACGCCGTGCCCGACCGCGTGGCGGGCCTCAACTCGGGCGCCGACGATTACCTGGTCAAGCCGTTCGCCTACGAGGAGCTCGTCGCGCGCCTGCGTGCGCTCGACCGCCGCCAGCGCAGTACGCCGGCCCGACGCGGGGCGTTCCTCTCCAGCGGCCCGATTCGCCTCGACGAGGAGCGCCGCCAGGTCTCGGTGGAGGGCGAGGACGTCGAGCTGTCCCCGCGCGAGTTCTCTCTCCTCGAATGCCTGCTGCGCCATCCGGGACAGGTGCTCAGCCGCGACCAGCTGCTGGAGCAGGCCTGGCCATATGGCGAGTTCCTGATGCCGAACACGGTGGACACCTACGTTCACTACCTGCGCGACAAGCTGGGGGCGGGCGCGGCCCGCATCCAGACCGTGCGCGGGGTCGGCTATCGCATGGCGGCCGGCTAGACCGATGGGCCTGCGGCCCGGCACTCGCACGCCAGATGCGCCCCTGTTGCGGCGCACCCGGTGGCGCCTGGCACTCTGGAGCGGTGGCGCGACGCTGGCCACCCTGGTGGTGCTCGGGATCCTGCTCTACGTGGTCCTCAACCGCACCCTCTCCGCGGACTCGGAGGCGAGGCTGCGGAACCAGGCGGACGAGATCCAGCAGGCGGTCGACCGCATCGGTGGCAACGCGCTGCGCTTCCTGACCCGCGACGACGGTCCGCTCGGTGGGCCACGGGTCGGCGGTCCCGGCGCGGGCACCACGACCATCGCGGTCCGTGCCGACGGCCGGGCATTCGGGGTCGTGCCCCGCGAGCTGGTCGATGAATTGCCGGTGCAGGCCGCGTTCGAGGCGGCCCTCGGCGGAGCCGACGACGTGCGCACCGTGACCCTCGCCAACACGCCGTTCCGCGTGCGGTCCGAACCTCTCGAGATCGGCGGGGAACGGCTCGTGATCCAGATCCTGGACAACCGTGCCGCCGAGCAGCGCGTCCTCGCGACCGCGCTCATCGTCCTGCTGGTCGGTGGAGCGGTCGTCGTGCTGGCGTCCGTGGTCTTCGGCTTCGTGTATGCCGGGCGGGCGCTCATCCCGATCCGCGACTCGCTCCGCCGCCAGCGCGAGTTCGCCGCCGACGCATCGCACGAGCTGCGCACACCGATCACCGTGATCCGCTCGAGCGCCGACTACCTGCGTCGGTCGCCGGCGCTCCGGGTCGGCGAGACCGCTGCGGCGGTCGATGACATCACCGCCGAGAGCGAGCGCATGACGCGCCTGGTGGAGGAGCTGCTGCTGCTGGCGCGCGCCGACTCGGACGCCATCGAGATGCGACACGAGCGCATCGACCTGACCGATGTGGCCGGCGACGCGCTCCATGGCCTTGCCCGCCTGGCGGACGAGCGCCGGGTGCGGCTCGAGATGGACGGCCAGCCGGCGCCGGTGGAAGGCGACCCGGACCGCCTCCGGCAGCTGCTGGCGATCCTGGTCGACAACGCGGTGCGGCACTCTCCGGCCGGGGCGGCTGTCAGCGTCCGCGTGGCACGCACCGGTCGCACCGTCTCGCTATCGGTCAGCGACGCCGGCGCGGGCATCCGCCCGGAGGACCTGCCGCGCCTCTTCGACCGCTTCTACCGCGCTGCCGGGGCGCCGGCCGGTGGCAGCGGCCTTGGCCTCGCCATCGCCGAGTGGATCGCGGAGCGCCACCACGGCAGGCTCACCGCCGCCAACGGGCCGGCGGGGGGTGCCACCTTCACCCTGGTCCTGCCCGCGGCAGGATGATCGGGCTGCGTGACATCGGGGTGCGCTGGGTGGACACTACGGCCATGGGACCCCGACGCGACCCCTCAGACCCGAAGCCACTGCCCTCGTTCGACGGGGTGACCCAGTCGCTGGGCACCTTCCTGGCCGGCCTGGAGCAGAAGATCCTGCACGGTCGTCCGCCGGCCGCGGTGGTGGTCGAGGAGGACGAGCGCAGCACACCGCGCACCATCAACGGGCTGAGCATCGAGATGCCGGAGCAGATCGAGCGGCCCGAGCCACCCGACACGACCGGCGCGCGTCTCTAGGCGTCCGGAAGGGGAGCGGCGCCGGCCCGTTCCCGGCGCCCACCCCACGTCGTCCGCTCAGAGCGCGACGAGCCAGAGTGACGAGGTGTCGCCGCCACCATCCAGGGCTTCGACGATGAGGTGATCCTCGTCACCCCTGATCAGGCTGATCCCGTTGATGCCATCCGAGCCGGGGAAGAGCGCCTCCGTGACGGCCGCCCCGTCGCAGGTCCACGTCTCGCCGTCCGCGCTCACCGCCGAGACGATGGTGGTCGGACCTGCCCCCACCGTGAAGCCGGTGTACAGGATCCGGTAGCCGCTCGCCGTCCGCGCCAGCTGCGGCTGGAACGTGGAGCCGGCGTCGAAGTCGCCGCACAGGCCCTCCTCGATGATCGGGTCGCTGGCGAGCAGGTCACGCGCCGCCGTCGAGAGGTCGAACTTGGTCCACGTCGCGGCGTCCTGAGAGGTGGCCATGCCGACCACCCCGTGGTTCGGGAAGAGGCGCGAGGAGGCCGAATACGCGGCCCGGTAGCCGCCGCCGTCCGCGACCACCGACGGGGCGAAGATGCCACGCCCGTCCCAGGCGTCGCCCTCGCCGGGCCGCAGGATGATCCCCGGATCGGCTGTCCACGGACCATCCGGGCCGGGCGCGGTGGCGCGCCACGCCACGGTGGGGGCCGGATTGGTGCCCGGCTCGAAACCCCAGCCGTAGAGCGTCCACGTCCCGTCCGGTTCGACGAGCACGCTGGTCGGAATCGGCCCGGGATCGGCCAACCCGAGGTCGATCGTCGCCCAGTCGGGGTCCGCGGCGGCCTCCCACGACAACGCATCGCTCGAGGTCAGGTGCGTGGCGCGGGTCACGCCGTCCGCGAAGGCCAGGCCGTACAGGTGATACGTGCCCTCGTGCAGGATGGCGGCGCCGGGATTGAAGAAGTCCATTCCGACCAGGGTGGTGGCACGGAAGATCGGCTCGTCGCTGGCGAGCGTTCCGCTGGCGTCGGGAAACGGGTGCCGCGTACCGGCCGCCGTCGGGCTCGGCGAGATGCTGCTGCTCGTCGGGATGGCGCTCCCACCCGCACACGCGACCAGGAGCAGCACCAGGGCCGGGAGAGCCGGGTACGTTCGACGGATCATGCGGCTGAGAGCCCCCGATGACGGGAAAGGTGACGCCTAGGCGGCGAGGTCCGTCGGGCCGATGCGCACCACGAAGCCCTGGCTCCAGCTTCCCTCGAGCTCGACCAGCCGGCCCCCGACGAAGAGGCGGTTGTCGTGGTAGGTGAGGCGGTCGGAGAGGAAGCCGGCGAGCTGGCCGCGCACCGTGGTGAGCTCGACCGGGTCGCTGAAGACGATCCCCACCCCGTCGAGCAGGAATGCGGTCGCCGGCTCCACGAGCGCGTCGTCGTGGCGGTCGGTCACCGTGGCCTTCAGCTCGAGCCAGGTGACCCCCGAGCCATCCGTGTAGGTCGACGCGTAGCGTTCGACGTTTCGCAGCTTCGGGGCACCGCAGACGTGCGCCGTCATCGGCGGGGCGCTGTACCAGCCGAGCGGCTTTTCCTCGCACGTGAGGCCCATCTCGGAGAGCTGCGCGGCGATGCCCGCGGCAGTCATGTCGGGGCTGCCCGGGGTCGGGGCGACGGGAGCGCGGAGCATGCCGAGCCCGACAGCGGTGATGGTGACCGCCACCGCGGCCGCCGCCGCGAGCGAGGCCAGCCGCAGGAGGCCGTGACCGGCACGTTCGACGACTGGCGGCTCCACGACCCGCGGGTCGAGCACGCCCGCCGGGATCCGCGCCTCGCCCGCCACCGCCAGGGCGGCTCGCGTGATGCGGGCGTCCAGCGCGGTGGCGCGCGCCGAGCGACGGGTGCAGACCGGACACCCGTCGAGGTGCGCGCGCTCCGCGGCGCCGAGCGGCTCGCCGTCGAGGAGGCGCTCGATGATCGCCGCGGTGCGGCCGCAGCGAGTCCGGGTGGTCACGTTTCGTCCTCCAGCCACGCGGCGACCAGGCGGCGGCGGGCGCGCGAGACGATGGCGCGGGCGTTGACGTGGGTGATCTCCAGCAGCTGCCCGATCTCGCCGAGCGAGTAGCCGTGCCCGTAGTGCAGCACCAGCACGGTGCGCTCGCGGGCCGGCAGTCGCTCGATGAGCTCCCGCAGCTCCAGGCTGCTGTTCGACGGCGTGCGGTGCAGCCACGGCAGAAGCCGGTCCAGGTGTATGCGGCGCTGGCGCTGCCGGTAGCAGCGGTGGATGGTGATCCGCGCCAGCCACGCCTCGACCGCCGCCGGGTCGCGCAGCTGGCCGATCCGCTCCCGCGCCACCAGGTACGTGTCCTGGACGACGTCCTCCGCCCCGCCGGCACCGATCAGGCCACGCGAGATGGCAAGCAGGCGCGGGCGCGCGCGCTCGAAGGCGGCCTCCAGGTCGACGGCGGCCCCCGCGTCGGCGGGAGCAGCGATGGTCGTGGAAGCCTCGTGCGGTCGGTCGCGGTCGTGGGACAGGTCGGCCACCTGCGTCATCGGGTCATGTCCTGGGCGTGAATGATCCTCTCACCCGCACCGAGGCACGAGGCCGCCCGATCGTGACACGTGCGGGTCAGGAGGAGCGCCGGTACTCCCCGTCGAACGCCGTTCGCCAGCTGGCGCCGCCGTCGGACGAGACCTCCCAGTGCTGACGGACCGAGCCGTCTGCGTTGGGGGTCCACGTGATGCGCTGCTGGTCGACTCGCGCCGGCACGTCATCGGCTGGTGCTGTCCCCTCGAGCACCATGCTGGCTTCCACGACGCCACCCTCCAGGCGCAGCAGCGAGCCGCTCGAGTCGACCCAGGTCTGATGCCAGCGGCCCGTTCCGGTATCGAGCGCGTTGAGGCTGGTACCACGGATCCCGCCGACGCCCTCCCAGTGCTCGGCCAGCGCGGCCCCGTCGTACAGCGACTCGATGCGGTTGGTGCCCACCTGCCGGCCGTCCGGCGCGAACACATCCCAGCTGCCCAGCCAGAAGTCGAACGCGCGACGCGGATCTTCGGTGCTCTCCATCACCCCTCCTACCGATACGCGCTGAGCGAGGTTCACGCCGCCCAGGTGCTAGCGTGCGCCGATGCCGGTGCTCTTCCGCTGGGTGGCGGAGCCGCTCGCCTTCTTTCTCGCCATCGCGATCCTGATCGTGCTCGTGGCGCTGCCGCTCACCGTGTGGCGTGCTGGTGACGAGCGATTCGCCATCGCCGCGCGCCGCACGGGGAAGGACGTCGCGCTGCTCGTGTCGCTGGCGCTGATCGTGACCCTCACCTTCGCACCCCTGCTCGAGGAGGCACCGCGCCTGCCGGTCAACCTGCTGCCCTTCCGCGATCAGCTGCTGGCGCTGCGCGGCGAGATCCAGATGTCCCGCGCTCTCGCCGAGCTCGGCGCCAACGTGCTGCTCTTCGTGCCGTTCGGGATGTCGCTGTCGTGGAGATCGCGGCGACGCCGGGTGCTGCCGGTCGTCCTGGTGGCCCTCGCCGTCTCCGTGGGCGTGGAGGCCGTCCAGGCGCTGTCCGAGACGGGGCGCCAGGCGGACGTGACCGACCTGCTCGCCAACGTCAGCGGCGCCTTCGCGGGCGCTGCGCTGGTGCGGCGCATCGTCACCGCCCGCAGCTGAGGAGCGCATCGGATTCGCGCGTGGCGTTCACAACTCGCGCACACACGGCGGCCACTCTCGAGACCATGTCACGAGCGGGTCGGACGATTCGGCGCGTCGGGCATATGAGCAGGAGTACATGACGTCATGGATGGACGTGGTCTCTTCCGGTTGCTGGGCGTGATCGTCGTGATGGCGGTCCTCGCCGGCATCGGCATCGGTATCTACAACGCCGGCTTCGGTGAAGGCGTGGCCGAGGTGGCGCGCCAGGCGACCGCCAACGGCGAAACGGTCACCGTGGTGCCCCCCTACGGCTACGGCTACGGCTGGCATGGCTGGGGTGGTGGGTTCTTCCCGTTCGGGATCTTCTTCTGGATCCTGGGGGTCTTCCTGGTGCTCGGCCTGCTGCGCGCGGCCTTCGGCCGTGGCCACCGCTTCGGGGGCCCCGGTGGGCACGCGGGGTGGCGCGAGGAGCGCGAAGCACGCCTCGAGGCCTGGCATCGCTCCGCGCACGACGAGGCACCGCCCGCCGGATCCGTCCGACCGACGGCGTAGGATGCCCTGACCCATGGCAACCGTCCTCGTCGTCGACGACGAGCCGAAGATCGCCCGCCTGCTCCGGGACTACCTGGAGCGGGCGGGCTTCGGCGTGTCCGTGGCCCGCGACGGCCGCGAGGCGCTGATGCGGGTCCGCACCGAGCGCCCTGACCTGGTGATCCTGGACCTGGGCCTCCCCGAGATCGACGGACTCGACGTCGCGCGGCGCCTGCGACGGGACGGCGACACGCCGATCATCATGGTCACCGCACGCGACGACGAGATCGACCGCGTGGCCGGCCTCGAGCTCGGCGCGGACGACTACGTGACCAAGCCGTTCAGCCCGCGCGAGGTGGTGGCCCGCGTACGGGCCGTCCTTCGCCGTCGCGATGGCTCCGCACGGACCGATGCGCCGCTGCGCGCCGGTCCCCTCGAGATCGACCCGGGGCGCATGGAGCTGCGTGTCGAAGGGCGGCTGGTCGAGCTGACCGCCACCGAGTTCGCGCTCGTCGCCGCCCTTGCGCGTCAGCCCGGGCGGGTCTACACCCGCTCCCAGCTCCTCGACGCGATCCACGGCAGCGCCTTCGAGTCCTACGAGCGCGCCATCGACGCCCACGTCAAGAACCTGCGCCGCAAGCTCGAGGCGGATCCCCGGCGCCCGCGCCTGCTGCTCACCGTCCACGGCGTCGGCTACCGGCTGACCGATGCCTGAGCGCCGTCACGGGAGGGCGTGGCGCAATGGCCGGCCCCCATGGTGGCCGGCGGACGAGCCGTTTCCACCGGTCGACGCGGAGGGCCGCGAGGCGTGGCGTGGCACACGCGGCCGCTTCGTGCGGCGAGCCGGTGCCTTCGGGGTGCTGGTGGCGGCCGTATTCGTCGCCGTGATCACCGGCGTGGTGTGGCTCGTCTCCGGGGCGCTCACCTCCCTCTTCGGCCCTACCGAGGCGCCGGGCGCCGTGATCGCCCTCGCGGTCGTGCTGGCCGTCGTCGGCCTGCTGGTGGTGGGGCGGGTCGTGCGCCGTGCGGCGGCCCCGCTCGGCGAGCTGGTGGAGGCCTCGGGGCGCGTCGAGGCGGGGGAGCTGGGCGTCAGCGTGGCCGAGGAGGGGCCGCGCGAGTTCCAATCCCTCGCCCGCGCCTTCAACGCCATGAGCCGCCGCCTGGCGGACACCGATGCGGAGCGCCGGCGCCTGCTGGCCGACGTGTCCCACGAGCTGCGCACCCCGCTCGCCGTCATCCAGGGCACGGTCGAGGGGATCGTCGACGGCGTCTACCCGGCGACGTCCGAGGCCCTGACCGCGATCCTCGAGGAGGTGCGGGTGATGGAGCGCCTGGTCGAGGATCTGCGCACCCTCTCCCTCGCCGACGCTGGTCAGCTGACCCTGCACCGCGAGCCCACCGACCTCGTGGCGCTCGCGCAGGACGTGATCGCGGCGTTCGCCGCGCAGGCCGCGCGCGCCGGGGTGATCGTGACGGCGACGGCCACGGATGACGTTGCCGACCTCGACGTCGATCCGCTGCGGATCCGCCAGGTGCTCGCCAACCTGGTGACGAACGCCCTCCGCGCCACCGACACGGGCGGCCGGGTGACCGTCGCCGTGGCGCGCGAGCCGGGCGGCGCGCTCGTGACGGTGACGGATAGCGGCTCGGGCATGGCGCCCGATCTGGCGGAGCGGGCGTTCGAGCGGTTCAGCCGCGCGGCGGGCTCGACCGGTTCGGGGCTCGGGCTGGCGATCGTCCGCGAGCTCGTCGAGGCGCATGGCGGCACCGTCTCGCTCCGATCGGCGCCGGGTGAGGGCACCGTGGTGCGGGTGATGCTTCCCGCGTGAGGGACTTGCATGTGGTGCGTATGCTGTCCCGGTCGCCGTGCCCTCGGCAGGTCAGTGGGGGTCGACCATGCCTGGAGGAACGGCGCATGAGCCTCATCGCCGGCCGCGAGCTTCTCGTGGTCGTCCTGCTCGTCACCGCGCTGGTGGCCGTCATGTGGATCCTTGCCGTGACGCGCGAGACGCCGCGCTAGGCGATCGGGTGCTCCCGCAGCCAGGCAGCCACGCGCCGATGGGCATCGGTCGGATAGGGCTGCCCGATGGGCGGTCCGAGCTCGCCGGCAAGCAGCTCGCACAGCTCCAGGCACGCCGCCAGGGCTTCGCCCATCCGCTGCGGGGTGGTGTCCGTCAGCGACCGTGCCAGGCCCGACACGGCTCGCGGGTCCGCCCAGCGTTCGAGAAACCGGCCGGCATGCCACGTGTCCGTGACGCCGTTGACGACCACCGCGTGCCACGTCGCCAGCCTCGCCAGGTTCGGCGCCATGTGGCCGTTGATGCACTCGGCGGCAACCCAGCCCTCGCCCCGCAGCGCCTTCCGCGCGGTCCACACGACGTGGTACAGGAGATCGCCGACGAGATTTGCCAGCTCCGCCGCGCTTGGTGTCTCCGCGCGGAGCACCGGCGGTGCGGCCCGCGCCTCGTCGAGCATGGTCGCCAGGAAGCCCTCCGGGTCGGCGAGTGCCCGAGCGCCACGCTGCAGGACACCGTGGATGTGGCGCGCGGCGATGGCCGCCTCGTCCGACGCGTCCGGGGGCGGAAAGAGGCTGAAGTCGACATCCACGCCGTCGGCGAAGAGGACGCGGCGCTCCCAGCCATGGCCGACCCCGGTGGGCTCGATGAAGGTGACCCACGGATCCCCGATCTCCCGAACCCAGCTCGCTTCGTCGAGCCACGCCCTGGGCTCGGTGACGAAGAGCACCACGTCCAGGTCGCTGTGCTCGTCCGCCGGTGAGACGCTGCGCGCGGCGGAGCCCACGAGCAGCGCCCCTCGGACGTCGTTGCGAGAGCCGGCCCACGCGGTGATGCGTTCGAGCAGCGCGTCGCGGGCCGCGTTCACGTGGCGCGGTCCTCGATCTCCCAGGCGTGGTCGAGGGCGTGCCAGGCCGAGCGACGCACGAAGTAGCGCGGGCTCCACGGTTTCCTGACCTTGTTCGGGTCGGGGAGGGGTTCGTCGCCCGCGCGCGCTACCAGCGCGATCCGTGACGCTTCCCGGACAGCGGTCAGGCGCGTGGCGACCGATGCGTCCTTCGCCAGCTTCGGCCGCTTGCTGCCGAGCTGGTGGAGGTACGCCTCCTCCGCCTCCAGGACGTGGCCGATGATCTTGGTCAACGGCCGGCCCCCGCCGCGCGGGCCTTTGCGCAGATCGGCACCGCGATGCGCCGCCGCCGCCGCGTCGAAGGTGGCCCACGCGGCCGTCAGCAGCGCGTCAAGGCGCTCGAGGTCGGCGCCGGCCACTGGCTCGGCGTCCGCGGCTGGCGCCACGCTCGGCACGCCGAAGTCGGTGCCGCCGGCGCCGCTAGCCGTTTCCCGCACGTCCAGGTCGCGCACGGCGGCCGGCGAGTCGAATCGCGCCCCCGCCCGCGTGGCCACCGCTGCGTAGCGCACGGCACTGGCGAGGAGCGCATCGAGCGCGGCCTCCTCTGTCTTTCCGCTGCGGCTCCAGCCGGGCCACGCGATGGCCGTCGCGAAGACGCGCTTCGCACCGCGCTCGATCTGGACGGCAATGGGCGGCGGCATGCCCATACCGTAGCGCCTAGACCTGCTCCATTGCCTCCACGGCGGCACCGGCCGACACGCCCAGGCCGACCGGGCACGCGACGCCGGTCGAGTGGTCCGGACAATAGCCGTTGGGGTTCTTGGCCAGGTACTGCTGGTGGTAGTCCTCGGCGAAGTAGTAGATGGGCGCATCGATGATCTCGGTGGTGATCGTGCCGTAGCCGGCCTTCGTCAGCTCGGACTGGTAGCGCTCGCGCGAGGCCAGCGCGGCGGCACGCTGCGCATCGGTATGGGTGTAGATGGCGGACCGATACTGGGTGCCGCGGTCGTTGCCCTGGCGCATGCCCTGGGTCGGGTCGTGGTTCTCCCAGAACAGGCGGAGGACCTCGTCGTAGGTGATGCGCGACGGGTCGAAAACGACCTGCACCGCCTCGGCGTGGCCGGTCTTGCCGGAGCAGACCTCCTCGTATGTCGGGTTGGGGGTGTAGCCGCCGGCATAGCCGGCCGAGGTCGAGACGACGCCGGGAGTCTGCCAGAAGAGCTTCTCGGCGCCCCAGAAGCAGCCCATGGCGACGGTCGCGACCTGCGTGCCATCGGGGTAGGGCGGCTTGATGGACGAGTCGTTGACGAAATGGCGCTCAGCGGTGGGGATCGCCTGGTCTCGGCCGCGGAGCGCGTCGGCCGGGTCGGGCAGAGTGGAAGGTCTTCCGAATCCGAACATCCACCAAGTCTACGCCGGGGCCGGACGTTTGCTAGCCTCGGACCGATGCGGATCGTGCTGGTGGGGATGATGGGCAGCGGCAAGTCCTCGGTGGGACGTGCCCTGGCAGCGCTGACGGGCTGGCCCTTTCACGACAACGACGAGCTGCTCGAGCGCGCGACGGGGCGTACGGCGCGAGAGCTCGCATCGGCCGGCGAGGCGGTGCTTCGGGAAGCGGAGTCCGCGGCGCTGCGGGCGGGCCTGGCACTGTCCCCACCCTCGATCGTGGCGAGCGCCGCGGGCGTGGTGCTCGACGGGGAGATGCGAACCCTGCTCGCGTCGGAGGGCGGCGTCGCATGGCTCCGGGCGCGCCCGGCGACGTTGCAGCAGCGCCTCAAGAATGCCGATGACGATCATCGGCCGTGGCTCGACCGCGATCCGGACGCCTGGCTTCGGCAGACCGATGCGGAACGCGCGCCGCTGTTCGCGGCGATCGCCGACCTGGTCGTCGACGTCGACGATCTGCGCCCCGACGCTGCCGCAAGCCGGATCCTGGCGGCCTTCGGGCGGACATAGCAACACCCAGCCGGCTCGGGACGGCTGGGTGTTGCGGCGGGAGGATGGGTCCTGCCTCGATGATGGACGGGCCGCCGCGACGGGCCATCGGTCCATTGGCCGTCCGGGCGCGGGACAAATGACGTAGCGGCGCTCGGGGTACGCTGGTGGCGTGAGCACCGAGCCGGAGCTCGATCGGTCCGAGGTGCGGATGGTCGAGCTGATCTTCCCGCACCAGACCAACCATTACGGCACGTTGTTCGGCGGGCATGCGCTGGGCCTGATGGACAAGGCCGGGTTCCTCTCGGCGACGCGGTTCGCGCGGCGCACCATGGTCACGGTCGCCTCGGATCGCGTCGAGTTCAAGGTCCCGGTGCGCGCCGGCCAGATGGTGGAGCTGGTGGCGCAGGTCCAGCGCGTCGGGACGACCAGCGTCACGGTCGGGGTCGAGATGTACGTGGAGGAGCTGCTCTCCCGCGAGCGGCGCCTCGCCACGACCGGCAGCTTCGTGTTCGTTGCCGTCGACGAGGCTGGGAATCCGGTACCGATCTCTGCCGAGTGACGGCCCGATGAGCGTTCCGGGCCGCCTGGTGGATGTACGCGGCGAATGGATGCACATCGTCGAGCGCGGCACGGGCGACGCGGGGACGACGCCGCTCCTCCTGCTGCACGGCTTCCCCTCGAATGCCTTCGCGTGGCGCCCCGTCGCCGAGCGGCTGGCGGGGAGCATCCGCAGCGTGGCGATCGACACGGCGGGATTCGGTTACTCGACTCGCAGCCCGCGGCGCGGCGTCGATCCGGACAGCCACGCCGACCGGGTTGCGGGGGTGATGGACGCCCTCGGCATCCGACGCGCAGACCTCGCCGGCCACTCGTTTGGCGGCGGGCTCGCCCAGCGCTTCGCCCTGCGGCATCCGGACCGCCTCCGTCGGCTGGTGCTTGTCGCGCCGGTGGATGCCTCGCGGCGTCTGCCGCTCAGCGATGGCAGCCTCATGAGCCTGTTCGGGGCGATGCTCCTGCCGGGCCTTGCCCGACGCATCGTGGCCCGCGCGATGCGCGGGGTCGCGGCGACGAGCGGCGTGCCGGCGGACGAGATCGCGCACGGCTATGTCGATCCGCTGCTGCTCCCCGGCACGCGGCGCGTGCTGCGGCGTTTCGTGCGCGCGGTGGCCGCCGCCGAGGGGATCGACCCGTCGCGGATCGCCGCACCGACCCTCGTCATCATCCCCGGGCGCGACCGCATCGTGGCGCCCTGGGTCCAGCGCGCCCTTGCCGGACGCATCCCCAACGCACTGCTTGCCGAGGTCGCCGGTGCGGGGCACACCGTCCAGATGGAATGCCCGGACGAGGTGGCGCGGCTCATTGCCGCGTTCCTCAGTCCGCGGTCGGAGCCGTCGGGGATGCCCGCACCGCGCCGCGCCGCTGGATCAGCCACAGGCCCAAAATGACCACCGCGCCGCCGACGAGGCTCAGCCAGGTCAGGGGCTCGTGGAGCAGCACCGCGGAGCTGATGACCCCGATGATCGGTACCAGCAGGGCGAAGGCAGCGGCCCGCGAGGCCGAGATGCGGCCCACCCCGACGTGCAGCAGCACGAACGCGACGACGGTGCCGAACACGGCCAGGTAGGCGATCCCCACCCACGCCTCGAGGGGCGCCGCGAGCAGGCGCGGACCGCCGCCCTCGAGGATCGCTGCCGGGATCAGGACCAGGGTCCCGATGACCGTCCCGTAGAGCGTGGCGCTCACCGGGTCGAAGCGGCGGCTTGCGACCCGACCGAGCACCGAGTAGATGCCCCAGCAGATGGCGCCAGCGATGAACATCAGGTCGCCGAGGAGGCGGGTGGGGGTGGACTCGGCCCCGGGACCAACCACCAGTACCAGTCCGGTGGCGGCGACGGCCAGGCCGGCCGCCCCGAAGCGGCCCAGCGGCTCGCGCAGCATGCGCCAGGCGACGATGGCGGTGAACACCGGCGCCAGGCCCGGCACGATGATTGCGCCGTCGGTCGCCGGGGCGAGCGTCAACCCGGTCAGGAAGAGCCAGTTGTAGCCCGCAATCGCCGTCAGCCCCAGGCCGATCACCAGCGGCAGGTCGCTGGCGCGCAGCGGGCTCAGGCGGCGACCGGTCAGGCGCGCCCAGGCGGCGAGCAGGAGGCTGGCGGCGGCGAAGCGGAGGGTCGCGACCATGAACGGCGGGACATGGTCCACCGCCACCGCCCCGGCGACCCAGGTGCCGCCGAAGCAGATGGCCATCCCGCTCAGCGCCGCGTAGGCGACGCGCTCGTCATCCGTCACTTGGGTGGCATCCCGCGAACGTGGGCAAGGGCACGGGCGAGCCACTCGTCGAGGCGTGCGCGATCCGAGCGCACTTCCTCGGGCAGCACCATGAAGCCGCGCATCGGCCGGCCGGCCATCGGTTCGAACGGGGTTCCGCCGATGTCACCCAACTCGGCGATGTCCGGCGCGGAGAGCCGGACGATCCAGCGGTCCTCGTGGAGGCTGGTGACGAGGTGGCCGCCGGCGAAGCAGGCGGGATAGCCGAACATCTTGCGTCGGGCGGCGTCGGGCGCACCCGCCATGAGGTCGTCGGTGACCGCCGTGAACTGCGCGACCAGCTCTGGGGGCGAGGGCATGCGATCCGTGCTCCGTATACCGATGCGTGGACGTGGCGGCTCGTAGTATCCACCGTTGGGGATAGAGCGTGGATAAGCCACCCATCGGCCCGCAAAGTCGGGGATAAACCCTCTTGTGGTGCCGGGCCGCGGGATCCTATTCTGTGATCGTCCCGAAGGGGCAGCGAATACCGGATCACGAGATCGCATCAAGCGTTCCGGTACCGATTCAGTGGCTTCGGCCACGGGGTTGGACGCGGTCCCTTCGGGATTTTCATGCTGTCCGTGGAACGCGTGGGGCACTGCCGTGAGATCGCCGATCGAGCCATCCGAGTCGTCGGGCGGGACCTGGACGGTGGAAGTCGAGCCCGCCGTCCTGCTGCCGTCCCGCCCTGTGGCCTGCTTCATCCGCTACCGCCCTGACAGCAGCTTCGAGGCACGCGAGGTGCGTGCCGTCCTGCGCGCGGTCGAGACGTTCCAGTACCGCCGGAGCCAGCAGACCGGGGAGACGACCACCACGGTCACCCATACCGGTCATGACGAGGTCGTGCGCGCCGAGGCGCAGCTCGCCGGGCCGATGGCCTTTCGCGCCGGCGAGGAGGTCGCCTGGGAGACGGGCTGGGAGCTGGAGCACCTCGCGCCGCCGACGTTCGAGGGGTCCGACGTGCTGCGCTGCGACTGGACGCTCGAAATCTCGGTGGACCGCGCCTTGAGGATGGACGAGCGGTGCGTGGTGCCGCTGAAGGTGGCACAGCCCACGGCGCTCCTGCGCGCCGGTGTGGTGGCCACCGGGCAGTACGGCCTCTTCGAGGATGCGCCGGTCAACATCGATGCCAATCCGGCCCAGATCCGGCTCGATCCGGTGCCGCTCTCCGTCGCGCATCCGTTCAGCGGAGAGCTCCGTCTCCAGACGCCGGAGGCGATCCAGGTCCAGGAGGTGCGGCTCGAGCTGCGGGTCCGCACCGAGTGCACCGAGCGTGGCGGTCTGACCGATGAGCTGCTCATCGCCAGTGGGCGGCTCGACACGCCGACCGGCACCTTCGGCGGTCCGTTCGCCGAGCATCCGTTCAGCGCGCCGGCGCCCGGGGTGTGGACGCCATCGGTCGACCTGCGCCACGGAACCGCGCGGGCGCAGTTCCACGTCATCCTTGCGCGGGCCTGGGCGCCCGACGTTCACTACGTCCGCGACGTGGCGCTCGCCTCGTCCGTCGATCTCTGAGGGGCGCGGGCCTCGATCGTCACCCGTGTCGCGTCGACCTCCTCGGCCGAGGTCAGGACCCACACGGGTGCCACCCCCTCTTCGGGAAGGGTTGGGAGCGAGGCGCTGAGCCACGACGCCTGGCGGCGAATGGCCGATGCCGGGAGGCGGCGGTCCGCGCGCGACAGGTTCCGTCCCAGCGCGACCTCCAGCGGCACGTGAAGCACGATCGCCGCGGTCGGGCGGCCGTGGCGGCGCGCAAGGGCCTGCAGGCGGCCGCGTGCCCAGCGCTCGACGTTGGTGGCATCAACAACGGTGAGCCGCCCGCGCGCGAGACGCAGCGAGGCGGCGGTATGGAGCAGCTCGAACGCGGCATCGGTCGCCGTCTGGTCGTTGGGGTCGTCGGCAACCATCGCGCGCAGCGCATCGGAAGAGAGCACCTGGATGGGCTGGAAGTGACGGCCGGCGAAGGTCGACTTGCCGCTCGCCGAGATGCCCACCAACAGGACGAGTGCATCGGCCGCCAGGCGGATCTCGCCGGGCGCGCGCTCAGGCGTCGACGGCGACGCCATCGGTCCAGCGGGTAAGGGGCAGCAGCAGCTCGGCTCCCTCGCTGCGCACGTTGCTCACCGCGGGCGAGACGGCATAGCGCACGAATCCCTCCGTGGGCGCCGGGCGCAGCAGCGAGCGGAGGACCTCGGCCGGGGCCGCCTCGTCCAGCCAGGCGTCCCAGTCGTGCGGGTCGAGAATCACGGGCATCCGGTCGTGGACCGGTGCGACGAGCTCGTTGGCGACGGTGGTCAGGATGGTCGCCGAGTACAGGCGCTCGGCGGTCTGTGGGTCGCGCCAGATGGCCCACAGCCCGGCGAAGGCGAGCGGGGAGCCATCCGCATGGCGGATGGCGAACGGCTCCGAGCGCACGGGTCGCTGCCGGCCCGGAGCAAACTCGCGGCGCCACTCGTAGAACGCGTCGGCGGGGACGATGCAGCGGTAGCGGCGGAACGAGGTGCGGTAGGCGGCAGACGACTCGACCGTCTCGGAGCGCGCGTTGATCATCCGCGGCCCCTCCCTGGGCGACTTCGACCAGATCGGTACGAGGCCCCAGCGGAAGGTATCGACCGTCCGCTCCTGGTGGTGCTCGGTGATCGCGGCGACCTGGTCGGTGGGGGCAACGTTGTAGCGCTCGCCGGGGATCTCGGCGGCCACGGACGCCCCGAACAGGCGGGCCAGCTCATCGCTGGACCGGGGCTGCGCGAAGCGACCACACATGCCGTGCATTCTCACACGCAACCCCGTGACGCGGGACGGGGCAGAATGGGCGCATGTCTGCCAGCAAGCGCATCGGGGTCCTCACCGGCGGGGGCGACGTTCCGGGCCTCAACTCGGTCATCAAGAGCGTGGTCTATCGGTCCACCGAGGCCGCCGACGCGGTCCTCGGCATCCGGCGCGGCTGGGAGGGCCTGACCCACCTCACCTTCGAAGCGGACGGAACGCCCTCGACCGATTACGTCCGGCCGCTCGACCGTCGCGGCACGCGTGCCATCGACCGGACCGGCGGCACGGTGCTTCACACCTCGCGTACCAACCCGGCGCGCATGCCGCGCGCTCGCCTCCCATCTGGCCTCTCCGAGACCGATGCGTCGCGCTACGCGACCGGCGACGACGAGTACGACCTCACCCCGCTGGTCCTCGAGAACCTCGAGCGGCTGGGGATCAGCGCCCTGGTGGCGATCGGCGGCGACGACACGCTCGGCTACGGCGAACGCCTCGGGCGCGAGGGCTTCCCGCTGGTGGCGATTCCCAAGACGATGGACAACGACGTGCGCGGCACCGAGTACTGCATCGGGTTCTCGACCGCCGTGACCCGCGCCAAGGAGCTGATCAACCGCCAGCGCACGACGCTCGGCAGCCACGAGCGGCTCGGCGTCTTCCGCATCTTCGGCCGCAATTCGGGGTACAGCGCCTGGTACGCGGCCTACGTCACCAGCGCCCGCTGCGTCATCCCGGAGGTGCCGTTCGAGCTCGACACGCTGGCGGAGCTGCTCATCGAGGATCGCCGCCTCAACCCGTCAGGCTACGCCTTCGTCATCGCCTCCGAGGGCGCGCTCTGGAGCGGGGGCACGCTCGAGGAGATCGGCGAGGTCGACGCTTACGGGCACCGTCACAAGGCGGACGTGGGATACGCCCTGGCCACCGAGCTCAAGCGCCGGACCGGCATCGAGACGGTCAACAGCGACCTCACCTACGACCTGCGTTCGGGTGATCCGGATGCGCTCGACCAGATGGTGGCGATCACCTTCGCCAACGTGGCGATGGACCTGCTGGCCGATGGGGTGACCGGCCGCATGGTCGCGGTGCGGGACGGGAAGTACGGACACACCACCCTGCCGGATGCGTCGAAAGGCCCGCGCCGCCTCGACGTGGACCTGCTCTACAACGCGGCGCGCCTGCGGCCGCGGTACGAGGACAAGGTCGGCGCACCGCTCCTGCTCGGCGGGGCGCCGCAGGCGTGAGCGGCGGGGTCCTGGCCGGGGACCGCCGCTGGCTCACGTTCGGGCTCATCGGCCTCGTCACCGCGGTGGCCTTCGAGGGGCTCGCCGTCTCGACGGTCATGCCGCGGACGGCGGGCGACCTCGATGGGCTGGGCCTCTACGGGTGGGCATTCAGTGCCTTCTGGCTGACCAACATCCTGGGCATCACGCTCGCCGGCGGGGATGCGGACCGGCACGGCCCGAAGCGCGCCTTCATGGCCGGCGTCGTCGTCTTCGCGGCAGGCCTGGTCATCGCGACGCTGGCGGTCAACATGCCGATGCTGATCGTCGCCCGCGGGGTGCAGGGCTTTGGTTCCGGCGCCATCGGCGCGGTGGTGTACGTGGTCATCGCGCGGGCCTATCCCGCCCGGCTCCATCCACGCATGCTGGCCATCATGTCGTCGGCGTGGGTCGTGCCGGGATTGGTGGGTCCGGCGGTGGCGGCCGGGGTGGCCGAGGCCCTCAACTGGCGGTGGGTGTTCGGGGGCCTGACGGTCCCGGTCGTGGTGCTCGGCCTCGTGGCGCTGCGCCCCATCGCCGGGCTTCGACCCGTCGCCGACCATGCCGGCGACCACGGCAGCCGTGCCTGGGCGGCTCTCCGTCTCGCGGCGGGGAGCCTCCTCTTCCTGACCGGCCTGACGGTCCCGCTGCTGCCGCTCGGCATGCCGATGATCGCCGGCGGCGCGGTGCTCTCCGCGCTGGCACTTGCGCACCTGCTCCCAGCGGGTGCGATGCGCCTGCGCCCGGGGGCGGCAGCAGTGCCGCTCATCGTCTTCGGAACCGCCTTCGCGTTCTTCGGCGCCGAGGCGTATATCCCGCTCGCCATCACCAACGTGCGGTTCGGGACGCTGGCCGCCGGCGCCCTCGCCATCTCGGCGGCGACCATCACCTGGACCAGTGGCTCGTGGCTGCAGGCGCGGCTCGCGCCCCGCGGTTGGCGGCGTGGCCTGGTGGGGATCGGCGATCTGCTCATCGCGGCCGGCATCGGGATCACCGCGCTGGTGCTGCTGCCTGGCCTGCCGCTGCCCGCTGCCGCGGTCGGCTGGGCGGTGGGCGGGCTGGGAATGGGGCTCGCCTATACGACTCTCACCCTGCTCACCCTGGAGACCGCCGAGGAGGGGCGCGAGGGATCCGCGTCGGCGGCGCTGCAGCTGACGTTCACCCTCGGCACGGTGTATGGCACCGGGATCGGCGGGGCGTGGGTCGCCCTGGCCGACGCGGGGACGCTCGAGCTCGGGCCTTCCATCGGCATCGTGTTCGGGATCACCGCCGTCATCGCGCTCGTGGCTGCCCTCGCCTCGCGGCGCCTCGCGTCGTCAGCGCCACGCACCGCGCCGCATGCGACCGAGCCCATCGATGCGGTTGCACCGCCCGCCCGCTGATGACGTACCAGCTGTCGCGACAGCAACGTCAACGCGGGTTGGTTGGGCGACCCACCTGCAACTGCTTGATGGCGAAGCCCTCGGGCGATCCGACCGCATAGCTCGCCACGAGACCACCGCCCGTGGCCCAGACCCTGATGTCGTATGCCGACAGCGCGGAGGCCTCGTGCACGCGGAGTGGGTACATGAGGTAGGCGGGCACGCGGAGCTCGCCGCTCACCGTCACCCTGAACCAGCGCAGCCCGTCAGAGGAGATCGAGACGGCCCCGCTGGCGGCCACTGCAACGATGTCGGCGCCATCCGATGCGAGGAGCGCCGCGCCCGGAACGAGGTCATCCAGCATGCCGGACTTCGCCCACGTCCGGCCATCGGCCGAGTGCCACGCGGCGATACCGATGCCGTCGACATCTTCATATGCGCCGCGCAGCTCGGCGTCGTTGCCGATCGCGAACAATCCGCCGGCGCCGGCCAGCACCTGCGTCATGGTGCCGCCCGCCACCGATCGGCCCTCGACGGCGGCCTGGCTCCAGGTCGCGCCGTCGGAGGATATCCAGGCGGCCGGTGAACCGACGCCGGGATGCGTGTACGGCTCAGCGGGCGAACCGGAACCGTCGGGCTCGCCGTCGCGGCCGACGATCACGAAGCCTCCGTCGTGGGCGGTGGCATCCCACGCTATCGCGGTGCCGCTGGCGGGGAGCTCGATCGTCGCCCACGTCGCCCCGTCTCGGGAGAACGCAACGACCGAGTCGTTCGTATTCATCGGCTTGCCGACGATCAGGATGCCGGCGGGGCTGGCCGCCACGTCGACGAGCTCTTCGCCCCGGCCACTCCAGATCGACCGCAGGCTCGAGGGATCCAGTTCACTCCAGCTGATGCCGTCGGCCGAGCGCCAGATGCGCTCCTGGGCGATCGCGACCAGCTCATCCCCGACGGGCACCACGAAGCGCGGACACATCGTCGGCGTGCGATCGTCCCCCGACGGCACCCGCAGGCTCACATCCCAGCTCAGACCGTCGGCAGACGTGAAAAATCCGGCTGCCGAGCAAGCCAGAGCGCCATCGACCGCCCCGACACCGACGTACGTCCCCTTCCACTCGACCACATCGTTGATGGTGAGCCGGCTGCCCTGCTCGCCTGCCACTGGGGCCGGCACATACGGGAATGGCACGACTCCGTCAGACCATTCCAGCGCCGTCCAGGACGGTGGGATCGGCGAGGGTGTCGGCGTGAGCGTGGCGGTGGCACTCGGGGTCGGCACGGTGGAGGGCGTCCGCGCTTCGCTGGGCTGGACCGATGGGGTGGGCGGCACGACCGGACCAGGGCCGCCACCGTCACGGGGGAGCATGAGCATCCCCAGCACCAGAAGGGCTGTGCCCGCCGCAGCCAACAGTCCGAGACGCACCGGGAGGCCGAAGCGCAGAGGGCTTCTGGGGAATGTCCGTTCCGCATGGCTCGCGGTGTGGTGGCGCGTCGACACTGGACTCCTCCCCGGGCGATGCCCGGTATCGCCCACAGCGTGGTCGCGCCCCGGGCCGCCCGCCAGAGTCGGAGGTCAGGAATCAACAGGCTCGGCGGCCCAATCCATCCGGCCGCCGGGCTTGACAGGCTGGCGGCGTGGGTGAACTATAGCGGTTGCCGCTATATCGGTCCCCGATAGAACGAGGCACGACATGTCGCATCCCGATGCCGATCTCGGACGCTTCGCCGAGCCGGCGCTCCTGGTCCTGGTCAGCCTGACCGATGGACCCAAGCACGGCTACGCGATCATGGCCGACGTGGAGGGCTTTGGGCGCGAGCCGCTGGGGCCGGGAACCCTGTACGCGGTGCTCGCGCGGCTCGAGCGGGCGGGCCTGATCGAACCGCTCGACGCCGACGACCGCCGCCGGCCGTATCGGCTCACCGAACGCGGGGCGGCGGCCGTCACCAGCCGTCTCGAGGGGCTCGACCGCTTTGTCGCCCTCGGCCGCGAGCGCCTCGGCGCGCCGGAGGCCTGAGCGATGCGGACGCTGCATCACACGCCCGCCAGCCCGCGCCTGCTCGTGCGAATCCTGCTGCGCGCCTATCCCGCTGCATGGCGGGAACGCTACGGGGTCGAAGTGGCCGCGCTGCTGGCCGCGCAGCCGCCCGGCGCACGCCAGCTTGTTGACCTCGCGGCCGGGGCCCTCGATGCGCGGCTGCACCCGGCCCTGCTGGTCCTGCCGGCCGGCATGGTGACGAGCGCCGCGGGGCCGGCACCACGGCCGCCCGCTTCGCCAGGCTACGGCGCCGTGGCCGGGACGCCGGTCGGCGAGCTCAGCCGTCGCACCTTCATGCGCCGCGCGCTGGGCGCGGGCGCCGGGCTGCTGGCGCTGGAGTTCGTGGGCGGGACGCTCGCGTTCCTGTGGCCGCAGATCCGCGAGGGGATCGGGGCGCAGTTCCGGCTGGGGACGCTCGACGACATCCTGCGTGCCGAGCCGCGTTTCGCCGGCGGCTGGCCGTACGCCTTCGCACCGGCGCGAGTCTTCCTGCTGAACGTGCCCGCGGCCCAGGCGATGGCTACCGGCGGGGCGATCCCGCAGGCCGCCCCGACTGGCGAGCAGCTGCTGGCCCTGTGGCGCAAGTGCCCGCACCTCGGTTGCCAGGTCCCGGAACCGTGCAGCGACCTCAACCGGTTCCAGTGCCGCTGCCACGGCAGCACCTTCAACATCATGGGCGAGAAGATGAAGGCCGGACCCGCCCCGCGTGGGATGGACCGCTTCCCGGTGTCGATCGACGTGGCGGGAACCGTGATCATCGACACCTCCCAGCGGATCGCCGGGCCGCCAGCGCGCGCGTCCGCCGCGCTCGGCTTCGACGACGGCCATCCGTTTGAGGCGACCTGCTTCCCGGTCTAGACGACGTTGAGCTCGCGCACCGGCTCCCCGCGCACCACCCGCCCGTAGCCGAGCGGGGCCAGGTCCAGCGTCTCGTAACGCCCGCCGGCGATCCACTCGGCGAGACCGCGGCCGACCGCCGGCGCCTGCTGCAGGCCATGACCGGAGAAGCCGTTGGCGAACAGGAAGCCCGGCAGCTCCGGATGCGGCCCGATCACCGCGTTGTGGTCGAGGGTGTGGACCTCGTAGTGTCCGGCCCACGCGTCCAGGAGACGCAGGTGCTCGAACGCCGGGATCCGGTGCGCCAGTGATGGCCACACGTGCTCCTCGAACGGGCGGCGGTCAACGCGCAGCTCGTCGGTGTGCGGATCCGCCTCCCCGGCGCGCGGTGCGTAGCCGGCGATGTAGGCCGGTCCCTCCGGGCGCATGTAGACGCCGCTCGGGTCGACCAGCAGCGGTGAGGCGATCCGGGCCGGCGACTCGAAGTGGTAGACCAGCCGGCGCCGCGACTCGACCGCCAGCTCGAGTCCTGCCATGCGCGCCACCGCGGCCGCGCGTGGGCCGGCGGCGTTGACCACCCACTCGGCCGAGATGCTCGTCCCGTCCGCCAGGCCCACCCCGCTGACCCGGGTCCCGTCGCGCTCGATGGACGCCACCTCGCCGGTCACGTACTCGACGCCCAGGTGCTGCGCCCGGCGCCGGAACGCGCCGAGCAGCGCGGCCGCATCGAACCAGCCCTCACCGGTGCGTCCCAACGAGCCGCCCGCGAGGTCGGCGATGTTGAGCCACGGGAAGCGCTCGAGCAGGGCTGGCGGCTCGAGGAGCACGACGTCGACGCCCAGCTCGCGCTGGATCGCGTGGTTCGACTCGAGGGTCGCGCGTCCCGCATCGGTCGCCAGGAAGAGGTAGCCGCCCTCGACGAAGTCGATCTCCGGCGACGGCTCCCCGGGCGTGCCGAGAAAGCGCGCCGGATCGCGGACCAGCTCGATCCCGAACTGGCTGATCCGGATGTTGAGCGGCGTGCTGAACTGCTGGCGGATGGAGGCGGCAGAGAGGGTCGTCGAGCTGGTGCGGTAGGACGGGTCGCGTTCGACGACCACGATCCGCCCGTCGAAGTCGTCGCGACCCGCCAGGAAGGTGGCCACCGCGCTGCCCATGATGGCGCCACCCACGATCACCACGTCAGCATGCTCACGGCTCGGCATGCGCCGCATCCTAACCGCCTAGACTCGCGCCGATGGCCACCGATGCGACGCGTCTCCGCCCATCCATCACGCACGAGCTGCCGCCGAGCGCCGATCTCGTGGTGGTCGGCGGCGGGATCGTCGGCGCCGCGACGGCGTTCTTCGCCGCGCGGGCCGGGCTGCGGGTGGTGGTGCTGGAGCGCCGCGCCGCGCTCGCGACGCTGACCACGCCGGCTTCCACCGGGGCCTTCAGGCTCCAGTTCGACAACCCCGAGGAGATCGCCCTGGTCCGCGAGGGGGTGGAGCTGTTCGACGCCTTCGCCGAGCGCACCGGCCTCGACGGCTGGGACCTTGGCGTCACCCATGGCGGCTACCTCTTCGCCTCCCTGACCGATGCGACCCTTGACCGGTCCCGGCGACTGGTGGCGCGTCAGCGCGACTGGGGCCTCACCGACGTCGAGCTTCTCGACGGCGACGAGGCGCGGCGACGCTTCGCGTACCTGGGGCCCGATGTTCGCGGGGCGCGCTATCGAGCCGCTGACGGCTGGCTCGACGTGAAGGCGCTGGCCGTCGGCTATGCCACCGCGGCCTCGCACGCGACCCGCATCCCCGATGGGCTGCCTGGCGGGGGAGCGACGTTCGTGACCGCCACCACGGTCACCGGATTCCACCTGTCGGACGATGGGTCGCGGCTGGCCGGGGTGGCCACCTCGCGCGGGCGGATCGCCACCGGGATGGCGGTGATCGCGGCGGGGCCGTTCACCGCCGTCGTCGCCGGACTTGCCGGCGTGCCGCTCGACATCCGCCCCACGCGACGCCAGAAGCTCGTCATTCCGACCCTCGCCGCCGTGCCGCCCGACGCGCCGATGACGATCGAGGAGGAGACGGCCGCACACTGGCGTCCCGCGATGCGCGGCGCGCTCGCCCTGTTCACCGATCCCGCCGAGCCGCCGGCCGATGCCGCCGACCCGACCCCGGTGGGCCACGACTGGGCGTTCGGACTGCTGGACCCGGCGTCCGACCATGCGCTGGCCCGAGTGGCGCCGTTCTGGCGGGAGGCATGGAACGACGGGGCGCCCACCTTCCACTGGTTCCTCCAGGCGGGCCAGTACGAGGTGACGCCCGACCGGCGCCCGTACCTCGGGCCGGTGCGCGGCCTGGGGCCTGAGGGCCTGCACATCAACGGCGGCTACTCGGGGCACGGGATCATGGCGGGGGCGGCATCGAGCCGCCTGGTGGTGGACCTGCTCACCGAGCGGGCGGATCCCGCCTCGAACCCGCTGCGCGTGGACCGGTCCATGGACGCGCGCGAGCACGACATCCTCTGACGGATCCGCGTCGCGCGGCATGACTGTCTGCGAGCTTGCCGGCCCGATACACTCCTCGTGATGGCCAGCCCGAGCCGCACCCGCCCCGCCATCGTGGTCGTCGACGACGACCCGCCCGTGCTGCGCGCCATCGAGCGGGACCTGCGGTCGCGCTACGGCGACGACTTCCGGATCGTGGCCGCCCCTGGGGGCGAGGAGGCGCTGGAGCTGGTGCGGCAGCTGACGGTGCGCGGCAGCGCCATCGGTCTGCTGGTGGTCGACCAGCGCATGCCGCGCATGACCGGGATCGAGCTCCTGGTCGCGACCCTGGAGCTGCAGCCCGACGCAAAGCGCGTGCTGCTCACGGCGTACGCCGACACCGAGGTGGCGATCCGCGCCATCAACGAGGTGCGCCTGGACCAGTACATCCTGAAGCCGTGGGATCCGCCGGAGGAGAAGCTCTTCCCGGTCCTGGACGACCTGCTCGCGGACTGGACCGCCACCTTCCGGCCGGCCTTCGAGGGCCTCCGGCTGCTGGCGGGCCGCTGGGCGCCGCGCGGGAGCGAGATCCGTGATTTCCTGACCCGAAACGGGATCCCGTACGCGTGGCTCGACCCCGAGGCGGACGAGGAGGGCCGGCGACTGGCCGCTGCCCAGCCCGAGCCACCGGATCCCGCGGTGCCGCTCGTGCTGCTGCCGGATGGGACGGCGCTGCGGGATCCGACGCCGCGCGAGATCGGGGAGCGCGTGGGCCTGACCACGCACGCTCGGCTGCCGTTCTACGACCTGGCGATCATCGGCGGCGGGCCGGCCGGGCTGGCGGCCGCCGTGTACGGTGCCAGCGAGGGCCTCAAGACCGTGCTGATCGAGCGCGAGGCGCCGGGCGGACAGGCGGGTACCACCAGCCGCATCGAGAACTACCTCGGCTTCCCGGCGGGATTGTCGGGTGGCGACCTCGCACGACGGGCGCTCACGCAGGCACGCCGGCTCGGCGCCGAGATCCTGACGCCCACCGACGTGCGCGGCCTGCGCCGGGAGGACCCGTACCGCATCGTCAGCCTGGAAGAGGGCGAGCTCTCCTGCCAGGCGCTCGTCATCGCCACCGGGGTGAGCTACCGGACCCTGGACCTGCCGGATGCCGGCCGTCTCGCCGGGGCGGGCATCTACTACGGCGCGGCGAGCAGCGAGGCCGTCCTGTACCGCGACGCCGAGGTGGGGGTCGTGGGTGGCGGCAACTCAGCCGGCCAGGCGGTGGTGTACCTGAGCCGCTTCGCGCGAACGGTGCACCTCATCGTGCGCGGCGGCTCGCTGGGCTCGATGTCCCAGTACCTGATCGAGCAGATCCAGGCGCTGCCGAACGTCGAGGTGCGCACCGGCAGCGCCGTGACCGCCGTTCGCGGCGAGCAGCATCTCGAGGGCGCGACGCTCAGCGGCCCAATTGGGGAGGAGGAGCGCGGGATCACCGCCCTCTTCGTCTTCATCGGCCAGCAACCACGCACGGACTGGCTCGC
The DNA here is from genome assembly GCA_039932235.1 of Chloroflexota bacterium. Lineage (GTDB taxonomy): Bacteria > Chloroflexota > Limnocylindria > QHBO01 > QHBO01 > JAICQM01. The sequence continues at coordinate 34,881 of JBDTQJ010000003.1, forward strand.
CGACGCCATCCTGCGCGACGAGCCCGGCTTCATCCGCACCGGCTCGGCGACGCTGACCGATGGCCGGCCGCCGGCCGGCTGGAGCCTGGCCCGCGAGCCCTTCCTGCTCGAGACGAGCATGCCGGGCGTGTTCGCGGCCGGTGACGTGCGGCATCGGTCAGTCAAGCGCATCGCCAGCGCGGTCGGCGACGGGGCGATGGCCGTTCAGTTCGTGCACCAATACCTGGCGGGCCTGTAGCCCCGATGGTCACCGCCGCCGAGGCCCTCCGCGCGGCGCCGCTCTTCGCCGACCTGCCGGACGCGGAGCTGGAGCGCCTCGCGTCCCTCTGCGAGCCGGTGCGGCTGGAGGCCGGCGACCTGCTCCTGCGCGAGGGCGAGCCGGGGGACGCGCTGTACGTCATCGTTGAGGGCGAGATCGACGTGGTGCGCGGCAGTGGGGCGGACGAGGTTGCGCTGGCGCGGGTGGGACCAGGGAGCGTGCAGGGCGAGATGGCCCTGCTCGAGGGGCGCCCACGGAATGCCACGGCACGGGCGCTCACGCAGGTCGATGCGCTGCGCATCCCGGGCACCGCCATGCTGGACCTCCTGGCCACGCGGCCAGAGGCGTCGCTCGCGATCGTCCGCACCACCCTGGGCCGGCTCCGGTCGACCGAGGCGCTGCTCGCGCAGCGGGAGCGCCTGGCCTCGCTCGGCACCCTGGCGGCTGGACTGGCCCACGAGCTGAACAACCCGGCCGCGGCCATCCGCCGCAGCGTGGTGGGGCTCAGCGCCGACCTCGCCGCGCGGACTGCCGCGGCGGAGGAGCTGGCCGCCGCCGACGCACCGCGCCTGGCGGCCCTCGTGGCGGCCCGCCCGGCCAGCAACGAGGCCCCGCGCGACGCGCTGGACCGCTCGGACCGTGCCGAGGCGATCGGTGAGCGGCTGCGCGCCCTGGGCGCCGGCCACACGGACGAGGCCGCGGCCGCGCTCGTCGACGCGGGCTGGCAGGACGATGAGCTTGCCGCGGTGCTGGCACCGTACGCGGACGGCCCGGTCGAGGCGGCGGTCGGCTGGCTGGCCAGCGTCGCCGGCGCGGAGGCGCTGCTGGCCGAGGTGCACTTGGCCGCCGAGCGTATGGGGGAGATCGTGCGCGCGGTGAAGGGCTACGCGTACCTGGACCAGGCGCCGGTGCAGCGTGTCGACCTGCGTGCCGGGCTGGAGGACACCCTGGTCATCCTGCGCCATCGGCTCCGCGAGATCGAGGTGCGGCGCACGTTCGCCAGCGACCTGCCGACCATCGAGGCGCATGGCGGCGAGCTCAACCAGGTGTGGACGAATCTCATCGACAACGCCGTCGATGCGATGGACGGACGCGGGACGCTCGACATCGGCCTGCAGGCGGACGGATCAGGCGTGCGCGTCTCGATCTGCGACGACGGCCCCGGCATCCCCGTCGAGCTGGTGCCGCGGCTCTTCGAGCCGTTCGTCACCACCAAGGCGCCCGGGGTGGGCACCGGGCTCGGCCTCCATATCTCGCACCAGGTCGTCGCCCGTCACGGCGGACGCCTGGAGGTGGCCTCGCGCCCGGGCAGCACCTGCTTCACGGTGACGCTGCCCGGGGTGCAGCCGCAGCGTCAGCCGCCGGTCACCACCGGCTCGGAGTCGCCGCCCTCCTCGCCGATCTCCTCCTGACCGAGGTCGGTGGGGTCCTCCGCCTGGCCCTCGCGCTGCCCGTAGGCCGCATCCGGACTCTGCCCGTACGCGTCCTGGGTCGTCTGCGTGGGTTGCGACGGATCGTGCTCGGCGGGCGCCCCCTCGTCGGCGGCCTGCTCGCGCTGGGTGGCGTCGCGCTCGCCGGCCTCGACCGGCTCCTGCTCCGTGCCGTGGGTCTCGCCGGTCGTCCGGCCCGGGTCGTTGCTCATCGGTCTGGTCCTCCAGCAGTGGGTTGACCGATGCCTGCGAGGCACGCCGCGTGCCAGCGGTGCGTCAGCCGAACGCACCGAACAGCTGGGCCAGCAGCCAGATCGAGAGCGCGATCCCGCCGACGATGATCAGCGCCCCGATGACGAGCACGCTGACCACGAAGCCCAGGTCCCCGCTCGTGCTGGTCTGGGGCTCCAGGGCGTGCGTGCGGAACAGGGCCACGTTGCGCTCGTTCGCCTTGAACCACAGGTCGAACGCGTCGCCGAGCACGGGGATTGCCCCGATCACCAGGTCGAGGCCCATGTTGATCAGCATCCGGATGACGGTGATGCGGGGCACCCCGTGGCCCGCGGCGCGCAGCACGACGAACAGCGAGGCGCCGCTGCTCACCAGGTCGCCGACGCCCGGCACGAAGCCGATGATCGCGTCCAGTCCGATCCGCCGCCCGGTGCCGGGGATCGGGATGCTGTTGTCCATCAGCCACGCCAAGGCCTCCAGGTCGGCGGGCGCGCGACGGTCGCGGTTCGTCATGCGGGCGCGTCAGCGCACGGCCCGTGCCAGCGCGGCGCCACTTGACGGGCCCCCGCGGCGGCGCGTACCGTCCCGCATCACAACCGAAGACGGCGATGATCGGGACGAGTACCCGCTCACAGCGAGCCCACAGGGAGCCGGGACAGCTGAGACCCCGGCGGCGGCGCGAGCGGTGAATGGCCCCGAGAGCTCCGGCGGCGAACGCGCCCCACGCGGGACCAACGCAACTAGCCACCGGCGGAGAGGCACCGATATCGAGGCCGAGGCCATCGAGCGGCGCGCGGGTGCGACCCACGCATCGGTCCGTGGTCGAATGAGCCGGGGACGAGAACACCCCCGGGAACAACGGTGGCACCGTGAGATGACCCCCTCGCCCGTTGCGGCGACGGGGTCGTGTTGTTCTCACGGAGGCTTCAGACACGCCATGACGGTCACCATCTCCCGCACCCAGCGTCGCTTCGTCCTGCCAGAGGATCGGCTGCCGACGCACTACGTCAACATCGCGGCCGACCTGCCGGTCCCGCTGCCGCCACCCCTGCACCCGGGGACCCGCGAGCCGATCGGCCCCGAGATGCTCGCCCCGCTCTTCCCGATGGCCCTCATCCGCCAGGAGGTGAGCGCGGATCCAATGATCGAGATCCCCGAAGAGGTGCGCGAGGCGTATCGCAGCTACCGCCCGACCCCGCTGCAGCGGGCGATCGGCCTCGAACGTGCGCTCGATACGCCGGCGCACATCTACTTCAAGAACGAGTCGGTCTCCCCGGCCGGCAGCCACAAGCTGAACACCGCCATCCCGCAGGCCTTCTACAACCGCGAGGAGGGCATCACCAAGCTCGCCACCGAGACCGGCGCGGGACAATGGGGGAGCGCGCTCGCCATCGCGGGTGCGATGTTCGGGCTCGACGTTGACGTCTTCATGGTCCGCGTCAGCTACGACCAGAAGCCATATCGGCGCAGCTTCATCCAGAGCTTCGGGGCCGACGTGGTCCCGTCACCGAGCGAGCGCACCAACGCGGGCCGCGCCATCCTGGCCGCCGAGCCGGACTCGACCGGCAGCCTGGGGATCGCGATCAGCGAGGCGGTCGAGGTGGCCGCCACCCACGAGGACGTGAAGTACTCGCTGGGGAGCGTGCTCAACCACGTCCTGCTGCACCAGACGGTCATCGGCCAGGAGGCCATGGGCCAGATGGAGATGGCGGGCGAGGCACCGGACGTGGTGATCGGCTGCGCCGGCGGCGGATCCAACTTCGCGGGGATCGCCTTCCCGTTCCTGCGCGACCGGCTGCGGGGGGCGAGCAGCACGCGCTTCCTGGCCGTGGAGCCCGCTTCGTGTCCCAGCCTCACCCAGGGCGAGTATCGGTATGACTTCGGCGATACGGCCGGGACCACGCCGCTGCTCAAGATGCACACCCTGGGCAACGACTTCCGTCCGGCGCCGATCCACGCCGGCGGGCTGCGCTACCACGGCATGGCGCCGCTGGTGTCGCACCTCTACGACCTCGGCTTCCTGGAAGCGAAGGCCTATGCCCAGAACACGTGCTTCGACGCGGCGCTGCAGTTCGCCCGCGCCGAGGGGATCGTCCCGGCCCCCGAGTCGTCGCACGCCATCCGGGCGGCGATCGACGAGGCACTCGAGGCGCGCGAGGCGGGGGAGAGTCGGGTCATCCTCTTCAACCTCTCCGGGCACGGCCTCTTCGACATGGCGGCCTACGACGCCTACCTGGCGGGCGGCCTGGTGGACTAGACCGATGGGGGTCGGGGCGCCCGCCTGCGGGCGCCCCGACATCGGTCCATCATGGGTTCCATGAGCCTGCGCTTCGGACTCCAGATCAGCTCCTTCACCTGGCCGGGCGGCGACGCTGAGATCGGTCCGACCTTCGGGCGCGTCGTGCGGACGGCCGACGAGGCAGGCTTCGACTCCATCTGGGTGATGGATCACTTCTTCCAGATCCGCAGCGTCGGCGCCGCCGACGAGCCCATGCTGGAGGGCTTCTCGGCGCTCGCCTACGCCGCGGCACTCACCCGTCGCGCGCGGCTGGGGCTGATGGTCGGCGGCATTCACTACCGGCAGCCGGCGCTGTGGATCAAGGCCGCCACCACGCTCGATGTCCTTTCCGGTGGGCGCGCCTGGTTCGGCATCGGCGCGGCGTGGAACGAGGAGGAGTCGACCGGCCTCGGCTTCCCGATGCCGGCCCTGGGCACGCGCTTCCGGATGCTCGAGGAGACGCTCCAGATGGCCCACGCCATGTGGTCCGGCGAGCGTGGCAGCGGTGAGCGTTTCGAGGGACGGACCGTCACCGCGACGCGGCTCCTGAATTCGCCGCAGGCCCTCAGCCGCCCGCGGATCCCGATCATGATCGGGGGTGGCGGGGAGCGGAAGACCCTGCGCCTGGTGGCGAAGTACGGCGATGCGACCAACGTCTTCGGCGGGCCGGAGCAGATCGCTCACAAGTACGCGGTCCTGCGCGAGCACTGCGACGAGCTGGGACGGCCGTACGAGGAGATTCAGCGCAGCGTGCTGCAGCGCATCGACCTGGATGCGGAGGAGCCGGCACGCACGGTCGAGCGCTTCGCGGCGCTTGCCGAGGCAGGTGCCCAGATGATCATCTTCAGCGTGCGCGGGGTGAACGACACCGCACGCTTGGAGCGAGTCGCCAGGGAAATTCTGGAGCCCCTCCGCTAG
>JBDTQJ010000004.1:0-39922 GCA_039932235.1 Chloroflexota bacterium
TCGGTGCAGGCTAGTCCTCCTTGTGCTGCGCCGCGGCGAGCGAGGGGCGAGCGAGTGAGGGGCGAGCGAGCGGCGAGCGGCGCAGGGCCGCCGGAGGGCAGATGCTCCACGCTCGGATATACTCGGGCCATCCCCCGTGGAGGTGGGGAACAGCACGATGATCTTCGATCCCCTGTACATCTTCTTCGTCCTCATTCCGACCATCGCCATCACTGGCTGGGCGGCATGGCGGGTGCGTGCCACGTACTCGAAGTGGTCGAAGGTGGATTCCGGCATCAACCTCAACGCGTTCGACTTCGCCCGTCAGCTGCTGGACCGCCAGGGCCTGCGCGACGTGAAGATCGAGCCGACCCCCGGCCAGCTGACCGACCACTACGACCCGCGCGGCAAGGTGCTGCGCGTCTCCACCCAGGTGGCGGACGCCAAGGCCCTCGAGACGGCGGGCATCACCACCACCCAGCAGCGCCTCAGCGTCGCCGCGGCGGCGGTCATCGCCCACGAGGTCGGGCACGCCCTGCAGGACCACAGGGGCGAGCCGGCCATGAAGCTCCGCCAGGCGATCGTGCCGGCCGCGCAGTTCGGGTCGGGCGTCGCACCATGGCTCATCATCGCTGGCTTCTGGATGCAGTTCCAGGGGCTGATGCTGATCGGCCTGATCGGCTTCGCCGGTGCGGTGCTGTTCACGTTTGCCACCCTGCCGGTCGAGATCGGTGCATCCGGCAAGGCGCTGGCCTTCGTCAACACCCTGGGCATGACCGGCGAGCGCCACGACGGCGCGCGCGCCGTGCTCAAGGCCGCCGCCTGGACGTACGTCGCCGGCGCGCTCACCGCGCTCCTGACGTTCCTGTACTACGCGTGGCTCGTCTTTGGACGTCGTAACTGAGCTGACCCTGGCCGGCACGCCGCCGGCCATCAGCGAGATCGCACCCGCACCGCTCGCCGCGTGGCTCGACGCCCGCGGCGAGCCCGCGTACCGGACGGCGCAGATCCTGGTCGGCGCGCATCGTGCCGATGCGGGTGGCTTCGCCGACCTGACAGATCTGCCGGCGCCGCTCCGCGCGGCGCTCGACGCCGACTTCCGATTCAGCACCGTCGAGGCAAGCCACGTGCTGACCGCGGACAACGGCCTCACCGCCAAGGCCGTGCACCAGCTTCACGACGGCCAGCGCGTCGAGTCGGTCCTGATGCGCTATCCGTCGCGCGGCCGAATGGGGGAGCGGACGACCATCTGCATCTCCTCGCAGGCCGGCTGCGCGGTCGGCTGCCCGTTCTGCGCCACCGGGCAGGCGGGGTTCGCGCGCCAGCTCAGCCCTGGCGAGATCGTCGACCAGGTGCTCCACTGGCATCGCCCGCCATGGCATGCGCTCGGGCCGGAGTGGCGGCCCAGCGACCGCCGCGCGACGTACAACATCGTGTTCATGGGGATGGGCGAGCCGCTCAACAACAGTGATCGCGTCTTCGACGCGGTGCGCCTCCTCAACGACCCGCAGCGGCTCGGCATCGGGGCGCGGCGCATCACCGTCAGCACGTCCGGCGTCGTGCCGGGCATCGACCGCATGATCGACGAGCTGCCGCAGGTCAACCTGGCGATCAGCCTGCATGCGGCGACCGACGAGCTGCGCGACGAGCTGGTCCCCATCAACCGCAAGTGGCCGGTCGCCACGGTCATCGACGCCGGCCAGCGCTTCTCCGAGCGCACCGGGCGCCGCGTGAGCCTGGAGTACGTGATGATCGACGGCCTCAATGACACCGATGCGCAGGGCGCGGCGCTCGTCGACGCGGCGCGCGGCTGGCGCAGCCACGTCAACCTCATCCCGCTCAACCCGACGCCCGGATCTCGCTGGAGTGGCACCCCGGCGGCGCGCATCGCGCACTTCGTCGAGGGGCTGAAGGCGGGTGGCGTCTCGGTCACCGTGCGTGACACCCGCGGCCGGGAGATCGAGGCGGCCTGTGGCCAGCTGCACGCGCAGCTGGCCGGCAGGGAGCTGCCGCGCGCCGGACGGGCGGCCACCCCATCGGTCCCGGTGGCATGAGCACCGATCTCCAGATCAGCGCCTCGATCCTGAATGCCGACTTCGCGCGGCTCGGCGACGAGGTGCGGCGCGCGGTCGAGGGAGGCGTCGACTCGATCCACCTCGACGTCATGGACGGCCACTTCGTGGACAACATCACCCTCGGCCCGGTCGTCGTCGGCGCGCTGCGACCGCATGCCGCCGTGCCGTTCCACAGCCACCTCATGATCAGTCACCCGCTGGCGTACATCGACGCCTTCGCGGAGGCGGGCAGCGACCTGATCGTGGCGCACGTGGAGGCCGACGACGATCCGGGCGCGGTCATCGACGCCATCCGCGCCGCCGGGAAGGCCCCGGGCCTGTCGCTCAACCCCGACACCCCCGTCGACGACATCACCCCGTATCTCGACCGCATCGACCTGCTGCTGGTGATGACCGTCCAGCCCGGCTGGGGCGGGCAGCCATTCCGCAGCGACGTGCTGCCCAAGATGGCCTGGCTGCGCGACGAGATCGAGCGGCGCGGGCTCGATCTGCCCATCGGCGTGGACGGCGGCGTGAACCTGGAGACGATCCACGCGGCCCACGACGCCGGCGGACGCGTGCTGGTCGTGGGCTCGGGGCTGTATCGTCAGGACGGCGACCTGGCCCCGGTCGTCGACGAGCTTCGCCGCGCTGCCCTCGCGGATGCCAACTGACCGATGCCGCGGCGCCCTCGCCGCGGTGCCATCCCACCCCGACCTGGTGACATGCTGATCCGCACCCGAATCCCGTCCGTCCTCCTCATCCTGGTCCTGCTGCTCGCCGCCTGCGGCGAGAACGGCCCGCTGCCGATCGGCGGGTCGCCGACCCCCGTGCCGCCTCGCGAGGTGGCGGTGATGGTGGTCGACGGCGCCACCGGCGACCCGATTCCCGGTGCCACCATCACTGCCGACGGGGAGGAGCTCGCCATCGACGACACCGGTGCGGCAACGCTCACCGCCTTTGTCGGCGATCCGGTCGAGGCCACCGCCGACGGCTACGAGGACGGCTCGGGGAGCGTCCCGGCGGACGGGCAGCTGCGCATCGAGCTCCGTGACAACACCCTGGAGGGCACCGTGACGGACGAGGCGGGGGAGCCGCTGGCCGGGGTCGACGTGTTCGTGGACGAGCAGGCCGACGGCGCCGTGGCCACGACCGACGAGGACGGCGCGTACCTGCTTCCCGACGTGCCCGAGCGCGGGACGCTGATCTACAAGCGCGCCGGGTATCGGCTCGGCGAGATCGCGCTGGGCGATGAGATGACCGTCGACGTGGCCATGGAGCCGTTCGGCGTGCGGGCCCTCTACGCGCCCTCGGCGGTATTCGAGGGCGCGGGGCGCCTTGACGCGCTGCTCGCCCTGCTGGATCGCACCGAGGCCAACGCGATGGTGATCGACGTCAAGGAGACGGACGGGAAGCTCTTCTGGGCCACCGACCTGCCCGAGGCGGTGGCCGCCGGATCGGTCCGCGAGAACCCGGTCTTCGACCTGGAAGAGCTGCTGCCGGCCCTCAAGGAGCGCGGCATCTACACGATCGCCCGGATGGTCTCGATGAAGGACAACACGACCGCCGCCGCCCGTCCCGAGCTGGCGGTCATGAACGCCGCGACCGGCGAGCCGTGGCGCGACAACATCGGTGGCGCCTGGCTCGACCCGAGCGCTCCCGGTGTGGGCGAATACCTCGCCGCGCTGGCCGGCGACCTGGCCGACAAGGGCTTCGACGAGGTCCAGCTCGACTACATCCGCTTCTACAGCGACGGCCCGTACGACGTGGCCGACACCAACCTGCCGAACACCCAGTCCTTCCGCCTGCCTGCGATCGAGCGCGTGCTGCGCGTCGTGAGCACGCGGCTGAACCACACCCGCGCCTTCCTGGGGGCGGATGTCTTCCCGATCAGCTTCATCGTCCCGGACGACCAGGGGATCGGGCAGCGGCCGGAGGTGATCATGCCGTACGTCGACTACTTCTGCCCCATGGTCTATCCCTCGCACTACGGCCCCGGCGTCTTCGGCTACGGGATTCCCAACAACTTCCCGTACGAGGTGGTCGATGAGACGCTGCAGCGCATGAACGCCGAGGCGGAGGGACTGCCCATGTCCATCCGGCCGTGGATCCAGGACTTCGGGTACGGAGCCTTCCCGCCGTACAGCGCGGGGCAGGTCAAGGCGGAAATGGCCGCCGCCGCCGACAATGGCACGTCGGGCTGGATGATCTGGAACGCACGCGCCACCTTCACCGAGGCCGCGCTGGGCGTCCCACGCGCCGGCGAGGACGCAGGACCGATCACCTCCGCCGCGCGCTGATGCGCCTCGTCGTGCAGCGCGTCACCGGCGCCGCCGTGCGAGCCGGCAACGAGACGATCGGCGAGATCGGGGCCGGCGCGGTGGTGCTGGTCGGGATCGGCACCGGGGACGACGCGGCGGCCGTCGACCGGTTGGCTGATCGGCTGCTGGTGCTGCGCTATTTCGAGGACGACGCCGGACGGACGAATCGCTCGATCACCGATATCGGCGGCGAGCTGCTGGTGGTGAGCCAGTTCACCCTGTACGCCGACGTGCGCCATGGCCGGCGCCCCGGCTTCACCGGTGCCGCCCCGCCGGACGTCGCGCAACCACTCCTGCAGCGCTTCGTGGAGCGGCTGCGGAGTTCCGGCGTCCGCGTGGCGACGGGGCGCTTCGGCGCCTCGATGGCGGTGGAGCTCGTCAACGACGGCCCGTTCACCCTGGTCGTCGACTCGGAGTGACCCGTTCCGGCGGACACAACGACGCCCGCGTCGAGTGACGCGGGCGCATCGGTCAGGAGCGGGAGAGGATCAGACCTTCTGGGAGGTCCTGATGCAGCGGCTGCAGGCCTGGACCCGCTTCGTGGTGCCGTTGGTGGTGACGGTCATCGGCTGCAGGTTGGGGATCCAGCGGCGCAGCGCGCGCTTGCGGTTCATGCCGACGGACTGGGGGTTCCAGCCGGTGATCGGCTTCTTGCCGCAGATGTCGCAGATGCGGGCCATGGGTGGGGTGCTCCAATCATGAAACAACCGGCGCGAGGCGCCGGAGCGACCCGGATCGTAGCACGCTAGGATCGAGCCATGCAATCGAGCGCCCCGCGGCGGGCGTGACCGTCACCGGCACGGCGCCCGCCCTTCGTCCCGAGGACCTCGACGCGCCGATTCGCGCCGTGCTGCCGGACCTGGCGCGCAGCGCGGCCGCGCTCAAGCGGCTCGGCATCACGACCCCGCGCGAGGCGATCTTCCACCTCCCGTTCCGCTACGACGACTTCAGTGAGCTGCGCCAACTCGGCGAGCTGGTGGAGGACGAGAAGCAGTCGGCGGTGGTGCGCGTCGGGACGATCAAGATCGAGCCGGGCTTCGGGCGTCGCCCGCAGCGGGTGATCGCGCAGCTCAGCGACGACACCGGCAGCGCGGAGGCCGTCTGGTTCGGGCGCCGCTACGTCGAGCGCCGCCTCGCGACCGGCGACGAGATCATGATCAGCGGCAAGGTCACGATGCGCGGCTGGCGGCCGCAGTTCACCTCGCCGGAGTTCACGCCGGCGGGCAAGGAGTCGCTGCACACCGCGCGGGTCGTGCCCGTCTACCCGCTTGCTGCCGGCGTGACTCAGAAGCGTGTCCGCGAGCTGCTGGCGCGCATCCTGGAGCGCGCCCTGCCGGCGCTGCCGGACCCATTGACCGATGCGGAGCGCGACCGCCTGCCGCGGCTTGCCGATGCGCTCGCCACGGTTCACTTCCCCGAGGCGGAGGCGGATGTCGCGGCGGCGCTCGACCGGCTCGCTTTCGACGAGCTGCTGGCCCTGCAGCTGACCCTCGCCCGCGCCCGCCTGGCGCGCACCGGGCAGCACGCGCCGCAGATCAGGGTCGATGGCGGTGAGCTCGAGGCGCTGCTGGGCGCCCTCCCATTCGAGCTGACCGGCGATCAGCGCCGCTCGGTGGACGAGGTTCTCGCCGACCTCGCTCGGGACCAGCCGATGCGGCGCCTCCTGCAGGGCGACGTGGGAAGCGGCAAGACTGCGGTCGCCGCCATCGCCCTGGCGGCGACGGTGCGGGCGGGCTGGCAGGGCGCGCTCATGGCACCCACCGAGATCCTTGCTCGCCAGCATCACGCCGGCCTCGCCCCGCTGCTCGACGCGCTCGGGGTGCGCGCCGAGTTCCTCTCCGGCTCGCTCGGCGCCGCGCGAAGGCGCGACGTGCACGAGAAGCTTGCGGCGGGGATGGCGGACGTGGTGATCGGGACGCATGCCGTCATCAGCGAGGGGGTCGAGCTCCCGCGCCTCGGCCTGGCCGTGGTCGACGAGCAGCACCGCTTCGGGGTGGCGCAGCGGGCCGCCCTGCAGGCGAAGGCGGGGGAGCGCGATCCGCACGTGCTGGCCCTCACCGCGACCCCCATCCCGCGCACCCTGGCGCTGACCTTCTACGGCGACCTCGCGATCAGCAGCATCCGAGAGCTGCCACCCGGCCGCCAGCCGATCCGCACCGAGATCCGGGATCGCTCGGCGCTGCCGAAGATCCAGCAGTTCCTGGCCGACGAGGCCGCCGACGGACGGCAGTCGTTCGTCGTGGTGCCGCTCGTCGCCGAGTCGGAGGCCCTGCAGGCAGCCTCGGCGGAGGCCGAGGCGGAGCGGCTGACCGCCGCCCTGCCGGGCCTGCGGATCGGGATCGTGCACGGCCAGCAGAAGGCCGACCTGCGGGACGCGACCATGGCCGCCTTCGCGGCCGGCGAAATCCACGTCCTGGTGGCGACGACCGTGATCGAGGTCGGGATCGACATCCCGAACGCGAGCGTGATGCTGGTCGAGGACGCGGAGCGTTTCGGGCTCGCCCAGCTGCACCAGCTCCGTGGCCGCGTCGGCCGCGGCGTGCATCGGTCGTTCTGCATCCTCCTCTCGGATGCGGATGACGAGCGCAGCCGCGAGCGGCTGGAGGTGCTGCGGGGGTCGCAGGACGGCTTCGTCATCGCCGAGGCCGATCTTGCCCTGCGTGGAGCCGGCAACCTGCTCGGGACCCGCCAGGCGGGACTGCCCCCGCTGAAGGTGGCAAGCCTTTTCGAGCCACGGCACGTGCGCCTGGCGTGGGGTGCCAAGGAGCTCGCCGATCGCCTCCTCGCCGACGACCCGGGCCTCGAGCGCCGTCCGGCGCTGGCACGGGCGCAGGCCGAATTCGTCGCCCGCGAGGAGGGCGACGAGACGGACGCCCACTAGCCCGATGCGCGTCATCGCCGGCACCGCCCGCGGCGTGCCGCTCGTCGCGCCGCGCGATCCCGGGACGCGGCCGATCACCGACCGGGTCAAGGAGACGCTGTTCGGCATCCTTGGCGGCCGCGTGCCGGATGCGCGCGTCCTGGACCTGTACGCGGGGAGCGGTGCGATCGGCATCGAGGCGCTCTCCCGCGGAGCGGCACACGCGACCTTCGTGGAGCGCCATCGCGCCGCGCTGGCGGCGATCCGCGCCAATCTCGAGAAGACCCGGCTGGCGGAGGCGGCATCGGTCCATGCCGCCGAGGTCGAGCGCTTCCTGGCCACGCCGTCCGAGGCCCGCTATGACCTGGTGGTACTCGATCCGCCCTACGCGGAGCGTGCTATCCTCGCGCCGCTCTCGGGGCTCGAGGGCCTGCTGGCGCCGGGCGCCACCGTGGTGGTGAAGCACTTCTGGCGCACGGAGGTGCCGGAGACGCCGCAGCTGGTGCGGACGCGCGAGCGACGCTTCGGCGAGACGATGCTGACGTTCCTGGAGCAGCCGCAGCCTGAGGAGGCCCAATGACCCGGATCGCCGTCTTCCCCGGCTCGTTCGACCCGATGACCAACGCCCACCTCGACGTGGCGCGCCGCGCCGCGACGCTGTTCGACGGCCTCATCGTCGGTGTCCTGAACAACCAGAAGAAGCAACCGCTCTTCCCGATCGAGGAACGCGTCGATCTGATCCGCGCCTCGCTGGCGGGGCTTGGCGATCACGTGACGGTGACCGCCTTCGACGGCCTGACGGTCGAGTTCGCGCGCAGCCACGCGGCTGGATTCATTGTCCGCGGCCTGCGCGCGGTGAGCGACTTCGAGGCGGAGCTGCAGATGGCCCACACCAACCGCAGGCTGGCACCGGAAGTGGACACCACCTTCCTGATGAGCGCGCTGGAGTTCGGGTACCTGAGCTCCAGCCTGGCCAAGGAGGTCGCCATGTTCGGTGGTGATATCGCGGGCATGGTCCCCGAACCGGTCGCCGCGGCGCTGCGCGGACGCTACCCGGCGCGCTGACGCCGCCGTGGCGCGCCGCGTCGGGCATGGACGCTGCCGGACGGGCGACGGTATGATCGGCGCCACAGCCTGACGGGCTGGTCCCACGAAGAGGAGGCCGACACGGACATCATCTTTCTGGTCGAACGCCTCGAGTCGCTCGTGGCGGCCGGCAAGAAGCTGCCCCTCACCAACAACATCGTCCTGGACCAGGCCGCCGTGCTGGAGCTGATCGATCAGCTCCGCGTCTCGGTACCCGACGAGGTGCGCCAGGCCAAGCGCATCACGGAGGAGGCGACGCGCATCGGCGAGCGCGCGCACGAGGAGGCCGACCAGGTCATCGCGCGTGCCCAGGAGCAGGCGGCGCAGCTCCTGGAGGAGCGCGAGCTGGTGAAGATGGCCCAGGCCCGCGCCACCGAGCTGATCGACCAGGCCCAGTCCGAGGCCGCGGAGATCCGTCGCGGCGCGGACGAATATGCGGCCGGAGTCCTGATTCGTCTCGAGGGGGAGTGCATCAAGGCGCTCACCAGCATCAAGCGCGGCCTCGACATGCTCGACGACCGCTACCGGCCGGCGGATGGCGGGCGCGATCCGCTGGCGGAGGCCGCGGCCGAGGTCGAAGGGGCGGGGTCGGGCCACCGGTCATGACCTCGTTCAACGTCGCGGGGCTCCTGGCGGAGTCGCCGGGCGCGACGCGCGAGGCGCGTCTCCGAGATCACTACGTCACCCTGGGCGCGGACGTGGAGCTCGCCGGACCGATGGATGCCGATCTGCGCCTGCAGCGCACGAATCGCGGCATCCTGCTGCGTGGGACGGCACGCGCGCCGCTGCTGCGAACCTGCGCGCGCTGCCTGGACACGTACGTCGAGGATGTCGAGGTCAGCCTCGACGAGGAGTATCTGCCGACCATTGACCCAGCCGCGGGCACGGTGGTCGAGCCACCACCCGGCGAGGAGCCCACCTCGTTCATCGATGGCCATCACGAGATCGACCTCCGCCCGCTGCTGCATGACGAGCTGGCCCTCACCGAGCCGATGCACCCGCTCTGCCGCCCTGACTGCCCGGGACTGTGCAGCGTCTGCGGACGTTCCCTGGCCGGTGATCCGCACGACCACGGCGCCGAGGAGCTGGACCCGCGGCTCGCCGCCCTGGCGCAGCTGCTGGAGCGCGAGCAGTAGCGAGCGGCCGGGTGGCGATTGGCGGCTGCGCCCGCCCCACGGCTATACTGCGGCGTCCCCCAGTCACCACCTCCGGAAGATCAGGAGTCACGCGTGGGCGTCCCCAAGCGAAAAGTATCCAAGGCCCGCCAGGGCGAGCGCCGCGCTCATCTGGCCATCAGCGCACCGGCGCTCGTGGAGTGCGATCACTGCCACGAGCTGAAGCGCTCGCACCATGTCTGCCCCACCTGCGGCTACTACGACGGCCGCGAGGCGATGCCCATCGAGCAGGCGTCGCCGGCAGAGGGGCAGCGCTAGCCGCACCATGAACCACGGCGGGCGTTGAGCGCCATGCGCATCGCCGTCGATGCGATGGGTGGCGACCACGCTCCGCGTGAGATCGTCCGCGGGGCGATCGACTACGCCGCCGCCAATGCCGACGAGGTGATCCTGGTCGGTGACGTGCCGCGCCTGGAGCGCGAGATCGCCGAGTACGGGCATGGTCGCCCGGCGAGCGTCAGCTTCGTCGATGCGCCCGACGTCATCGAGATGGGCGAGCATCCGGCGGCCGCGCTGCGCGCCAAGCGCCGCTCCTCGATCCGCGTGGCCACCGACCTCGTGCGCGACGGCAAGGCGGACGCGGTGGTCAGCGCCGGATCCACCGGCGCCACCATGGCCGCCGCGGTCTTCCGCCTCGGCCGTATCGAGGGGATCGACCGCCCTGCGCTGCCCGCCCACATGGTCACCGCCAGCGGTCCGATCATGATCCTGGACGTGGGAGCCAACGTCGACAGCAGCGCCAGCAACCTGGTGCAGTTCGCCGCCATGGGCGCGATCTTCGCTGAGCGCGTGCTGCACGTGGCCAACCCGCGCATTGGCCTGCTCAACATCGGCGAGGAGGTCGAGAAAGGCGACCTGCTGGCGCGCGCCGCCCACGAGCGTCTGGCGGCGGCGGACCTCAACTTCGTGGGCAACGTCGAGGCCCACGAGATGATCGCGCACCGCGCCGACGTGGTCGTCTGCGACGGCTTTGTGGGCAACGTGGTGATCAAGCTCTTCGAGGGCCTGACCAGCTACATCTTCCGCTCGCTGCGTGCCGACCTGCAGCAGGGGCCCGTCGCACCGCTGGCGCTGCTTGCCCTCAAGCCGGGCTTCGACCGCATCCGGGCGCGTTTCGACTACGAGCGCTACGGCGGCGCGCCGCTGCTCGGCGTGCGCGGGGTGAGCATCGTGACCCACGGACGGGCCAAGGCACGGATGATGGAGCATGCCATCCGCGTGGCGTCGGAGGCCGCCGCGGCTCGGATCCCCGACGTCATCGCCGAGTGGACGCGCGCGCACCCCGCGCTGCGCGTGGTCGAGACCGAGGCCGGCGACCCTTCGGCGCAGGCTCCGGCATCCGAGGCCCAAGGGTGACCGATACCGCCAGCTCACCGCGGGCGAGCGTGGACCGCCCCGGCATGCGCGCCCGGCGGCTGGCGCTGATGGCCCTCTTCGAGTCCGAGTTCGGGGCGTCGACGGCCGATGGCGCGCTGGCGCGCATCGGTACCGAGCGCGGCGTACCGGCCGCCGTCGCGGAGCATGCCGAGCGAATCGTGCGCGGCGTCCTCGCCGAGCGCGGCGCACTGGATGTCGAGCTGGCCCGTCTGGCGCCGGCCATCCCGGTCAGCGAGCTCGGAAAAGTCGAGCGCGCGATCCTCCGGAGCGCACTTTGGGAGATGCTATACTCCGCCGCGACCCCGGTCGGGGAGACCATCAACGATGCGGTTTCCCTTGCCCGGATCTATGCCGGAGACGCAGCTCGACGACTCGTGAACGGTGTCCTGGGCAGCGTCTCGAGATCATCGGGTGCAGGAGATAACGCGTGACCGACGGAACCACCTTCGAACGACTCAAGAAGATCATCGTCGAACAGCTCGGCGTCGACGAGGAAGAGGTCACCATTGGGGCCTCGTTCGTCGAAGACCTGAATGCCGATTCGCTCGACCTGGTCGAGCTCATCATGAGCCTCGAGGAGGAGTTCGGGATGGAGATCTCGGACGAGGACGCAGAGAAGATCCAGAAGGTCTCCGACGCGGTCGAGTTCATCGAGGAGCACCAGGCGTAGCGCCGGAGGCGCGATGGCCACCAATCCGCCGCCGAGCCTCGACCAGCTCGGAGCGCAGCTCGGCATCGAGCTGAGAGATCCGGAGACCATCCGCCAGGCATTCGTCCACAGCTCGTACTTCAACGAGAACCCGACCAACGCGGCCGGGCACAACGAGCGCCTCGAATTCCTCGGTGACGCGGTGGTCGGGCTCGTGGTCTCGCGTCTCCTCTACGAGCGCTACCCCGACGAGGACGAGGGCTTTCTGACCGCACGCCGCGCGGCGCTGGTCAACCGCGACGCGCTCGCCGGCCTGGCACTGCAGCTCGGTCTCCACCGCTTCCTCCTGCTGGGCCGCGGCGAGGCCGATGCCGGCGGCGCGACCCGTCCCAGCCTGCTGGCCGGCACGTTCGAGGCCGTGGCCGGCGCCGTCTTCCTGGCCGAGGGCCTCGGCCCGACGCGGACCTGGCTGCGCGCCCTGTTCGGCGAGCGGCTCGATCTGCGCGGCGACGAGGACGAGCCACCCAAGTCGGCCAAGAGCCGGCTCCAGGAGTGGAGCCAGCGGCACCGTCATACGCGGCCGCACTACCAGCTGCTGGGCACCGCCGGCCCCGCACACGATCAGCTCTTCACCGTGGCGGCGGTGCTCGCCGGAGAGCAGCTCGCAGTGGGGGAGGGATCGAGTCGTCAGCGTGCCGAGGAGCACGCCGCCGACGCCGCCCTGCTCCTGCTGGACGGTGGTGCTCCATGAGCCGCCTCAAGGAGCTGCGCCTGCACGGCTTCAAGTCGTTCGCGGATCCGACCCGGTTCGTGTTCGAACCGGGTGTCAACGCCGTCATCGGACCGAATGGGTCCGGCAAGAGCAACATGGCCGACGCGGTGCGCTGGGTGCTCGGCGAGCAGTCCAACCGCTACCTCCGCACGCGGCGCGCGGAGGACGTGATCTTCGCGGGCTCGCAGGCGCGCAAGCCGCAGGGCATGGCGGAGGCGGTGCTGACGCTCGACAACGGTGATGGCAGCCTGCCGATCGAGTTCGGCGAGGTGTCGATCGGGCGGCGGGCGTATCGGTCTGGCGAGAGCGAGTACCTCATCAACGGCGCGAGGGCGCGGCTGCGCGACATCGTCGACCTCCTCGGCGAAGGGCAGCTGGGCGCCAACGCGCTGGTGGTGGTGGGGCAGGGGACGGTGGACGCCGCGCTCTCGCTGCGACCCGAGGAGCGACGCCAGCTGTTCGAGGACGCCGCCGGAGTCAAGTCGCTGCAGGTCCGCAAGAACGAGGCGCTGAGCCGGCTGGCGCGGTCCCGCGACAACCTGGTGCGTGTCGCCGACCTGGTCGGGGAGCTCAAGCCGCAGGTGCGACGCCTCGCCCTCCAGGCGCAGCACCAGCAGGAGCACGCCTCGCTCGGCAGCCGTGCGCGGGCGATGGTCGTCGAGCTGCACCGGCGCCGTGAAACGCAGCTGCGCTCGGTGCTCGGCGAGGCCCGCCGGGCGGCGGCATCTGCCGAGGCTGCGCTCGAGGCGCATCGTGCCGGCCAGGCAGCTGGACGGGAGCAGGTCGAGCGGGCCGAGGCCGCCTACTGGGAGGCCGAGGCGGCGGCGCGGGGTGCCGGCGAAGGCCGCTCCGCCACTCGCGAGGCGCTCGTCCGCGCCGAGGGCAGGCTCGAGTCGCTGATGGCACGCGTTGGGGAGATCGAGGCGGCCATCCGTCGCGACGAGGCGAGCCTGGCCGACGCTCAGGCGGCGCTCGTCGACCTGACCGATGCCAGCGCGCTGGAGGCGGAGATCGGGCCGGCCATCGAGGCGTCACGCACCGCCGAGGAGGGCTGGCGCGCCGCCATCGCCACCCTGGCGGCTGCCGATGCGGCGTTGCTCGAGGCCGAGGAGCGCCTCTCCGCCGCGCGTGCCCTCGACGCCGACCGGCTGGCCGCCAGCGCCCGCGCCACCGAGCGCCAGGCCGCGGTGGCCGAGCGCGTCCGTCGCCTGGAGAGCGAGCATGCCGCCGCGGTAGGGACCGTCGACGACGCGTCGGCCGCGCTGCGCCCTGCCACCGCCCTGGCCGCCGAGCGGGTGGCCGAGGCGGAACGCGCGCGCACCGCGCTCCAGGAGGCCGAACGGGATGTTGAAGATGCCGTGCGGGCGGCCGACGAAACGCGCCAGCGCGCCAGCGAGATCGACCGCCGGACGCGGACGCTCGAAGCCGAGCTGACGGCCCTCGAGGAGCGCGCCTCCCACGGCGGTCGCCTCGCCCCGCGCCTGGTGGCCGCCGGCTGGACCGCCCTGCTCGACGCCCTCGACCCACCGCAGGCCGCGTGGGCGGCGATCGAGGCGATCGTCGGCGGTGCGCTCGACGAGGCCGTGCTCTGGGACGGGACAGATCCCGGTCCGAGCGCCGGCGCATCCGGCGGCGTCGCGCGCCTCCTCGCCGATGGGCGCCCCGATGAAGACGAGCGTGCCGCAGCCCTGGCGGCCGTCGGCAGCGAGCGCACCCTGGCCGATCTGCTCGGCAGCGTCACGCTGCCGCTCGCCCTCCGGCGGGTTGCCATGGCACCTGACCTCGCCCACCTGCTGTCCGGCTGGCAGCGCCTTCCCGCGGGATGGGTGGCCGTTACCGAGGCGGGTGACTTTGCCGACGGGCGCGGCGTGGTCACGGTCCGTGGCCGCGATGACGCGCATGCCGGGGAGGCGGCACGCCTGCACGCCCGACGGCGCGACCTCGCCGCCGAGCTGGGCACGCTGCGAACCGCGCGCGACGAGGCCCAGGCCAATGCGACGGAGGCCGAAGCGAGGCGAGAGGAACGCCGCGCCGCCCGCATCGAGCGGCGGGACGTGGCGGACCAGGCCGAGCGAGCACAGCGCGCGGCCGCCGCGGCCCACGGCGCCGCCGCCGCCCGTGCGGATCGGGCGCAGGCCGACGTCGAACGGTTCGCGGCGGCACTGCACGAGGCACGCGCCCAGGCGCAGCTGCACGATGCCGAGCAGATGCAGGCAGCACCGGCCGACGCCGGCCTCGAATCCCTTGTGACGGCAGCCGGCCAGGCGCGACGGTCACGCGACGCGGCGGCGGCCGAGCGCGACGCCGCGCGGGAACGCTGGCAGGCGGCGCGCGCCATCGCGGAGGCAGCGGAGGCGCGCAGCGCGGGAAGCCGCGGGGCGCGATCGATGGCCGAGGCGCGCATCGCGAACCTGGAAAGTGCGCTGCCTGCCCAAAGTGCCACGCTGACGACCATGTTCGGCGACCGCGACGCCGCGGAGGCGGCCCTCCACGATGCCCGCGCCGCCGACGACGCCACCGCGGCCGCCCTGGCAGCGGCAGATGCGGCACGCGAGGCCCGACGGCGCGAGCTCCTCGAGCTCGAGCGGGGGAGCGGGGGAGCGGCGGCGCGCCTCGCCGAGCTGGAGCGGGCGGCGCAGGCCACTGCTATCGACGCGTCGCGCGCCGAGGACGCGCTGGCCGCCGCGGGTCGCGAGCGCGAGCTCGCCCTGGAGGCCATCGCGGAAGCCCCCGAGACTGCAGAGCCGCCCGGGGGCTCCGAGGAGCCGGAGCAACCCCTCGATCTGGCGGCGTTCGAGGACACCGACCTGGAGGCCGAGCTGCGCCGCGTGCGGCGGACACTGGGGCAGATCGGATCGGTCAACCCGTTCGCCATCGAGGAGCACCGCGAGCTCGCCGAGCGCCTGGAGGGTCTGAGCTCACAGGAGCACGACCTGGACGGGGCGATCAGTTCGACCGAGGAGCTGATCGGGACGCTGGACACGGAGATCAACGAGCGCTTCAACACCGCCTTCGCGCAGATCGCGACGCGCTTCGACGAGTTCTGCCAGCTGCTCTTTGCCGGCGGATCGGCGTCCCTGCAGCTGTCCGACGGCGAGGACGGCGAGGCGCCGGGTGGGATCGAGATCGTGGTCCGCCCGCCGGGGAAGCGCCTCCAGCGGCTGGCCATGCTCTCCGGCGGCGAACGTGCCCTCGCGGGCGTCGCCCTGCTGTTCGCCATGCTGAGCGTCAACCCGGTGCCGTTCTGCATCCTCGACGAGGTCGACGCCGCCCTCGACGAGGCCAACATCGGTCGCTTCGCGGACGCCCTGCGCAAGCTGAGCGAGTCGATTGACTTCGTGGTGATCACCCACAACCGCGCCACCATCGAGGTCGCGGATACGATCTACGGCGTGACCATGACCGATGCCGCCGTCTCGCGCGTCCTCTCACTCCGGCTTGCCGACCTTCCCGCCGAGGTCAGCGCCTGATGTTCTGGCGCCGGCGCGACGAGCCGGACAATGCTCAGGAAATCCCCGCGGCGACAGATCCCCAGCCTCCCGAGCCGATGACCGTCGCCCGACCGGGCCGCGTGGCGAGCGGCATGGCCGGCATGGGTCTGCGTGCCCGTCCTTCCGGCCTCGGTTCGCGGCTGCGCTCGATCCTCGGCGTCGGCGCACCGGCCAGCGAGGCCACCTGGGACGAGGTCGAGGAGGCGATGATCGGCGCCGACGTCGGGGCGGAGACGACGCTGAGCCTCGTCGATGCGGCGCGGGAGCGCTTCCGAAGCTCCGACGGTCGTACCGGCGACGACGTGCGTCGCGCGCTGGCCGAGGAGGTCGTCGAGCGCCTCACGGCGGCGGGATCGGGTCACTTCGAGCTCGGGCCGGCGCCGGCGATCATTCTCTTCGTCGGCGTCAACGGCACGGGCAAGACCACCACCATCGGGAAGCTCGCGTACCGACTCCACGCCGAGGGGAAGCAGATCGCGCTTGCGGCCGCCGACACGTTCCGCGCCGCCGCCATCGAGCAGCTGCGCATCTGGGGCGAGCAGGTGGGGGTGCCGGTCATCGCGCAGCGTGCCGGCGCCGATCCGGGGGCCGTCGCCTTCGACGCCGTCGCCGCGGCGGAGTCGCGCGACCTGGACGCCGTGCTGGTCGACACCGCTGGTCGCCTCCAGAACAAGACGCAGCTGATGGCCGAGCTGGGAAAGATCCGCAACGTCATCGCGCGCCGCCTGGAGGGCCAGCCGCGCCATGTGCTGCTGGTCCTGGACGCGACCACGGGTCAGAACGGGCTCATCCAGGCCGAGGCGTTCAGCCGCGAGGCAGGCGTGACCGGCATCGTGCTGACCAAGCTCGACGGATCTGCCAAGGGCGGCGTTGCGGTGGCGGTCGCCGACCGCCTCGGGGTACCGATCGTGTTCGCCGGCGTCGGGGAGGAGATCGACGCGCTCGCTCCCTTCGATCCGGCCGCCTATGTGGAGTGGCTGTTCGCCGACTGAGCGTGCGCTAGAATGGGCAGCCGTTTGACGCGCCGCCCCCATCGCGAGCGCGCGGCCCACATCGGTCCATCCATGTTCGAATCCCTCTCCGCGCGCCTGCAGGCGGTCACCGAGCGCCTGCGTGGCAAGTCCCGCATCACCGAGGCGGACCTCGACGTCGCGCTGCGCGAGATTCGACTTGCCCTGCTCGAGGCGGATGTCAACTTCAAGGTGGTCAAGGAGTTCGTGGCGCGCGTGCGCGAGCGAGCCCTGGGCCTCGAGGTCCTCAGCGGCCTGAACGCGGGGCAACAGGTCGTGAAGATCGTCCACGACGAGCTCGTGGCGGTGCTCGGCGGAGAGCGCCACGAGCTGCAGCTCGGTCGCAAGCCGGCGGTGCTGATGCTCGTGGGGCTGCAGGGCTCGGGCAAGACGACCACGGCCGCCAAGCTGGCCGTGCGCCTGCGGAAGGACGGCAGGAAGCCGCTCCTGGTGGCCGCCGACGTGTACCGCCCGGCGGCGGTCGACCAGATCGTGCAGCTCGGCGACCAGATCGGCGTGGAGGTGCACAGCCGGCCGGTCGGGACGCCGGCGCTCGAGATCGCGCGCTCCGGCCTGGAGCTGGCGCGCCAGAAGAACGTCGACGTGATGATCCTCGACACCGCCGGCCGCCTCCACGTGGACGAGCCGATGATGGACGAGCTGGTCCGCATCAGCGGCGTCGTGACACCCTCGGAGACGCTGCTGGTGGTGGATGCCATGACCGGCCAGGAGGCGGTGCGCGTCGCCGAGGCATTCCACGCCCGCCTGCCCCTCTCCGCGCTGGTGCTGACCAAGATGGACGGCGACGCCCGCGGTGGTGCCGCCCTCGGCATCCGCAGCGTCACCGGACTCCCGGTAGCGTTCATCGGGACTGGCGAACGGACCGATGGACTCGAAGCGTTCCACCCCGATCGGATGGCGCAGCGCATCCTGGGCATGGGCGACATCCTGTCGCTCGTCGAGCGCGTCCAGGAGACGGTCGACACCGACGAGGCAGAGCGCGTGGCGCAGCGCATGATGCAGCAGCGCTTCAGCCTGGAGGACTTCCGCAGCCAGCTGACGCAGATCAAGAAGATGGGTCCCATCGGCCAGGTCCTGTCCATGATCCCCGGAGCCGGCGAGATGGCGGGGGCCGCCCAACAGGCTGTCGACGACGGGCAGCTGAAGCGGATCGAGGCGATCATCGACTCCATGACTCCCCAGGAGCGACGTCACCCGGAGGTCATCAAGGCCAGCCGGCGCCGGCGCATCGCGCTCGGCAGCGGCACCCAGCCGGCGGACGTCAACCGCCTCCTCAAGCAGTTCACGGAGATGCAGAAGATGATGAAGGCGTTCGGCGGCGGACGGATGCCCGGCCTGCCCGGCGGCATGCGGGGGATCTTCGGGCGCTAGGCGCTCGACCCATGCATCGCCTCGTCATTGCGCTGACCACCCTCATCGGGCTCGCGGGCGCCGCCGTGATCGGCGTCTACCTGTTCCTCGGCGGGGTCACCGCCGACCGGGCCGCGGGGCTCGCGCCGGCCACCAGCGCCTTCTATGCGACCCTCTACCTGCAGCCGTCCGCCGGTCAGCAGGCCCAGCTGGCGAGCGTGCTGTCGCGGCTCCCCGGGTTCGAGGACACCGCCGCGCTGGACACCAAGATCGACGAGCTGGCACAACGCTTCTTCGGCGACGCGGGCTTCGACTACCGGGCCGATGTGAAGCCATGGCTCGGCAACCAGCTCGCAGTCGCCGGCGGCGCGCCGGACGAGACCGGGCAGCCAAGAGACCTGCTCTTCATCGCCGACGTGAAGGACGAGGCCGTCTTCGCCGACCGTCTCGGCAGCCTGCTGCCCGACGGCACAGAAACCTCCGACGAGACCTACCAGGGGCTCACCGTCACGCAGGCGGGGACGACGAGCTACGCGATCGTCGACGGGATGCTGGTGGCCGGCGAGGCGCCCGAGCAGGTGCACGGCGCCATCGACGTCTTCCAGGGCCGCGTCGACTCGCTCGCCGACCTGCCTGCCTTCTCGACAGCGATGCGCAGCCTGCCCTCGGATCACCTCCTCGCCGCCTGGGTCGACATCAAGCAGATGGCCGCGACGGCCGCCGGCACCGGTGCCGTCGCCGACACGGCCGGCTTCAGCACGTTCTCCATGGCGCTCCTCGCCGAGGAGTCCGGATTCCGGCTGGTCGGACAGCTGCCGGTTGACGCCGAGTCCGTCGGCGCGGCCATTCGCGACGCGCTCGCCTCCGGTGCCACGATCCCGCAGCTCCCCGATGCGATGCCCGACGGCACGGAGGTCTCGCTGATCCTCCACAACCTGCGGGCTGCCCTCGAGCGGACGGAGACTGAGCTCCAGGACCAGAGCCCGGACGTGGCGGCGACGATCGACCAGCTGCGCGCCCTGGCGGCCTTCGGGCTCGGGGTGGACATCGACAACGATCTGCTGCCGCTCCTCGACGGAGAAGTCGGGGTGGCGCTCCACGGTATCGCGGACGGCCTGCCGGCAGGCGCGCTCCTCCTCCGCCCGTCGGACCCGGCGGCGAGCGCCGAGGCGCTGGGCCGGGTGCTCGATGCCCTCGAGTCACGCGGCTCGGCGGCGGCGCGCACCACCGTCGCCGGTACCGAGGTCGTCAGCATCGACGTGCCACAGGTGGGCGCCGTCAGCTGGGCGGTCGCGGACGAGCTCATCGTGCTCGGCCTGACTCCCGATGACGTCGGCGCGGTGCTGGAGGCCGGCGCCGCGAGCTCGACCCTCGGTGGCAGCGACCTGTATCGGTCCACCTTCGCCGGAGCCGATCGTGGAGGCACCGAGCTGTTCATCGATCTGAACCCGTTCGTGCCGCTCTTCCTGGAGCAGGCAGGGGAGGGGATGCCGCCGGAGACGGCCGACATCCTGGAGCACATCGAGTCGTTCGGCCTCACCACGCCGTCACGCCCCGACCGCTTCGAATTTCACGCCACGCTGACGATCCGCTAGCCTTCAGCGGACGCAGCGACGAGATACGACACACGCAACAGAGAGGAACGACACCTTTGGCAGTACGGATCCGACTGACGCGGGTGGGCGCCACGAAGCGCCCCAGCTACCGCGTGGTCGCCATCGACAGCCGTCGCCCGCGCGATGGACGAGCCCTGGAGATCCTGGGCTTCTATGACCCGCTCACCGACCCGGCGACCGTCAACATCGACGCCGATCGCCTGAAGGCCTGGATCTCGAAGGGCGCATCGCCCTCCGAGACGGTCGTCAAGCTCATGCGCCAGGCCGGTATCGGCGGCACGCCCGCCGTCGCTGCCCCGGCCACGGCGCCGAAGAAGCGCGCCGCCGCGAGCAGCACGACCAAGGCAAAGGCCAAGGCCAAGCCGAAGAAGACCGACGTCGCCGAGGCCGCGCCCGCGGCGGAGACGGCCCCGGACGAGACGGTCGACACCGCCGCCGCCGAGACGCCTGAGGCATCCGAGCCTGCCGAGACCGCCGATGCTCCAGAGACCGCCGAGCCGGCCGAGACGAAGGCCTCCGAGTGAAGGAGCTGCTTGAGTACATCGCCCGCGGCCTGGTCGAGAACCCCGACGCGGTCACCGTCGAGATCGAGGAGGAGGACGCAGACGAGATCGTCCTGGTCCTCGGCGTCGACGAGCGCGACATGGGACGTGTCATCGGCCGTGACGGCCGGATCGCGAACGCCATCCGCAGCCTGCTGCGGGTGATGGCGACCCGTGACGGCCGGCATGTCGAGCTGGAGATCGTCGGCGACGAGGACTGAGCCTCCGGTACGCCTCGCGGCGGCCCGCATCAGCGGCGTAAAGGGCCTTCGTGGCGGGCTGCGGCTCGAGCTGCTCACCGACTGGCCGGAGCGCATCGCCCCCGGCGCGAGCCTCTTCGTCGAGGGCGAGGCGGAGCCGCGCACCGTGGCCGCCGTCGAGCTGGGTGGCAAGCATCCGGTGCTGCTCCTGGAGGGCGTGACCACCCGGGAGCTGGCCGAGCCACTCGTCGGTCGCTACCTGGAGGTGCAGGCCGCTCCCTTGCCCGAGGGCAGCTACTACTGGCACCAGCTCGAGGGGCTCCAGGTGGTGGACGTCGCGGGCACCGAGCTCGGGACGGTGGCCGAGGTCTTCCGTGCCGGCGAGGCGGAGGTGTATCGGGTGGAGGGCGCAGCCGGCGAGCTGCTGATCCCCGGCATCCGCGACGTCGTCCGCGAGATCGACCTGGCGGGCGGCCGAATGGTGGTCGACTACCACGTCGACGAGGTCCGCTGACATGCGCTTCGACGTGGTGACCCTCTTCCCCGGCCTCTTCGAGGCACCGCTCCGGACCTCGATCATCGGGCGCGCCGCCGAGCGCGGCCTGCTCGAGTTCGCAATCCACGACCTGCGCGAGCACGGCCTCGGCCGTCATCGGTCGGTGGACGATCAGCCCTACGGCGGCGGCGCTGGCATGGTGATGCGCCCCGAGCCGCTGTACGCGGCGATCGAGCCCCTCAGGGCGGCGGGCGCCCACGTGGTGCTCATGGACCCTGCCGGCGTGCGACTGACCGATGCGCTGGCGCGCGAGCTCGCGACCCTGCCGCGCCTTGCCCTGGTCTGCGGACGCTACGAGGGCATTGACGAGCGGGCACGGGCGCTCGCAGACCGCGAGATCAGCATCGGCGATTACGTCCTGACCGGCGGTGAGCTGCCGGCCCTCGTCCTGATCGACGCAGTGGCGCGGCTCGTGCCGGGCGTGATCGATGATGCCTCGCAGGCCGGCGATTCCTTTGCCGCGGGCCTGCTCGAGCATCCGCAGTACACCCGCCCCGAATCGTTCCGCGGCATGGACGTGCCGGCGATCCTCCTCTCCGGCCATCACGCGGAGGTGGAGCGCTGGCGGCGCCGCGAATCACTGCGGCGAACCCTCGAGCGACGCCCCGACCTGCTCGATGAGGCGCCCCTGAGTGCCACCGATCGCGAGAGCCTGGAGGCGCTCAGGCGGGAGGGGGTCGGGGAGTGATCCGAGGCGAGCCTTGCCGCTGACCCCCGGCCCGCGATATACTCCGCCGGTCGCGGCCGCTCTCGCGGTCGCGTTCCCGTGTTCGCTACCATGTATCCAGTCGATAAGCGGCGGCTAACGCCGCGATAACGAGGTTGCCCCCACCATGAATGCCATCAAGGAGCTCGAGCGCGAGCAGCTCCGGACCGATGTTCCCGAGATCGCCCCAGGCGACACGGTGCGCGTCTCGGTCAAGGTGGTCGAGGGCAGTCGTGAGCGGATCCAGGTATTCGAGGGGACCGTCATGCGCCTGCGCAACGGTGGCCTGAACCAGTCGATCACCGTCCGACGCATCTCGAGTGGCGTGGGTGTGGAGCGCACCTTCCTGGTGCATGCACCGCGCGTCGAGAAGATCGAGGTGGTCCGTCATGGCGTTGCCCGTCGCGCCCAGCTCTACTTCCTTCGCAAGCGCGTGGGCAAGTCGGCAACGCTCCGCGAGCGCCGCACCAAGTAGCCCGGCCTGCGGCTCCGCCGCGATGCCACCTCCGCGCCCGCTCCGTCCCCGCCGTCGTCGCACGCGCGACGCGCACCTGCGTCACGAGCGCGAGCTGCGCCTCGCCGGCTTCCGCCGCGTGGCCGGACTCGACGAAGTCGGGCGTGGCTGCCTCGCGGGTCCGGTTGTCGCCGCCGCGGTGGTGCTGCCCGAGCGGCCGCGCCTCAAGGGCCTGCGTGACAGCAAGGTCCTGGCGCGGGCGCGACGTGAGGCGCTGTACGAGCTGATCCTGGATCGGGCCGAGGCGGTCGGGGTGGGCTGCGTGGAGGTCGAGACGATCGACCGCATCAACATCCTGCAGGCGACCAAGCTCGCCATGCGCCAGGCCCTGGAGCGGCTTCCGCTCACGCCCGATTACCTCCTGATCGACGCGCTGCGCCTCCCGCTGGTCGAAATTCCGCAGCGCCCGATCATCAACGGCGACGCCATCAGCGCCTCGATCGCGGCGGCCAGCGTCGTCGCCAAGGTCACCCGCGACCGCATCTGCGACGAGATGGACGATCGCTATCCGGCCTACGGCTTTCGGCGCAACAAGGGCTACGGCACGCCGCGCCACCTGCATGCGCTCAACGACGCCGGGCCGTGCGAGTGGCACCGTCGGACCTTCGCCCCTGTCCGCACTCTCGTCCTCGGTCAGCAGCTCTCATTCGACCTGGCGATACCTATCGGCATGGACGAGCTCGACGACGAGGCGCTCATGGCCATGCTTGCCGATGCGGCTGACGCCGAGATCACGCTGGCCGACGAGCCCTACGGCGTCGCCGTACATGGCTGACCGATGGGGGATCCGCGGCACGAGCTCGGCGGGCGCGGGGAGGATGCCGTCGCGCGCTGGCTGACCTCGGCGGGCTGGCGGGTGCTGGCGCGCCGCTGGAGGGTGCCGGAGGGCGAGCTGGACATCGTGGCCCTCGACGATGCGGGGACGCTCGTCGCGGTCGAGGTCCGGGCGCGCCGCAGCGCCCGCGCCGGCACGGCGGCGGAATCGGTTGATCGCCGGCACGTGCTGCGGCTGCGAGCGGCGCTGCGCCGCTATGCTGCCGAGGCGTCGCCCGTCCATGCGGGACTGCGGGTGGACCTTGTGACGCTCGCCCCCGCGAACGAGGGAGCCGGGCCTCGCTGGCGCGCGACCCGGCTCGAGGCAATCGACGGCTGGTGAGCCGCGCTCAGCCTCCGAACATGCGCTCCAGGACCAGGATGGAGGCGATGTACGGACGGCTGACCCCGAAGATGCCGTATCGGTCAACGGCGGTCTGTCCCTGGTAGTAGGCGGCCAGCACCCGGGCCTTGTCGCCGTCGTACCGATCCAGGTAGTGGCGCAGCAGGCGGACCCCGGCCTCGATGTTCTGTGCCGTGTCGCGCCCGCTGATCCCCGTGTGCAGCATGGCCTCGGCGACCCAGGTCACGGTGTCGGGCATGAGCTGCATCACGCCCATGGCGCCGACGTGACTGGTCACGTCCTGCTGCCAGCCGGACTCCTGCCAGGCCACTGCCTTGGCAAAGGCGACCGGCACGCCGTGGCGGTTCGCGGCCTCGGCGATCATCGCCCCGATGGCCGCCCGTCGGGCGATGAGAGTCGCCATCGTGGCGGGCATGTCGGCCGTCGGCGCCGACGGGGCGGCTGGAGCTGCGACGGCAGGCGCGGCTGCGGTCCCCGGGATCGTCAGGCGTGCGCCGATGCGCACGAACGACGGGTTGCCGATGCCGTTGGCGGCGACGATGGCCGCCACGGTGGTGCCGTAGCGCCGCGCGATGCGGGTGAGGTTCTCACCGGCTGCCACCTGGTGAACGCGGGGCGCGGCGACCGCCGGAGCCGCGGCGGCCCCGGGTGCGGCAGCGCTGCCGGGAACCGTCAGTTGCGTCCCCACGCGGATGAACGACGGATTGCTGATGTTGTTGGCGGCGACGAGCGCGGCGATGGTGGTGCCGTAGCGGCGCGCAATCCCGGTCAGGTGCTCCCCGGGGGCCACGACGTGCACGGTGGCGGCGGGCGTCACGGGCGCGGCAGGTACGACGGCCACGGCGGCGGCGGGCACCTCGACGGCAAGGCGCTGCCCCACGTAGATCCGGTTGGGATCGGTGAGCCCGTTGATCGACGCCAGCTGGGCCACGGTCAGGCCGTGGCGCAGGGCGATGCCGGAGAGGGTGTCACCGCTGGCGACGACCACCTCGTCGGTCGCCAGGGCCGTCGCGGTGGCCGCGGTTAGTGAGAGCAGCACGCTCACGGTGATGCCAGCCAGGAGCGAGATGGATCGGGTGCGCATCGGTCCTCCGCGCGTTGATGGTGTTCATGTTCGTCGCCTTGTCAGCAGCCGGCGACGTGGACCGGCTCGGGACACGCGGCACAGCGCCGCATGAGCGAGGGTCAGGCTAGGCAACCGAGCGGGGTGGTCAAGGTACGATCGGGGTGGTCAGGGGTACTTGCGTACGGGTCGACGGCCGGCCATCGGGCCCTCCCGGGCGGCGCTCGGCCGGGTGCTATACTTTGTCGGTCCCGCGGGCATCCACGGCGGTTTGTCGTGCGCCACCCCGGACGCCAACCATCACACACGCCTGACCGATCCCGGTGTCACGGTGCCGCTCGATTCGAGCGGTCGACCCAGGGACATGACGACAGGCGGAGGAACGAACCGGAGGTCTCACCACATGGCTGCAACGACCATGAAGCAGCTGCTCGAAGCGGGCGTCCACTTCGGTCATCAGACCCGTCGCTGGAACCCGAAGATGCGCGAGTACATCTTCGCCGAGCGGAATGGCATTCACATCATCGACCTCGCTCAGACGGTGGAGCGGCTCGATGCCGCCCTCGAGTTCATTCGCGGGGTCATCCGCCGGGGCGACAGCGTCCTCTTCGTCGGCACCAAGAAGCAGGCGCAGGAGGCGCTCTCCAGCGAGGCGGAGCGCAGCGGCCAGCATTGGGTCAACAATCGCTGGTTGGGCGGCATGCTCACCAACTTCACCACCATCAAGCGCCGCATCCAGCGCCTCGAGGCGCTCGAGGCACGGCGGGATGCCGGTGAGTTCGAGCGGCTGACCAAGAAGGAAGCCTCCAAGCTGACCGATGAGATCACCAAGCTCAACTCGGCGCTCGGTGGCATCCGCCGCATGCGGCGCCTCCCGGGCGCGGTCTTCATCGTCGACCCGCACCGCGAAGAGATCGCGGTCGCCGAGGCGCGGCGCCTCGAGATCCCCATCGTGGCGATCACCGACACCAACTGCGATCCGGACCTCATCGACTGGGTGATCCCCGCCAACGACGACGCGATCCGCTCCGTCAAGCTCATCTGCACGCTCATCTCCGAGGCCGCCATCTCGGCCCAGCAGGAGCGCCAGGCGAAGCTGGACGAGGAGTTCGAGCAGGCCGAGGCACTGCCGCCGGTCGACGAGACCGTGCTCACCGAGGACGCCGACTACTCGGCGGCCCTTGCCGGGGGCGAGGCAATGATCTTCGAGCCGGAGCCCGAGCCGGAGGACGAGGAGGAGGAGCGCCGGGCACGTGCCCGCCGCGCCGTCGAGCTCGAAGGCGAACCCGAGCGGACAGACGACACCACCGAACGCGAGCGGGAGCGAGCGCGGGAGCACCGCGAGCGCGACCGGTAGCGCAGCACAACGAAGGACACGAACGAACCGATGATCAAGCCAGAGGACGTCAAGCGCCTGCGCGAGCAGACCGGCGCCGGCATCATGGACTGCAAGCGCGCCCTCGAGGAGTCGGCCGGGGACATCGAGAAGGCGACGGCATGGCTCCGCACCAAGGGCCTGAGCGCCGCCGCCAAGAAGGCGGATCGCGCCGCCCGCGAGGGCGTCGTGACCAGCTACATCCACCATGGTGCACGACTGGGCGTGCTGCTCGAGCTCAACTGCGAGACCGACTTCGTGGCCCGCACCGATGACTTCCAGCAGCTCGCCCGCGAGCTCGCCATGCAGGTCGCCGGGCTCAACCCGACGTACGTCAGCCGCGAGGAGATCCCTGCCGACGTGCTCGCCGGGAAGCGCGCCACCTTCGGCGCCGATGCGCAGGCGGAGGGCCGACCCGCCGACCGGATCGAGATGATCGTCGAGGGCAAGCTCAACAAGTGGCTCGGCGAGCAATGCCTGCTCGAGCTGCCGTACCGCGACACCGACCAGAAGATCGGCGACATCGTCACCGACAAGATCGCCCTGCTGGGGGAGAACATCAGGGTCGCGCGCTTCGTCCGCATGGCGGTCGGTGAGACGGCCGCGGAGGCCGACGGGGCCGCCGCGGAGGCCGCTCCCGCCGGCGTCGCCTGAGCACCGTGACCACCGCCCAGGGGCGCCCCACCGGAACGCCGCAGCGACGCGTGCTGCTCAAGCTCTCCGGCGAAGCGCTGATGGGCACCCGTCCGTACGGCATCGACCCGGGCGTCACGCGGGCGATCGCGGACCAGGTCCGCGAGGCCGGCCAGGATGGCACGCAGATCGCGCTGGTGGTGGGCGGCGGGAACATCTTCCGCGGCCTGGCCGCCGCCGAATCGGGCATGGATCGGTCGACCGGCGATTACATGGGAATGCTGGCCACGGTGATGAACGGCCTCGCCATCCAGGATGCGCTCGAGCAATCCGGCTGCCCGACCCGGGTCCTGTCGGCGATCGCCATGAACGAGATCTGTGAGCCCTACATCCGCCGGCGTGCCGTCCGCCACCTGGAGAAGGGTCGCGTGGTCATCATGGTCGCCGGCACCGGCAACCCGTACTTCACCACTGATACCGCGGCCACGCTCCGCGCGGTGGAGATCGGCGCGGAGGTCATCCTGAAGGCCACCCGGGTCGACGGGGTGTACGATGCCGATCCCGAGAAGGAGCCCGGCGCGACGCGCTACACGCGCATCGGCTACACGGATCTGCTCTCGAAGCGGCTCAACGCCCTCGATGCGACCGCCGTGAGCCTGGCGATGGACAACGACATGCCGATCGTCGTTTTCGACATGACGCAGGATGGCAATATCGTGCGAGCCGTCCGCGGCGAGCAGATCGGCACGCTGATCTCAGGAGAGGTGACCGAATGACCCATGCAGCCCTCGTCGCCATCGAGCCGAAGATGCAGCGGGCGGCCGAGGCGCTCGATCGCGAGTTCGCGAGCATCCGGACCGGGCGTGCCTCGAGCTCGCTGGTGGAGCGTATCGTGGTCGACTACTACGGCACCCAGACGCCGCTCAACCAGATCGCCGGCATCAGCACCCCCGACGCGCATCTCATCCTGATCCAGCCCTGGGATCGGTCCGTGCTCAGCGCCATCGAGCGCGCGATCACCAAGAGCGACATCGGGCTCATGCCGAACGTCGACGGCCAGGTGGTGCGCCTCAACGTGCCGCCGCTCACCGAGGAGCGCCGCCGCGACATGGTCAAGCAGGTGCGCAAGCGCGCCGAGGAGGCTCGGGTGGAAGTCCGTCATCACCGGCGCGAGGCCGCCGACGCGCTCAAGAAGGCAACCCGCGACGGCGACCTGTCCGAGGACGAGGAGCGCCGCGAGCTGGACGCCCTGCAGAAGCTGACCGATCGCTGGGTCGAGCAGGTCGACCAGCGCACCGAGCGCAAGGAAGCCGAGGTGATGGAGGTCTGACCTCGCCGGCGCCTCCGCACGGGCCGCGGCACGTCGCCATCATCATGGATGGCAACCGGCGATGGGCAGCCGCTCGCGGCCTGCCGAGCATCGCTGGCCACGTCCAGGGTGTCGAGGCGATCCGTCCCATCGTGCGCGTGGCACCCGATCACGGGATCGAGGTCCTCTCGCTGTACGTCTTCAGCCAGGAGAACTGGCGTCGCCCCGAGACCGAGGTGACCGGCCTCTTCGGGCTCATCGACGCGGCGGTGCAGCAGCACACCGATGAGCTCATCGCCGAGGGCGTCAGCGTGCGCGTGATCGGCCGGCTCCACGAGGCCCCATCGGACATTCAGCGCAGCATCCGGAGCGCGGAGGATCGGACGCGTGGCGGCGCCCGGATGGCGCTCAACATCGCGTTCAACTACTCGGGGCGCACCGAGATCATCGACGCCATGCGCTCGCTGATGGCATCCGGAGTGACGCCTGCCGAGGTGGACGAGGCGATGGTCGGCGAGCGGCTCTACACCGCCGGCCAGCCCGATGTCGACCTGCTCATCCGCACCGGCAACGAGCAGCGGACCAGCAACTTCCTGCTCTGGCAGGGTGCCTACGCCGAGCTCGTCTTCAGCGAGACCCTGTGGCCGGACTTCACCGAGGCCGACCTGGTCGGCGCGCTCGACGAGTACACCAACCGCCAGCGACGCTTCGGCGGCTGAGAGGGGACCGATGCTGCGCACCCGCCTCCTGACCGCCGCGATCCTGGGGCCCATCGTCCTTGCCGTCACCCTCCTCGGCGAGCCGTGGCTGGCACTCCTGCTGGGGCTCATTGCGTTCCTCTCCCTGCTGGAGGTGATCGCCCTGCTCGACGCCAGCGGCTTCGAGCCGCCGCAGGTGCTCGGCCTTGTCGCCGGGGTGCTGCTCACCGCGGCGGGGCTCATCGCGGCCAACGCGGCGTTCATCGGTGGCGCGCTCGACGACCTGCTGCGCACCGCGGATCCGCCGGGCCTGGTGGCGATCACCATGGCCGCGGTCGTGCTGCTCATGGCGGTGGTGGCGTTCACCCGCTCGGAGGGGCGAGCAGGCTTCGTCAGCTGGGCGATGTCGACCTTCGGCATCGCCTACGTCGGGCTGCTGCTGCCGTTCATCGACCTCGTCGGCCACCTCGCCCCGAACGGCGGCTCCTCGACGAGCGCTGTGGGCGCGCTGGGAATGCGGTCCGGATCCGCGTGGGTCCTGCTCCTGGTGCTGGTGGTGTGGGGCTACGACACCGGCGCCTACATCACCGGCCGCTGGCTCGGACGCCGGCGCCTGATCGACCACATCAGCCCATCGAAGACGGTCGAGGGCCTCGCCGGGGGGCTGCTGGCGGCGACCGCCGCCGCCGGGATCGGTGCATGGCTGATCGGGCTCGAGCCGTGGCACCCCCTGCTCATCGGTCCGCTGGTGGGGCTGGCGGCGCAGGCCGGTGACCTCGCCGAGTCGATGCTCAAGCGCGCTGCCGGCAAGAAGGACTCCGGCGTCCTCATCCCCGGCCACGGCGGCATGCTCGACCGCATGGATTCGTTCCTCTTCGCCGCACCCGTGCTGGCGGGCTACGCCCTGCTGGTGGCCGGCCGGGTCGCCTGATGCGGGTCGTCGTCCTCGGCTCCACCGGCTCGATCGGGCGGCAGACGCTCGAGGTGCTGGCTGCGCACCGCGACCGATTCGAGCTGGTGGCGATCGCCAGCGCGCACGCGTCGGCCGCGTTCGACGCGCAACGTGCCGCGCATCCCGCAGCCCGTGCCTGGAGCGCCGACACGGCGCAGGCCCACGGCACGGTCGCCGATGGACTTGTCGAGCTGGCCACCGGGACCGACGCCGATCTGGTGGTCGTCGCCACGACGGGGATGGCGGCACTGCCCGCCGTCCTGGCCGCGCTGCGCGCCGGGCGTCGCGTGGCACTTGCCAACAAGGAGACCCTGGTCGCCGGCGGCCACCTCGTCGCGGCGGCGCTCGACGAACGTGGCGGCGATCCGCTGGACTGGCTGCGACCCATCGACAGCGAGCACTCGGCCATCTGGCAGTGCCTGGTCGGCGAGCCGGCGGGCAGCGTCGCGCGCCTCGTGCTGACGGCCAGTGGCGGCCCGTTCCGCGGCCGCGCCTCGGACACCCTCGGCGACGTGACGCCGAACGAGGCGTTGGCGCACCCCACGTGGCGCATGGGACCCAAGATCACGGTCGACTCGGCGACGCTCGTCAACAAGGCCTTCGAGGTCATCGAGGCGCGGTGGCTGTACCAGTTGCCCTACGCTACTATCGACGCCGTGATCCACCCCCAGAGCGTGGTGCACTCCTTCGTGGAATTCGTTGACGGCTCGTACAAGGCCCAGCTCGGCCTGCCGGACATGCGCCTCCCGATCCAG
The DNA here is from genome assembly GCA_039932235.1 of Chloroflexota bacterium. GTDB lineage: Bacteria > Chloroflexota > Limnocylindria > QHBO01 > QHBO01 > JAICQM01. Next base: position 30,242 of record JBDTQJ010000004.1, read on the forward strand.
TACGCGCTCACCCATCCCGATCGGCTGCCCGCGCCGTCGAGCCACGGCACCCCGGAAGCGTGGGCCAGCCTGACCTTCGAGCGGCTGGCTCCCGGCGCGTACCCGGCGTACGACACGGTGCGGGCTGCCGTCGCCGCCGGCGGCAACCACGGGACGGTCGTCAACGCCGCCGACGAGGTGGCCGTCGCGGCGTTCCTGGATGGGAGGCTGCCCTTCACCGGCATCGCCGGGAGCATCGCCGCCGCGGCAGCCCGCTGGGGGAGCGCCGACGAGCCCGACCTGGACACCATCGTGGCGCTGGATCACGAGATCCGCGCGACCCTCGACGCGGAGCTGGCGGGCAGGCCCTGATGGACATCATCACCACCATCCTCGCGACGCTGGCGATGATCGTCGTCCTGGTCCTCGTCCATGAGCTCGGCCATTTCCTGCTCGCCAAGGCGAGCGGGATCACCGTCCAGGAGTTCGGGATCGGCTTCCCGCCGCGCATCGCATCGGTCATCTGGCGCGGAACGCGCTACAGCGTCAACTGGATTCCCCTTGGCGGTTTCGTGAAGATGCTCGGCGAGGATGGCGAGGCCGAGGCCGAGCGAATGCGCTCCCAGGGCCTCTCCGAGACCGCGGTGGATCGCGCAATGGAGGGCGCGTTCAATCGCAAGCCCATCTGGAAGCGCCTCGCCGTGCTGCTCGCCGGGGTGGCCATGAACTTCCTGCTCGCCGTCGTCCTGCTGGGGATCGCCGCGGCGCAGCCGCAGCCAGACCGTGTCGCGCCCATCAGCATCACCAGCATCCAGGCGGACAGCCCCGCCGAGGGAACCCTGCTGGTCGGGGATCAGATCGCCTCGGCGGACGGCCGCTCTTTCGAGCGCGCCTCCGAGCTGCTGGCCTACATCCAGTCTCAGGCCGGCCACGAGGTCCAGCTCGCCGTGCTGCGGGATGGTACCGAGCGCACCGTGACGGTCACGCCGCGAGTGCTCACCGACGAGCAGCGACAGTCGGGGATGGGTGCCATCGGGTTCGGCTGGAATGCCGCCGTGCGCGACTTTCCGCCGCTGGCGGACGATCCCATTCAGGCGATCGGCTTCGGGGTGGAGCAGTCGTGGACGACCGCCACCCAGATCCCCGGCGCGCTGGGACGGACCGTGGCTGGCCTCGTCGGCCTGGCGCCCAACACCGGCGATGCGCGCGGACCCATCGGCATCGCCCAGCTCACCGGCGAGGTCCTTCGCGAGCCACTGGTGGTGCAGCTGTACTTCGTGGCGCTCCTCTCGATCAACCTGGCCGTCCTGAACGTCATGCCCTTCCCGCCACTCGACGGCGGCCGGATCGCGGTCACCCTGCTGGAGGCGGTGCGCCGCCGCAAGCTGCCCGCGGCCAGCGAGGCGTTCATCTATGCGGCGGGGTTCGTGTTCCTCATCGCACTCGTGGTGCTGATCAGCATCCAGGACATCAGCCGCCCCGCCGGCACCTGATGTTGCGCACGGCGGCCACAACCCAGGTCGTCGTCCCGCTCGTCGCCTGCTTTCGGCCCCTGTTCCCCAGCTGGGTGCGCCTGCCTGCTGAGCCGATCAGCCTGCGTCCGGGCTGGAGGGAAACAGCTTCCAGTGGCCCTCGGAGACGACTTCGACGATGCCGTCGACCACCTTGATGGCAGTCTGATCGTCAATCGCGTACGCAGGCACTGACAACCCGGCGGCCCATGCTTCGATCTCGGCCAGCGGAGTGGCCGGCATATCCTCGCGATCGAGGTGCGGGAACAATGAGAAATCAACCAGTCCGAGCGCTCTGTCGCTGCCGGTGAGCGGATCGCTGCCGTCGTACGTCTCTCCTCCGAAATCGGGAGTCGCGACCATGGCACCGCCGCTCGTGCCCACGTAGACCGTCTCGCGGCGCAGCGACGGCAAGAGATCGGCGAGCCCGGACTGCCGCATCCAGTAGCACAGATACAAGGGACTGCCGCCCCACACCAGCAGAGCGTCGACTTCCTGGACCGCCGGCACCCAATGCTCCTCTTTGATACTGGGCAGCGCGGTCAGTTCCAGCACTCCCAGGGATTTCCAGCCCAAGCCGCACATGGGGCCGCCGACCGATCCGGTGATGAAGCGGTAGACGTGTGAAGGCCCACCGGGATACGGCTGCACCCCGGTCGGGATGCAGAGCGCGCTCGATTCGGCAATCGGCTTGCCCAGCAGGTCGACCAGTGCGTCCTGGATGCTCGTGTTGCTGATGCCGCTGGAGGTGAGCAGAAACTTCATGGCGTCTCCTGGATTCATTGCCGCAGCCGGTCCGTACGCAGTAGAGACCGGCACGCGACAGAAAATTCATCGCCTGCGAACTTGCCACAGATCGTGTCGTTGCAGGTCGGCGACGTCGCGCGCGGTTGTCCGTTCCGCCGGCGGATCCGGTGCTCCTCGGGATGAGCGAGCGGGCGCCAGACAGCACGCCATCCTGCGGTGAGGAGCATGCCATCACCAGGCCCGACCGTGGCGATTGGTGGTCCGGACTGCTATACTTCGGGACGGTTCGGCCGCGGTCGAACTGAATTGATATCGACTTGGGTGTGCAACGTGGGTCGGTTCGCCAACCCGCGTCTATTTTTGTCCCCTGAGCCCGCATGGAGGTGGAGCGTGAATCGAGACTTCATCGGGGCACTGCTCCAGCTCAACGCTGAAAAGGGCGTCCCCCAGGAGGTCCTGATTCACACCCTCGAGCAGGCGATCGAGTCTGCCTACCGGCGCAACGCCGACGCTCCGGAGAACGTGGTGGTGGCGGTCGACCCGGAGACGGGCCAGATCAGCGTGTACCGCGAGTACGACGTCATGGCGACCGAGGAGGAGATCGAGGATCCCGAGGCCCAGATGATCGTCGCGGAGGCGCAGAAGCACGACCCGACGACCGGCGTGGGCGGCAAGGTGCGGATCCCCGAGAACGTCACCCAGGCCCAGCTGGGTCGCATCGCCGCCCAGACGGCCGGCCAGGTCTACCGCCAGCGCCTCCGGGAGGCGGAGCGCGACGTCGTCTACCAGCAGTACGCGGCCCGCGAGGGCGAGATCATGACCGGCGTGGTCCATCGGACCACCGACCAGGCCGTGGTGCTCGACATGGGCAAGGGCGTCGAGGCGGTGCTGGCGGTCAGCGAGCAGCTCCCCGGCGAGGCGTATCGCATCGGTCAGCACCTCAAGGCATACGTCCTGGAGGTGCGCCGCACCACGCGCGGCCCGGTGATCGTGGCCAGCCGTACCCATCGCGGCTTCCTGCGACGCCTGATGGAGATGGAGATCCCGGAGATCTACAACGGGACCGTCGTCATCCGCGGCATCGCCCGCGAGGCCGGCAGCCGCTCCAAGGTCGCGGTCGAGAGCCGTCAGACCGGCGTCGACGCCAAGGGCGCCGCGGTGGGGCAGCGGGGCGCGCGGATCCAGGCCATCGTGGCCGAGCTCAACGGTGAGAAGGTCGACGTCGTCCTGTGGGACGAGGACCCCGGCCGCTTCGTGGCCGAGGCGTTGAGCCCCGCCGAGGTGCTGAGCGTGCGCGTCGACGAAGAGCACAAGATCGCGAACATCGTGGTGCCCGAGCGGCAGCTGAGCCTGGCAATCGGCAAGGAGGGCCAGAATGCCCGCCTCGCCGCCAAGCTGACCGGCTGGCGAATCGACATCCGCTCCGACGCCGGGGTGGCAGCCGCCGCCGCGGGCGACGAGCCCGACGAGGTGGCGACGGCGGAGGCGCCGGTGGATGCCGAAGCGACGACCTGATCACATCCCGATGCGCACCTGCGCGGCCTGCCGCGAGGTGCGCCCCAAGCGATCACTGACCCGCGTGGTGCGCAACGCCGGCGGCGAGGTGAGCATCGATCCGACCGGCAAGCTCGCCGGCCGGGGAACGTACATCTGTGACCAACCAACCTGCCGCGTGCCGGAGACGATGCGCGCGGCGGTGAGCCGGGCACTCGGCGTCGAGCTGACGCCGGAGATGCTCGCAATCGAGGAGAAGCATGCCGCCACGTAGATACCTTCCGCGCCGAGGACCGCGTCCCGCGCGTCGCCGCACCGGCCCAGCGGGCGGGGCGGCGACGATGGACGCGGTGGCGCCCGTGCGTCCCGCCGGCGCCGTCGAGCTGTCGAACCCGATCACCGTCAAGGACCTTGCCGAGGCGCTCGCCGTCAGCCACGCCGAGGTGATCCGCGAGCTGATCCGCAACGGGATCTTCGCGACCATCAACCAGAGCATCGACTACGACACCGCCGCCCTGGTGGCCGCCGAGCTCGGCTTCGAGACCAAGGAGCGCGGCGCCACCGAGCGTGCCGCCGCAGAGGCCGCCTCGGACCAGGAGCTGGTCAAGCCGGGCAGCGACGAGGAGAAGAGCACCCGCGCGCCGCTCTGGGAGGAGCTCGCTGGAGCCGATCTCGTCACCCGCGCACCGGTGGTGACGATCATGGGCCACGTCGACCACGGCAAGACCAGCCTCCTCGACGCGATTCGCGACACCAAGGTCGCGGCCGGGGAGCGGGGTGGCATCACCCAGCACATCGGTGCGTCCGAGGTGGTCCACAACGACAAGCGCATCGTCTTCCTGGACACGCCCGGTCACGAGGCGTTCACGGCCATGCGTGCCCGCGGAGCCCAGGTGACCGATATCGCGATCATCGTGGTGGCCGCCGACGACGGCGTGATGCCGCAGACCAAGGAGGCCATCGATCACGTCCGCGCGGCGCGGGTGCCGATGATCGTGGCCATCAACAAGATCGACAAGCCGGACGCGCAGCCAGACCGGGTGAAGCAGGAGCTGGCCGACAACAACGTCCTCATCGAGGAGTACGGCGGCGACGTGATCGCCGTGGCGGTGAGCGCCAAGCAGCGCACCGGGCTCGACGACCTGATGGAGATGGTGCTGCTCGTCGCCGACCTGCAGGACCTCAAGGCGGATGCCAGCCGCCAGGCGGTGGGCACGATCATCGAGAGCAAGGTCGAGAAGGGCCGTGGCAACGTGGCCACCGTCCTCGTCCAGACCGGCACCCTGAAGATCAGCGACATCGTGAGCGTGGGTCGCACCTGGGGCCGCGTGCGGGCGCTCAACAACGCCGCCGGAACGCGCGTCCAGTCGGCCGAGCCGGCCAGCGCGGTCGAGATCATCGGTCTCCAGGATCTGCCCGAGGCGGGCGACATCCTGCGCGTCGTGGCCGACGAGAAGACCGCCCGCGACCTCGCGGAGAAGGCGACCGCGGCAGCTGGCGGCATCGACGGGCGCTCCGCTTCCAGCCTGGAGGAGATCAGCGCACAGATCAGCCAGAGCGACATCAAGGAGCTGCGCGTCGTCCTCAAGACCGATGTGCAGGGCTCGCTGGGCGCGATCCGGCACTCGATCGAGCGCCTCGCCAACGACGAGGTGCGGATCAACATCATCCGCGAGGGTGCCGGCGACATCAACGAGTCCGATATCAACCTCGCCTCGGCCTCCGACGCGGTGGTCATCGGCTTCAACACCAAGCCGGATCCGGGCGCGCTGCGCTCGGCCGAGGCGACCGGTGTCGATGTCCGCCTCTACGACGTCATCTACAAGCTGGTCGATGACGTGACCGCGGCGCTCTCCGGCATGCTCGCCCCGAAGATCGTCGAGCATGTCGAGGGCCACGCCGAGGTGCGGATGGTCATCCTGGCCGGGCGAGCCGGCAACGTGGCCGGGTCGTACGTGACCGATGGCCGCATCGTGCGTGGCGGGCAGGTGCGCCTGTTCCGCGCCGGCAAGGAGATCGCCGATACCCGCATCACCTCCCTCAAGCGCTTCAAGGACGACGTGCGCGAAGTGGCCACCGGGTTCGAGTGCGGCATCGGCCTGGACGTCGATGACATCGCCGAGGGCGACGTGATCGAGTGCTTCCAGATGGTCGCCGAGGCGCAGACGCTCTAACGGAAAGGTCAGGAGACCGATGAGCCAGCGCACCGATCGGCTCGACAGCCAGATCCAGCAGGAGCTGATGCTGCTCATGCAGCGCGAGATGAAGGACCCGCGGCTCGGGTTCGCGACCATCACCCGCGTCGAGACGTCACGGGATCTGGGGCAGGCTCGGGTATGGGTCAGCCTGTACGGCGAGGAGGAGGAGCGCGCCGCCTCGATGGCGGCGCTGACCGATGCCACGCCGTGGCTGCGCCGCAAGCTCGCGGAGCGGATCACGATCCGCTCGATGCCGCAGCTGGTCATGAAGCGCGACGACTCGATCGAGGAGGGCGACCGGGTGCTCAAGATCCTCCGCCAGCTCGAGGACGAGCGCGAGGCCGCTGCGCCGCCGCCCGACGACGAGGCGCCCGCCTGATGGGCGCGGCCGAGATCGTTGCCGCGATTCGCGGCGCGAGCCGCATCACCGCCATCTGTCATGAGAATCCCGACGCCGACACGCTCGGCGCGGCGACCGCGCTGCGCCTGGTGGCGGAACGGCTCGGCAAGCGCGCCGAGGTCGTCAGCGGCGATCCGGTCCCACCGTTCCTGGCCTTCATGCCGCGCGTCACCGAGGTGCGTGCCGCGCCGCAGCTGGAGCCGGACCTGGCGGTCGTGGTCGACGGTCCGCTCGAGCGCACGGGGTCGGTTGCGCGGGACTACGGTGCGTGGCTCGAGCGTGCGACGCTGGTCAACATCGACCACCACGTCTCCAACACCCGCGACGACGCGCTGACCCTGGTCGACCCATCGGCCGCGGCCACCTGCGAGATGGTCGCGCTCCTGCTTCCGGAACTCGGCGTCGAGCTGGACGCCGAGCTCGCCACGGCGCTGCTCGGCGGGATCGTGCAGGACACCCACACCTTCGTCCACCCCAACGCCACGCCGCGGACGCTGCGGGTGGCGGCCTCGCTGGTGGAGGCCGGGGCTGATCTGCACGCCATCAACCGTGCCGTATACGCCGATAAGCCATACGCCACCCTCGCCCTGTGGGGACGGATGCTGGCCGGGATGGGTGAGCGGGCGCAGGGACGGGTGGTGCACGCGTCGATGACCCTGGCGATGCTCGAGGCCACGGCCGCCGCGCCGAGCGCCTCGGAGGGCTTCGTCGACCTGCTGGGAATCACCCGCGACGCCATCATCAACGTGCTCTTCAAGGAGCAGTCGGGATCGGAGGTGCGCGTCAGCGTGCGCACCGTGGAGCCGGCCGATGCCGTGGCCATCACCTCGGCCTTCGGTGGCGGTGGCCATGCCCGTGCCGCGGGCTGCACCGTGGAGGTCTCGCTGGACGAGGCACGGGCGCTCGTGCTTGCCGAATGCGAACGGGAGCTCGAGCGCGTGCATGCTGGGCGTCGTTAACCTCGACAAGCCGGTGGGCGTCACGTCCCACGACATGGTTGGCCTCCTCCGCCGCCTCTCCGGGATGCGCCGCATCGGCCACGCCGGCACGCTGGACCCGCTCGCCTCGGGCGTGCTGCCCATCCTGGTCGGGGCTGCGACGCGCTTCAGCGAGGAGCTGACCGGCGGGCGGAAGCGCTACACGGCCACGGTGCGCTTCGGCATCCGGTCGGCGACCGACGATGCCGAGGGGCCGCTCGAGGCCTCGGGCGCGCCGCTGCCGGACCGCGCGGCCATCGAGGCGGCGCTGGCGGGCCAGCGCGGCACGTTCGACCAGCGGCCGCCGGCCTTCTCGGCGCGGAAGCAGGGCGGCCTGGTCGCGCATCGGGCAGCCCGCGCCGGCGCGCCGCTCGACCTTCCCCCACGCACCGTCACCGTCATGCAGCTGGACCTGCTGAGAACCGAGGGCGGCGACGGCCGGGTGGACGCGTGGCTCGACATCGTGTGTGGGGCGGGAACGTATATCCGCTCCATCGCTCGCGACCTCGGGGAGACGCTCGGCTGTGGCGCGCACCTCCATGCGCTCCGACGCCTGGAGGCGGCCGGGCTGCACGCCGAGACGGCGGTCACGCCCGAGGAGCTCGAACGCCTCGCCGCCGACGGCGCCCTGGAGGACGCCGTGCTGCCCATTACGGATCTCCTTCCGTTCGCGCAGCTGACGGTGGACGCCCCGGCCTTCGTCCACGGTTCGCCGACGCGCATGGAGGACGGCGAGCCTGACGGCCGACGAGTGGTGCTCGATCGCACGGGCCGCCTGCTGGGGATCGGAGTCGTGTCGGGCGGGCTGCTGCAGCCGGAAAAGGTGGTCGCGGCGGGTGTCGACGCATGAGTGCCGTCGTCGACCTCGGGGAGCTCCCGGACATCGGCCCGGCGGCGCTGTGCATGGGCGTCTTCGACGGCGTCCACCTCGGCCATTGCGCGCTGGCGGAGCGCACGGTTGCCGTCGCCGGTGCGGGCGTCGCCAGCGTCGCGCTGATGTTCGACCCACCCCCGATCGAGGTGATTCGCCCGGACGAGCGCGTGCCGCGCCTGGCACCGGCCGCCGAGAATCTGCGCCGCCTCGCCGCAACCGGCATCGCCCACCCCGTTGGCCTGCGATTTACCGAGGAGATGCGCCAGCTCCCGCCCGACGCGTTTCTCGCCGCACTCGCCCCCGCGATCGATGTGCGGGTCCTGGTGCTGACGCCCGACAGTGCGTTCGGGCGCGGCAGGGCCGGCACGCCGACCGCCATGCGCGCCCTCGGGGCGGTGGCTGGCTTCGAGGTGGTCGTGCTCGAGGCGCTGGTGGAGATCGGCGAAGATCCTGTCTCGTCGAGTCGCGTCCGCACGGCGCTCGGCGCCGGCGACATCGGGTTGGCGACGCGGCTGCTGGGCGGGCCGCCGATCCTGATCGGCGCCCTGGGGACCGACGGCACGATGTCCTTCGACTATCTGCCGGCGCTGCCGCTGTCCGGGACGTATGGCGGCACCGCGCGTCCACCGGACGGACTTGGCCGCGGCGGCGCACCGATCACCGTCGCCGTCGGCGCAGCGGGCGACGTGCGTGTCACGGGCGCGCGGTCCGATGACCGCGGCACCATGGTCCGGATCGAGCTGACGAAGCGCCTTCCGGACTGAGCTCGTCGAGCGAAAAGCGGACGCCTCTGCTAGACTTCGAGCGTTACGGAAACGAATGTGGAGGAATATGTGCCGCTCGCCAATGACGCGAAGAGCGCGATCGTCGAGGACTACGCCACGCACGATGGCGATACCGGATCACCCGAGGTGCAGATCGCGCTTCTCACCGAGCGGATCAAGTCGCTGACGGATCACCTGCGCACTTACCAGAACGACAATCACTCGCGCCGCGGCCTGCTCAAGCTGGTCGGCCAGCGACGCCGCCTGCTGGCATACCTCGTCCGCAACGACGTGGATCGCTATCGCGCCGTGATCGGTCGGCTGGGCCTGCGCCGATAACACACCTGCGAACTCTGACGACCCGGGCCGAGCGCCTGGGTCGGTTCGCATCCGAGCGGCCGATGCGTCACGAGCCGCACCCAATCACCCATTTGTCTATCACGGTGTCCCACGCTGCCGCTGAGCGCCAATCCATCGCGCGCCATGAGAAGCGCCGACCGAGCGACCGGCACGCCACCACGGGACCCATCACGTTGGAGGATTCTTTTGTCCATCAAGGTTGAGGCGCCGATCGGCGACCAGACCTTCTCGCTCGAGGCGGGTAAGCTCGCCGAGCAGGCTGACGGGGCCGTTCTCGTCCGATACGGCGACTCCGTCGTCCTCGCGACCGCGGTCGCGGCCAAGGAGCCCCGCGAAGGGGCCGACTTCTTCCCGCTCACCGTCGACTACGAGGAGCG
>JBDTQJ010000005.1:0-36261 GCA_039932235.1 Chloroflexota bacterium
CACGAGACCGATGAGACTCCTGAGAGCGTTCGGCGGCGCCGGCGCCCTGGTGGTGGCGGCGATTGTCGGGGGCACCCTGATCAGCGGCGTCCTCGCCGCGCCCGCCACCCCCGCCACTGATGCGACCGCCGTCGCCGACGACGCCGAGGGCACCTACTGCCAGGCGTACCTGGATGCCCTGGCGAATGAGCTCGGCATCTCCTCCGACGAGCTCACGACGGCCGGACGGGCCGCAGCCGCCACGACGATCGACGCCGCCGTCGCCGCCGGCGATCTGACCGAGGAGCGGGCGACGGCGCTGAAGGAGCGCCTCGCCGCCAGCGCCGGCGAGGGCTGCGGCCTTCTCGGCGGCTGGCACCACCCCGGTCGCCGCGGCGGTCCCGGTGGCCCCGGTGGCCCGGGCATGCTGCCGTTCGGTGACCTGCTGGGCACCGCGGCCGATAGCCTCGGCATCGACCAGGCGGCGCTCGTCGAGCGCTTCCGGGCGGGGGAGACGCTGGCGGACATCGCCTCGGCCGAGGGCGTCGACGTCGCCACCGTCACGGCGGCCGTCAGCGACGCGCTCGACAGCGCGCTCGCCGATGCGGTCGCGGCCGGAGACCTGACGCAGGCGCGGGCGGACGAGATCGCAGCCCACATCGCCACGGAGCTGGCCGACGGCACGTGGCCGGATCGTCCCGGCCGCGGCCACGGCCCCCACGCCGCCGATGACGCCCCCGACGCGGAGGCTTCGCCGGCCGCCTGACCCCCGCCCCCCCACGCAATCCGAGAAGGCCGTCCCCCGCGGGGCGGCCTTCTCGGCGTCCAGGCCAAGGGGGTACCGCCCGTGGTCATCCGAACGTACCTGCAGAGAATGTCGAAAACCCCTTGACGGGGCGACGCTGCCCTGTATAGTGGCGCCCTGTGGTGACAGATGGGGGAACATGGGGACCAGTGGGGAACCGTAGTGCAGGGCAACGAGACGGATGGAACGGGCGACATTTCTGACGGGCGAGTTCCGTCACGCGCTCGACGACCGGGGCCGGGTGGCCGTACCGGTCCGCTTCCGCCCGCGGCTCGCCGAGGGCGCCACGCTGGCCCGCTGGCTGGATGGCTGCCTGGCCATCTTTCCCGGCCCGGAATGGGACGACCTGGCGACGAAGATCCGCGCCCTGCCGCTCACCAACCCGAGGGCGCGCGAGTTCGCGCGCTTCATGTCATCCGGCGCCGTCGAGGTGGAGCTCGACCGCCAGGGTCGCGTGCTGGTGCCGTCATACCTGCGCGAGTACGCGGCGATCGAGAGCGGCGAGGTGGTCGTCGTTGGGGCGCTCAACCGGCTCGAGCTCTGGTCACCGGCGCGGTGGATGCCGTACCGCAGCCAGATCGAGGAGCAGCCGGAGGCGCTCGCCGAGCACCTGTCGGACCTCGGGATCTAGGGGGAGCGACGCGATGACGCACGTCGCCTCCCCGCCATTCATGCGTCTCCGGGTCGTTCGGCCCGTCATCCGACCAGAAAGGTTCGTCAGCCGATGGGAGAAGGGCACCTGCCGGTCCTCGTCGACGAGGTTCTCACCTCGCTCGACCTGGTCGCCGGCAGCTCCGTGGCTGACGGCACGGTCGGGGGCGGAGGGCACGCCGAACGGCTCCTGGAGGCCACGTCTCCGGATGGCCGCCTGCTCGGTATTGATGCCGATCGGGCGGCCATCACGGAGGCGACTCGCATCCTCGCACCCTTCGGTTCGCGCGCAGTCCTGCGCCAGGCGAACTTCGAGGCGATCTTCGACGTGGCGACCGATGCCGGCTTCGTCCCTCTCGACGGAGTCCTCTTCGATCTCGGGCTTTCCAGCTATCAGCTGGCCGATCCGCAGCGCGGTTTCTCCTTCGCGGCCGATGCGCCGCCGGACATGAGATTCGATGAAGAACACGGTCTTTCGGCCATCCAGCTCATCGAGCGCGCAACGGAGCGAGACCTCGCCGGAATTCTCGCGACGTTTGGTGAAGAGCGCCGTGCAGGCCGCGTCGCGAAGGCGATCGTGGCGGCGCGTGCGGAGGGTCGGATCGTGACCTCCGCCGACCTCGCCGCCGTGGTGGCCGGAGCGGTCGGCTCGCGCGGGCCGGGCGACCAGGGACGCATCCACCCGGCCACGCGCACCTTCCAGGCGCTGCGCATCGCGGTCAATCGCGAGATGGAGGTCCTCTCGGCCGGCCTCGCCGGCGCCCTCGCCGCGCTGCGACCGGGCGGCCGCATGGCGGTCATCAGCTACCACTCCGGCGAGGACCGGATCGTCAAGCGTTTCTTCGCTCGCGAGGCCCGCGACTGCGTCGAGGAGCCGCTGCCGCCGGCGTGCACCTGTGGCCACCTGGCCCAGGTGCGTCTCGTCACCAGGGGGGTCATCACCCCGGGCACCGCCGAGGTGCGCCGGAACCGCCGCGCCCGCAGCGCAAAGCTGCGGGTCGCCGAGAAGCTCGCCACCGCGGCGGGCTGACAGCCAGGAGAAGGAGGTCCACGACATGAGCAGGGGTCGCTCACGACATCAGTCCAGCCGGCGTCGCATGTACAGCGCGCGGCAGCGCGAGCTCCGCGAGCGTCGTGTCACCGCGGTCAACGAGGAGCAGTACTGGCTCTCGGATCGCGTCGCGGCCATCGAGATCGAGGAGGGGCTCGACTTCGAGGCGCCCACTTCGTGGGCCGTCCGGGTCGCCGGCCGCGCGAGCGCGGCGTAGCCATCGATGGCGGTCATCGGCGCGCGTCCAGCCACCGGCATCGGCATCTTCGGTCGCCGTGCGCGGCCGCGTCGCCGACCGGTACCGCGCACGCGCGTGCGCCGCGCAGCGGGTCGACGCTCGGGGGCCGGCGTGAATGTCTCCGGGCTGATGCTGACCGTCCTGGCCGCCGCGTGCCTCTGCTTCTTCTATCTCTCCCAGTCCAGCCACGTGGCGGCCACCGGCTACGAGATCGATTCGCTCGAGGCCCAGATCTCGGCAGTGCGCCAGGAGCAGCAACAGCTCGTCCTGGCGATCGGCGAGGCCCGCTCACCATCGCTCATCGAACAGCGCGCTCGGGCCCGACTGGGACTCGTCCCGGTCGCCCAGGACCAGATCACGTTCGCCCCGCCGCAGGGCGCATCGACCAAGTAATCGCCATAGCCGACCGCTGAGCCCTCGGCGGTCACGGAGAAGCCAATGCTCGCCAGGACCGATAGTCGTGCCCGCGCCCTGGTCCTCCTGGTCCTCATCAGCCTGCTCGCCGGCGGCATCGGTGCGCGGCTCGTGTGGTGGCAGGTCCTCGATCGTGGGCAGCTGACCGCCATGGCGGATGCCCAGCTGAACCAGACGCAGGCCATCCCGGCGGTCCGCGGCGAGATCGTGGATGCCAAGGGGGTCCTGCTCGCCACCAGCGTCGAGCTCCAATCGGTCTTCGCCATCCCGCCGGTGACCCGCGAGCGGGATCCGGGGCGCGCCGCGGAGCTGCTGGCCCCGATCCTGGGAATGGATCGCGAGGCGTTGTACGCCACCCTGGCCGGCGACGGGGAGTGGTCGTGGCTGCGTCGGCGCGTCACGCCGACGGTGGCGGAGCGGGTCAATGCGCTCCACCTCGACGGGATCGGCATGCTGGCCGAGCCGAAGCGCATCTATCCGGTGCAGGGCGTCTCGCCGGACACGACGCTCGCGGCGCAGGTCATCGGCTTTGTCGACAGCGACGGGACCGGCCAGGCCGGGGTGGAGCTCACGGACAACGAGACGCTGGTGGGCGCGCCCGGAAGCGTCGTGGCGCAGGAGGACGTGGCCGGCCGGCGGATCGCCGACTCGGTGCGCGAGCTGCGACAGCCGATCGACGGTGCTCAGCTGACGCTCACCATCGACAGCGGGCTGCAGCACATCCTCGAGGCCCGGATGTGGGAGACGTTCCAGAAGAACAGCGCCAAGGGCGCCATCGGCCTGGTGATGGATGTCCACACCGGCGCGATCCTGGCTCTCGCCTCCTACCCGTCGTATGACGCCAACGCGTTCGCGACGACCGATCCGGCGCTCTATACCAACCCGGCGGTCAGCCGCCAGTACGAGCCGGGATCGGTGATGAAGGCCTTCACCATCGCCGCGGCGCTCGACGCCGGCGCCATCACCACCGGCGACACGTTCCTCGACGACAACAACCTGCGCATCGGAAAGGTCCGCATCCAGAACGCGGATCGCTACGACTTCCCGTATGGCCACGGCGAGATCCGCCCGGCCGACGTGCTCAAGCTGTCGAACAACGTCGGCGCAGCCAGGATCGGTCTGACCCTGGGCTCGCAGGGCCTCTTCGAGTACTTCAAGCGGTTCGGCTTCGGCACGCCCACCGGGGTGGACATCGCCGGTGAGGCGTCGGGCGTGGTCTGGAATCCCGACGGCCCCAATGGATCGGGCGAGCTGACCACCGCCCAGAATGCGTTCGGCCAGGGACTGAGCGTGACCGCCGTGCAGCTGGTCGCCGGCTACGCCGCCATCGCCAACGGCGGGACCCTGGTCACGCCGCACGTCGTCGCGGGCTGGACGGATGCCGCTGGCACCTTCCATGACACCGCCCCCGAGCCGGCCGGGCGGGTCATGCGCGAGGAGACGGCACACACGGTCCTCAAGCTGCTGACCGGCGCGATCGACGACGGCATTGCACAGGCGGCCCGGGTCGATGGTTACGCGATCGCCGGCAAGACCGGCACCGCCCAGATCGCCGGGCCGGTGGAGCGGAGCGTCATCGACGGCTACGACGCCGCCGGTCAGCCGATCTACAAGAAGGTGACCGTCAACGAGTACATCGACGGCTGGATCGACAGCTCCTTCGTCGGCGTCTATCCCGCCAGCAACCCGCAGATCGCGACCCTCATCCTGCTGCACCGTCCGGCGACGTGGGGCCGCTACCAGATGGCCGAGCGGCCGGACGACATCTTCGGCGAGCTCGCGCCACAGATCCTCGACTACCTTGCCATTCCGCCGGACCGGCCCAACGCGACAGTGGCCGCCAAGTGAGGCTGCTAGACTCGCCGCGAACCAGCACAGGGCCGTGCGTGCCTCCGTCGATCCGCCTCGATGACCTGCTGGCCGCGACCCGCGGCCGTCTCATCGCCCCCACCGCCGTCACGGCCATCCAGGGGGCTGCGGTCGACTCCCGATCCGTCACCCCCGGCGCCTGCTTCGTGGCGCTCCGTGGCGAGCACCTCGACGGCCATCGGTTCGTCGGGGAGGCGGTCGCCGCCGGCGCGGCCGCTGCGCTGGTGGACCATCCCGTCCCGCTGCCGGCAGGTGCCGATGTCGCCCTGGTGCAGGTCGGCGACCCGCTGACGGCACTCCAGGAGCTGGCCGCCTGGTGGCGCGGCGGGTCGTCGGTCCGCGTCGTCGGGGTGACCGGCTCGACCGGCAAGACGCTCGCCAAGGAGATGATCGCGGATGTGCTGTCGCGCACCGAGCCGGTCCTCCGCAACGCCGGCAACCTCAACTCGGAGAGCGGCCTGCCGCTGACGCTCCTCAACCTGACCGATGCGCATCGCGTGGCGGTGCTGGAGATGAGCATGTACACCGAGGGCGAGATCGCGCGGCTCGCCCAGATCGCGCGTCCCGAGGTCGGGGTCGTCCTCAACGTCCAGCCGATGCACCTGGAGCGCGCCGGCAGCCTCGAGGCGATCGGCCGCGCCAAGTCCGAGCTGCCCGCCGCGCTCCCGCACGATGGGCTGGCCGTGCTCAACGCGGACGACGCGCGCGTCGCCGCCATGGCCGCGGTCACGGCGGCCGAGGTTCGGACCTTCGGTCTCGCCGCAGGCGCCACGGTCCGGGCGACCGATGTGACGTCGCGCGGCCTCGCCGGCACCGAGTTCGCGATCGTGACGCCGTGGGGCGAGCGCCGCGTGCGGAGCGCCATGCCCGGCCGTCACCTGGTCCCGCATGCGCTGGCCGCCGCCGCGGTGGCGGAGCGCTTCGGGACGCCGCTCGACGAGGTGGCGGTCGCGCTCGAAGCCGGGAGCCACGCCGCCCATCGCATGGCACCCCTCGAGGCAGGATCCGGTGCCACGCTCGTCGACGACACCTACAACGCCGCCCCGTGGAGCGTGGCGGCCGCGCTCGAGTTCCTGGCCGAGACGCCCGTGGCCGACGGCCGGCATCGGTATGCCGTGCTCGGCGACATGCTCGAGCTCGGCCCCGACGAGGAGCGCCAGCACCGGGAGATCGGCGCACGCGCGGCGGCCGTGGTCGATGGGCTGGTGGCGGTCGGGGAGCGGGGCGCCTGGATCGCCGACGGCGCCCGTGCCGCGGGCCTCGCGCGGGTCGCGACGGCGCGTGACGCCGAGGAGGCCGTCTCCGTGATCGAGCGCGAGCTCGCGCCGGGGGTCGGCGACATCGTGCTGCTCAAGGCGTCGCGCGGGATCGCGCTCGACGCCACGGTGGACGCCATGGCGGGCAGCGCCCGCATCGGTCCAGGAGGCCGTCCGGCATGAGCGGCCTGCTGCCGATCGTGGTCGGCCTGCTGCTCGCCTTCCTGGGCGTCGTGCTGCTCGGCCCGGTGTACATCAGCCTGCTGCAGCGGCTCGGCTACGGCAAGGCGATCCGTGCCGATGGCCCGGACCACTTCGGCAAGGCCGGCACCCCGACGATGGGCGGGATGCTGGTCGTCATCGTGGTCATGTTCCTGGCGATGGCGATGCGCATCGAGGATGCGGCCACCCTCACGCCAATGCTCGCCCTGGTGGGGGTCGGCGTGCTCGGCGCCATCGACGACTTCATCAACGCGCGCACCGGCATCGGGATCCGTGGCCGCTGGAAGCTGGTCTGGCAGACGGCGGTGGCGATCCTGGCCGCGTTCTACATCTGGCGCCATTTCGAGCTGTCCGGGCTGAGCGTCCCGTTCGTCGGCGAGATCGGCCTCTGGCCCGTGGTGCTTATCGGCTTCATCGCCTTCGTCATCGTCGGGTCGAGCAATGCGGTGAACCTGACCGATGGCCTCGACGGCCTCGCCGGCGGTGTGCTGATCTTCAGCTTCGTCGCCTACCTGCTCATCGCCTCGGCACGCGACCAGTCGAACCTGGCCATCTTCTGTGCCCTGGTGGTCGGTGCGCTCATGGGCTTCCTCTGGTTCAACGTCCATCCCGCGCAGCTGTTCATGGGCGACTCCGGATCGCTGGGACTCGGTGCCACGCTGGCGGTGGTCGCCACGATCACCCGCCAGGTGCCGCTCCTTGCCGTGGTGGGGATCGTCTTCGTGGCGGTGACCATGAGCGTCATCATCCAGGTCGCCTCCTTCAAGCTGCGCGGACGGCGCGTCTTCCGCATGACGCCACTGCAGCATCACTTCGAGCTCATCGGGTGGGCAGAGGAGAAGATCACCACCCGCTTCTGGATCGTCGCCGCGCTCGCCGGGCTGCTCGGATTCAGCATCTTCGTCGCCAACCCGGGCGTGATCTGAGCCGATGCCCGTGTCGACCACTCGCCCCCCGATCCGCACCCGTGCCGACCTCGCCGGCCGCCGTGCCCTGGTGCTCGGCCTCGCGCGCTCCGGGATCGCCGCTGCACGCTTCCTGGCCGATGCCGGCGCCGACGTCACGATCTACGACCGTCGTGGCGCCGGGGAGCTGTCCGCCGCGGTTGCCGCGCTCGGCGACCGGCGCCCGACCCTGCTGCTCGGCGTCGATCCGCCGGCGGTCGCCGCGGCAATGGCCGGCGCCGACCTCCTGGTGACCTCGCCCTCCATCTCGGCCCGCTTCCCGACGACCGAGCCATGGCTGCGCGACCTGCTCGCGGACGCGACCCGGGACGGGGTCGAGCTGGTGAGCGAGGTCGAGCTGTTCCTGCGCATCACCCGCGCCCGCATCGCCGGGGTGACCGGCACCAAGGGCAAGACGACGACTGCCACCCTGCTGGCGGCGATCCTCGAGCGCGACGCCATCCCCTCCGTGCTCGGCGGCAACATCGGCACGCCGCTCGTCGAGCGGGCGGATGAGCTGACGCGCGACACCTGGGCGGTGCTCGAGCTGTCGGAGCTGCAGCTGCCGACCATCTCGCGCGGCGCCGACGTCGCCATCTACACGAACATCGGCGCCGACCACATCGACCGCCACGGTAGCGTTACGGCCTATCGGGCGGTCAAGGCGCGACTGGCGGAGCTGAGCACGCCGGAGGGAACCGTCGTCCTCAACGCGGACGACGCCGGGTGCCGCGACCTGCGTGCGCGCCTGGATCCGGCAGCGGTGCGCACCTACGGCCTCGCCGGCGACGGCGATGCGACCGTGCGCGAGGGCCAGATCATGATCCTCGGCGAGGTGGTCCTGCCGGTCGCCGAGGTCCGCCTTCCCGGCACACCGATGCTGCACAACGTCCTCGCCGCCGCCCTCGGCGCGCGGCTGATCGGGGCCTCCGCCGCGTCGATCGCGGAGGCGATCCGCACGTTCCGCGGCGTGGCGCACCGCCTCGAGACGGTCGGGGAATGGGGCGACGTCCGCTTCGTCAACGACTCGATGGCCACGATCCCCGCCGCGACCATCGCGGCGCTCCATGCGTTCGGCGATCGCGGCGTGGTGCTCATCGCCGGCGGCCAGGGCAAGGGGCTCCCGCTCGCCGAGGTGGGGGACGCGATCGCCGGCCGCGTCCGGGCCGTGGTGCTGATCGGGGAGCTGGCCGGCGAGCTGGCGACGGCGATCGCCGATCGGGTGGCCGTCCACCACGCACCCGACATGGCGGCCGCGGTCGCCGCCGCCGCCGCCGCCGCGCAACCGGGCGATGTCGTCCTTCTCGCCCCGGCGGCCGCGAGCTTCGACATGTTCGACGACTACGTCGCGCGTGGAGAGGCGTTTCGCGCCGCCGCTCGCAAGATCGGACCGAGCCTGGGACCCGAAGGAGACGCCACGTGACCGCCGCTGCCACCGCCGTCGCCCGACCTCGGGCCCGAAGCGGCGTGAAGCGCGAGCGCGGCCCGGTCGCCTTCCCGCTGCTGCTGGCCGTGCTGGCCCTCGTCGCGCTCGGCGTGGTGATGGTCTACTCGGCGTCGAGCGTGCGCGAGTACCTCGGCAACAACGACTCGGCCGCGGAGGGCATGCAGCAGGCCGTCTGGGCCGTGCTCGGGCTCGGCTGCCTCTACCTCTTCAGCCGCCTCGATTTCCGCCTCCTGCGCCACCTGGCCCTGCCGGGCTATTTCGCCAGCATGATCCTGCTCGTCGCGGTCCTCTTCGTGGGCACCGAGGCGTTCGGCAGCCGTCGCTGGTTCGTCATTCCCGGCATCGGCTCGTTCCAGCCGGCCGAGGCGGCAAAGCTGGCAATCGTCATCTACCTCGCCCATTGGCTCGATCGGCGTGGGCGGGAGGCCGGCTCGTTCTGGAACGGGCTCGTGCCATTCGGGCTGCTCGTCGCCCCGGGCTTCCTGCTCATCGCCCTGGAACCCGACCTCGGCACGGCCGGGGTCTTCGCTGCGGCTTCGCTGGCGGTGTTCTTCATGGCCGGCGCCAACCTGCTGCACCTCGCCCTCATCGGCGGCTCGGTCGTCGCGGCAGCGGTCGCCTTCGTCAGCAGCAACTCGTACCAGATGACGCGCGTCGAGACCTTCCTCGACCCGTTCCGTGACCCGCTCGGCGCCGGCTACAACACCCTGCAGGGCCTGATGGCGCTGGCGATGGGGGGGATCACCGGCCTCGGCCTCGGTGCCAGCCGCCAGAAGTATCTCTACCTGCCCGCCCCCTCGACGGACTTCATCTTCGCCATCATCGGCGAGGAGTGGGGGCTCGTCGGCACGCTGGCGGTGGTGGGCCTCTTCATCGTGATCGCGTACCAGGGCTACCGGATCGCCATCAAGGCACCCGACACCTTCTCGGGCCTCCTGGCGGCGGGCATCACCACCTGGATCATCGTCCAGGCGTGCATCAACATGATGGTCGTCACGGCCCTCCTGCCGGTCACCGGCATACCGTTGCCCTTCATCAGCTACGGTGGGTCGGCACTCACCATCAACCTCATCGCGATCGGGATCCTGCTGTCGATCTCGCGCGAGACCCAGACCGAAGGATCGCTGCTCCATGCGGTGTTCGATCTCGGGCGGCGGAACCGGCGGGCACGTGTACCCCGCGCTGGCCGTCGCCAGGGCCCTGCTCGACGTCAGTCCAGACGCTGAGCTGACCTACATCGGCGGCTCCCGCGGCTTCGAGCGCCGTCTCGTGGCCGGCGACGCGCTGCGCGACCGCATGCCGTACCACGAGCTGATGGTGCGCTCGCTGCGCTCTGCGGGGCGTGACATCCACCTCGTCCTCGATCCGCTGCGCCTGGCCGGCTCGGTTCCGCAGGCGACGCTCCTGCTGCGACACCTCCGGCCCGCCGCACTGTTCACGACGGGCGGCTACCTCGCGCTGCCGCTGGTGGTCGCCGCCCGCGCGCTGCGCATCCCTTCCCTGGTCTGGGAGGGCAACGTGGTCCCCGGTCGGGCGACCCGTGCAGTGGGACGCATGGCGACCCGCGTGGGTGTCTCGTTTCCTCCGACGCTCCGCGCGTTCGACGAGCGAGCGTTCGTTTCAGGGACCCCGATCCGATCGTTCGCCGGGGTCGATCGCGACAGCGCGCGCGCCGGCTTCGGCGTGTCGGCCGACGAGCGGCTGCTGCTGGCCTTCGGCGGCTCGCAGGCGGTCACCCGGTTCGCGGACGCAATCCTCGGCTCCCTGGACCGCGTCCTCGGCGAGTGGCACGTCCTGCATGTCACCGGCGAGGCGGGTCTGCCGGCCGCGCTGGCCGCCCGCGAGCGCCTCCCGGCGCACCTCCGCGATCGCTACCTGCCCGAGGCCTTCCTGACCAATCGGATGACCGATGCGCTGGTCGCCGCCGACCTCGTCCTGGGGCGGGCCGGGTCCTCGACCTGCGCGGAGGTCGCCGCCGTCGGGGTCGCCTCGGTCCTGGTCCCGTATCCGTTTGCCGGCGCGCACCAGCGGGCCAATGCCGCCTTCCTCGCCGATGCGGGTGCGGCGATCCTGGTCGCGGATGGCGACCTGGACGCCGACCGGCTCGCGGCGCTCGCCGCCGACCTGACCGATGCCGGACGGCGCCGCGCGATGGCCGACGCCGCGCGCGCCCTTGGACAGCCCGATGCGGCGCGCATCCTGGCCACCGAGCTGGTGCGCATCGCCGAGGCCGCCGCATGACCACGACGCAGACAGCGACCCTGGATCGGCTGGACGCCCTGGCGGCGGAGCGCGGCGTGCAGCTCGTCGTCGATGCGCCGCTCGCGCCACTGACCACGCTGCGCGTCGGCGGGCCGGCGGACCGCCTGGTGACGCCGCGCACGCGCGCGGAGCTGCTCGGCGCACTGGCCCTGGCACGGGACGCCCAGGTGACGCCGTTCATGCTCGGCAACGGCAGCGACCTGGTCGTCGCCGACGCCGGGATCCGGGGCCTCGTGATCCGCAACCGAGCCCGGGAGCTCTCCGTCGACGGCACGACCGTGCGCGGCGACGCCGGTGTGGCGATGGCCATGCTCGTTCGTCGATGCACGGCCGCCGCGCTGACCGGTATCGAGTTCGGGATCAGCATCCCCGGATCGCTGGGCGGAGCGGTGTGGGCGAACGCCGGCGCCCACGGCGGCGAGATGGCCGGCGTCGTGACCAGCGTCGACGTGTGGGACGCGGCAAACGGATCGGTCCGCGCACTGCCCGCCGCGGCCTGCGGATTCGCCTATCGCGAGTCGCGCTTCAAGCACAGCGGCGAGGTGGTCGTGGCGGCCGAGCTGGCGCTCCGTGATGGTGATGCGGACGCGATCGCCGCGGCGGTCGCCGGCCACCAGGCACAGCGCGCAGCCACCCAGCCGCTTGCCGACCAGAACGCGGGCAGCGTCTTTCGCAACCCACCGGGCGATCATGCGGGCCGCCTCATCGACGAGGCCGGTCTGAAGGGCTTCCGCATCGGCAGCGCCCAGGTGAGCTCGATGCACGCCAACTTCATCGTCACCGACCGCGGCGGCGTGGCGGCGGACGTCCGCGCGCTGGGTGATCACCTGCGGGCCGCAGTGCACGATCGGTATGGCATCGAGCTGGCCTACGAGATCGAGTTCGTCGGCGACTGGGGTGCAGCGTGAGCGAGCGGCTGCGGGTCGGCATCGTGGCCGGCGGTCGCTCGGCGGAGCATGAGGTGAGCATCGCGTCGGCCGAGGCGGTGCTGCGCGCCATCGACCGCGGACGCTACGAGCCGTTCCTCCTGTACATCGACCGCGACGGCCACTGGCATCTGCCTGCCGGCCCGGCGCCCGAGCTGGGAGCGACCAGCCTCGCCGAGCTGGTGGGAGCAGACACGCCGCGGCGGACCGCCGAGCGGCTCCGGACGCGTGCCGCGACGAGCGCGAAGCTGCTCGCGCCGGACGACGCCGCGCTGGCCGCACGCAGCGCGGTCACGTCACTGGCCGAGGCGATCGACGTGGCGTTCCTGGTCGTGCACGGACCGTACGGCGAGGACGGCACGCTGCAGGGATTCCTGGAGCTTGCCGGGATCCCGTACGTCGGAGCGGGCGTCCTGGCCAGCGCGGTGGCCATGGACAAGGTCGTGTTCAAGGACCTCATGCGCGGGCACGGCCTGCCGGTGGGCGATTACACCTGGTTCCGCCGCGGTGCGTGGCGCGATGAGCCGGAGCGCGTCCTGCGCCAGGTGGCCGAGGTCATCGGTGCGCGCTGCGTGGTGAAGCCGGCGCGCCTTGGCAGCAGCGTGGGAATGACCCTCGTCCACGGGCCAGATGAGCTGCCGGCGGCGCTCGACGAGGCGTTCGGCTACGACAGCAAGGTCATTGTCGAGGCGTACGTGGCCGGCGCCCGCGAGCTCGAGTGCGGGGTCCTCGGCAACGATGAGCCGATCGTCTTCGAGCCCGGGGAGGTGCGCAGCCACCACGAGTGGTACGACTACGAGTCCAAGTACGTGGACGGCCTCGCCGACGTGACGCCGGTCGCCGACCTCGAGCCGGACCTCGCGGCGCGCCTCAAGGAGCTGGCGCTGGCGGCGTACCGCGCGGTCGACGCCGCCGGCCTGGCGCGGGTGGACTTCCTGGTGCCTGCCCCCGAGACCGTCTACATCAGCGAGATGAACACGCTTCCCGGCTTCACCGCCACCAGCATGTATCCCAAGCAGGCCGAGGCGGCGGGGATCGCCTTCCCGGAGCTGATCGCGCGGCTCATCGAGCTCGCCGTCCAGGCAGACGCCGAGGGGCGCATCCCGGCGCGCCGCGGATCAGCCACGGGCCGATGAAGCTCCCCGGCACGCGACCGGTGGCGGGCGGTTCACGACCCCGTGCGCGAGCGGCCTCCAACCGGCCGGCGACCACGCTGCGTGCCCGACGCCGGCCGGGCGCGCTGCAGGCGCGTCGCCCACGGCGCTCGGTGCGGGCACGTCTCGGGGGGCGGATGCCCGGTCTCGCCCGGCTGCTCGCCGGGCTGGGGCTCGCGGGGTGCATCGCGCTCCTTGCCGTGCTGGCCGGTGGCTCGTGGCTGCGCGTCGGCGAGATCGACGCGCAGGGCGCGACCTGGACCTCCGCATCGCGCCTGACCGAGGCCCTCGAGCCCCTCCGCGGCCACGCGCTGCTGACGGTCGATCGGCGGGCAGTCGAGGAGCAGCTGGCCGCGCTGCCGGCGGTGGCGACCGCGCACGTGGAGACCTATCTGCCCGACCGCCTCTCGGTCACCGTCGAGGAGGAGGCCGCCGCATTCGTCTGGCAGACGAGCGCGGTCCAGCTGGTGTGCGGCGCGGACGGCACGGCGATCGGCCAGGTGGCGCTGGGTGCGGCGCTCCCCGAGGCCCTAGCCGGTCTGCCCTTCGTCGATGATCGGCGCGCCGTCTCGCGCAACATCATCGTCGGCGACGCGATCCCCGAGCGGGAGGTGCGCACCGCGCTGCAGCTGGTCGACATCGAGCCGGCGACCCTGGGGTCGGCCGCCCAGCGCCTGACCGTGCGCATCGAGGAGCAATACGGCTTCATCGTGGTGGCCCCGGAGATCGGCTGGAGTGCCGCGTTCGGCTACTACGGTGTTGATCCGCAGGAGGGCGACGCGGACGCGGCGGCCCGCATCGAGGAGCAGGCGGCATCGGTGCGCACGCTCTTCGCAGGCCAGCCGGAGGCATCGGTCTCGTGGGTGGATGCCCGCAATCCGGGAAGGGTATATTGGCGTGCCAAGACCTGATGGCGGCCGGGTGCGCGGCCCGGCTCAACCCTCCCAACCCATCCGCTTCGGACCCCTGCTGCATGTGGTTCCCCCTCATCGGCCTCGCGCTCGGCGTCGCGCTCGGCCTGACCCTCGGCGTCTCGGTCAGCGCCGACCTTGCGCGCTACAGCGCGGTCGCGATCCTGGCCGGCCTGGACTCGGTGCTGGGCGCCATCCGCGCGGAGCTGGACGCGCATTACGACAACCGGGTCTTCATCTCCGGCTTCATCACCAACGCCCTGGTGGCGGTGGCGCTGACCTTCGTCGGCGATCGGCTGGGGATCGACCTCTACCTGGTCGCGCTCTTCGCCTTCGGGCTGCGCATCTTCCAGAACGTGGCACTCATTCGCCGCCACTTCCTGTAGGCTCGATGGGCCTGCGGGTCGAGGCGGCCCATCGGAACCATCGGAGGTAGCTTGGACAGGGAGACGGTTCTGGTCGGCATCGACGCCGGCACGACCAAGGTCACCACGCTCATCGGGGAGGTCGGACGCACCGGCGACGTCAACATCATCGGCTACGGGATCGCCCCGTCGGTCGGGATGAAGAAGGGGATGGTCGCCAACATCGACCAGACCGTCGGCTCGATCGCGGCCAGCATCGAGAAGGCGGAGCGACTCTCCGGCTACAAGATCAGCTCCGCCTTCGTGAGCGTCGGGGGCAGCCACATCGCGAGCCAGAACTCGCGCGGCGTGGTGGCGGTCTCCGGGCACAAGCGCGAAGTCAGCCGCGAGGACGTGGCGCGCGCCACCGAGGCCGCCAAGGCGGTCCAGATCCCCTCCAACCGCGAGCTGCTGCACGTCCTGCCGCGCGGCTACATCGTCGACGGCCAGGACGGCATCAAGGACCCGCTCGGGATGAGCGCGGTGCGCCTCGAGGTGGAGACCCACATCGTCGCCGGCGCGGCGACCAGCATCAGCAACCTCACCAAGTGCATCAGCCAGGCGAACGTGGCCATCGACGAGCTGGTCATCAGCTCCGTGGCCGCCGCCGAGGCGACCCTGACCGATACCGAGAAGGACCTCGGCGTGCTCGTCGCCGACATCGGTGGCGGGACGACCGACATCGCCATCTTCACCGATGGCGCGGTCTACCACTCGGCCGTGCTGCCGGTGGGAGGGATCAACGTGACCAACGACGTGGCGATCGGCCTGCGCACCAGCCTCAACCTGGCCGAGGAGATCAAGATCAAGCACGGCACGGCCGACGCCGGCAGCGTCGGACCGGAGGAGCTGCTCAACGTGGCGGTCCTCGGCGAGGGGAGCGGGCAGACGATCCAGCGCCGCAAGCTGTGCGAGATCATCTCCGCGCGGATGGAGGAAATCTTCGGCCTCATCAAAGAAGAGGTGAAGCGTTCCGGGCACGCCGGGATGCTGCCTGCCGGGATCGTGCTGACCGGTGGCGGCGCGCGCCTTGCCGGGTGCGCCGAGCTGGCGCGCGAGGTGCTCGAGATGCCGGTCCGGATCGGGGCGCCGCAGGGCGTCGGCGGGTTGATGGACCAGCTCTCCAACCCGGCCTTCACGACCCCCATCGGCCTGCTCCTGTGGGGCGCCACGCACGCCGGCGACGAGCCGCTGGGCGGCTATGGGTCGTCGTCCTCATTCAACGGCGCGGGCACCCGCTTCGTCGACTGGCTGCGCGGCCTCTTCCCGGGCTGACACCCCGCGCCGACCGCACCGCGCGTGGACAACGCCATCCCCATCCACCGCCGCCCGGACCGATGTGGATAACTCGGGCCCCGATTGTGGAAAACCGGCAACGCGCGCCGGACGACATCGGTAGAATCGGTCAAACCCGCGCGATCCGGGTTCGTCGACCACCTTCATCACCGCCACCGCGCAGGAGTCCTCCCACATGCCGCTCCGTTCGGACTCAGAGAATTTCGCCCTCATCAAGGTCATCGGCGTGGGTGGCGGTGGCAGTAACGCCGTCAACCGGATGATCCGTGCCGAGATGATGGGCGTCGAGTTCATCGCCGTGAACACCGATGCGCAGGCGCTCCTGCAGAGCGACGCGCCACATAAGATCCGCATCGGCGACAAGATGACCCGCGGCCTGGGCGCGGGCGCCGACCCGAACGTCGGCCAGCGCGCCGCGGAGGAGGACTCGGAGAAGATCTACGAGGCCCTCAAGGACGCCGACATGATCTTCATCACCGCCGGCATGGGCGGCGGCACGGGCTCCGGCGCCGCGCCGGTGATCGCCGAGATTGCCAAGGACCTCGGTGCGCTCACGGTCGGCGTCGTCACCAAGCCGTTCTCCTTCGAGGGGATGCGTCGCAAGCTGGTGGCGGAGCAGTACACCGAGACGCTCAAGGAGAAGGTCGACACCCTCATCACGATCCCCAACGACCGCCTGCGGGAGGTGGTCGACAAGAAGACGAGCATCATCGACGCCTTCCGCGTCGTGGACGACGTCCTGCGCCAGGGCGTGCAGGGCATCAGCGACCTGATCACGGTGCCGGGCCTCATCAACCTCGACTTCGCCGACGTCAAGACGATCATGCGCGAGGCCGGCTCGAGCATGATGGGCATCGGTATCGGCACCGGCGAGAACCGGGCCGTCGACGCGGCACGCGCGGCCGTCATGAGCCCGCTGCTGGAGGTCAACATCCAGGGCGCGCGCGGCATCCTCTTCAACGTCACCGGCGGCAGCGACCTCGGCCTCTTCGAGGTCAACGAGGCGGCCGAGGTGATCAAGGAGGCCGCCGACCCCGAGGCGAACATCATCTTCGGCACCGTCATCGACGACCGCATGCGGGACGAGATCAAGGTCACCGTCATCGCCACCGGCTTCGACTCCAGCAAGAAGGTCCGTGCCGGCAAGGGCCAGGCGACGACGGATGCGGCCCCGGGGATCGAGGCCAACCTCGACGAGCGCAGCCGCGAGATCCTGGCCGAGATCGAGCGGGAGCGGACCGAACGCGCGTCCCTCAACGAGCAGCTCGGGGAGCCGTCTCCGTTCGCCCGCTCGTCGGGGACCGGGTCGCTGGAGCCGACCGAGGTGCGTCCGGCGGAGCGTGAGCCGCTTCCCGTGCGGCCCAGCCTCGACCGCCCGTCCTACGGCGAGACGGACCTCGACATTCCCTCGTTCCTGCGCCGCAAGAGCGACTGACCTCCCCCCGACCAGACCGATGAGACCCGGCCCCACGGCCGGGTCTCCTGCGTCGCGGCGTGCGACGATGCCCGGCGTGGCCCTCCCCACCAGCACCGAGATCGCGGACCGTGCCGCAACGCTGCGCGCCGGCATCGAGGCCGCCGCCGCGCGCGCCCGCCAAGATCCGCACGGGGTGCGCGTGGTGGCCGTCACCAAGACGTGGCCGGTGGAGGTGTGTCGCAGCGCCGTCGACGCGGGGCTCACCGCGCTTGGCGAGAACCGTGTCCAGGAGGCGCTTCCCAAGGTGGCGGCGATCCCGGATGCGGAGTGGCACCTGGTCGGCCATCTGCAATCCAACAAGGCCCGCGCGGCGGTGGGCGCGTTCGGCTGGATCCACTCGGTCGACAGCGCCGCGCTGCTGCGGCGGATCGATGCCGCCGCACACGACCTCCACCGCGCCCCGCGGGTGCTGCTGCAGGTCAACGTGACCGGTGAGCCGCGGCAGCACGGCCTGGGACCCACCGAGCTCGCCTCGGCCGAGCTGCTCGGCGCGATCGCCGGGCTGCGGGATGCCCGCCTCGTGGGGCTGATGGGGATTGCCCGTGCTGCCGGTGACCCACGGCCTGACTTCGCGCGGTTGCGCGGCCTGCGCGACCAGCTGCAGCAGCGGCTCGGCAGCGCCCTCCCGGAGCTGTCGATGGGGATGAGCGGCGATCACCTCGTGGCGGTCGAGGAGGGTGCCACCCTGGTCCGCATCGGGACCGCGCTGTTCGGGCGTCGCGACGCGCCGGACGGCTGAGCGGGCCGCACGCTATCCTCGGCGGCATGTCCGAGGTGCTCGCCAACTTCATCTTCCTGCTGGCCACCGTGCTATCGCTGCTCATCCTCGCGCGGGTGATCATCAGCTGGGTGACGCCCGGCAGCGGTGGCGCACTGGCGGCCTTCGTGTATGCCGCCACCGAGCCCATCCTGGCCCCGATTCGCGGCCTGCTGCCGGCCACCGGCGGCTTCGACTTCTCGCCGCTGATCGCGCTGCTCATCCTCCAGGTGATCACCCGCATCATCGGCCGGATGCTCTGAGCCGGCGATGCGCGTGACCCGTGATTGAGGCGTCCGGACGGCGCCGCTATACTGCAGCCCCCGCGATGGGCGATTGGCTCAGTCGGTTAGAGCGCACGGTTCACATCCGTGAGGTCACTGGTTCGAATCCAGTATCGCCCACCATTCCGCCCCTCACATGACGTCGTTCGTCGCGCGCCTGCGCGGGGTACGGATGCTGCGTCCGCTGCGGCACCGAGACTTCGCCTTCCTGGCGGGCGGCTCGACCATCTCGCTGCTCGGCGACGGCTTCTTCTACGTCGCGCTGGCCTGGCAGGTCTACGAGATCAGCAACGTGCCGACCGCGCTCTCGCTGGTCGGGGTGGCATGGACGCTGCCGATGGTCATCTTCCTGCTCATCGGGGGCGTCCTCTCGGACCGATACGACCGCCGCCGCCTGATGGTGGTGGCCGATCTCATCCGGGCCGCCGCGATCGGTGGGATCGGGGTGCTGTCGATGCTCGGCATCATCGAGCTCTGGCACGTGATGGCGCTCATCGCGTTCGCCGGCCTGGGCGACGCGATCTTCAACCCCGCGTCGACGGCGCTCGTGCCCGACGTGGTCCCCACCGCGGAGCTGCCGCAGGCCAATGCCCTGCTCGGCCTCATCCGGCCGCTCATGATCCGCATCAGCGGCCCCGCCCTGGGCGGAGTGACGGTGGGCACGCTCGGACCTGGCGTGGCGTTCCTGGCCGATGCGGCCTCGTTCGTGGCGTCGGCGCTGCTCATCGGGGCCATCACGCCGCCGGCCGCACGCACCGTGACGGCAGGCGGGCACGGCCTGCGCCGCACCTTCGGCGAGGTCGGGGAGGGGCTCAGGTTCGTCCTCGCCAATCCGTGGTGCTGGGCGACCCTGCTGTCGGCCATGCTGAGCCTGCTCGTCTTCTTCGGCCCCGTGGAGGTGCTGCTGCCGTACCTGGTCAAGAACCGCCTCGGCCTGGGGCCGGAGTCGCTCGGCCTCGTCTTTGCGGCCAGCGGGGCCGGCTCGATCGCGGCGGCCATCGCCATCGGCCAGCGATCGGTGCCCCGTCGCCGAATCACGACGATGTACGTGGCCTGGACGGTCGGCCTTGCCGTCATCGCCGGCTACGGGCTGATGACCGCGCTCTGGCAGCCGATGATCATCGCCGCCATTGCCGGCGGGTCGTTCATGCTGGGCCAGGTCATCTGGACCAGCCTGCTGCAGGAGTTCGTGCCGCGGGAGATGCTGGGCCGCGTGTCGAGCCTCGACTGGCTGGTCTCGATCGGGCTCGTGCCCCTCTCGTTCGCCCTGACAGGGCCGATATCGGGGCTGCTCGGGCCCACGGTCACGATCGTCGGCGGCAGCCTCCTCGCCGCACTCCTGACCATCGCGCTGCTGTTCGTGCCCGGCGTGCGTGATCCGGAGCGGCGTCCCGTTCGCGAAGCGGCGTACACACCTGGTCCCGGCCTGCCGCCGCTCGGTCCTGCCGAGGCGTCGCCGCTCGCCGACCCGCAGCAGCTCGGGCGATGAGTCCGCAGCAGGGCAACGCGGCCGACCCCGCGGCGGTACGCCGGATGTTCGACCGCATCGCGCCCATCTACGACCGCATGAACTCGCTCATGACCGGCGGGCTGGATCAGCGATGGCGCCGCGATGCGGCGCGCGCGGCGCGCGTCGGCCCCGGGATGCGGGTGCTCGACGTGGCATGCGGCACCGGCCACCTTGCGCGGCTCGTCGCGGATCGGGTTGGCGCGAGCGGCGAGGTGGTCGCCATCGACGCCAGCGAGGGGATGCTGGCACGTGCGCGACGGGCTGCCGGTGGCATGCCGATCGACTACCGACGCGCCGACGCGCTGGCGCTGCCGTTCCCGGATGCCTCGTTCGACGCGGCGACCATCGGCTTCGGCCTGCGCAACCTCGCCGACTACGGGCGGGGTCTGGCGGAGATGCGGCGCGTCGTCCGGCCCGGGGGGCGAGTGGTGGTGCTGGAGATCGCGCAGCCCGGCGGCGGCCCCGGACGCGCCCTCTTCGGCCTCTGGTTCCGGCGGGTGGTGCCGCTCCTCGGACGCGTGGTGCGCCATCCTGGGGCGTACGCCTATCTGCCGGCCAGCGTGCTCGGGTACCCGGGGCCCGAACGGGTGTCCGACCTGCTGCGCGCGGCCGGGCTGGTCGACGTTCGCTGGCGCTGGCTGGCCTCGGGTCTCGCGACCCTTCACGTCGGCGCGGTGGCGGACGGATGAGCTTGCGCCCGCTGCGGATCCTGCTCGTGGCCGAGACCGCATTGCCCTACGTGTCCGGGGTGACGGTGGCGACGGACGCGCTGGCGCGCGGCCTCGGCGCGCTCGGTCACGAGGTGCTGCTGCTGGCGCCGCGACCGGCGCGCGGTGCGGCGCCCGCGGACGCCGGCACGTCTGGCCCCGCGCCACGCACCGCCTGGATCCCCTCGGTGCAGCTGCCGCCCCCGGCGCCGCGCGGCTATCGCGTCCCGCTGCCCCTCGCCGGGCGCCGCGCGATGCGTGCGGCGCGCGACTTCGCGCCCGACCTGGTTCACGTGCAGTCGCCGTTCGGCGCAGGGCATCGCGGCGCGCGCCTGGCGCACTCGCTCGGGGTGCCGCTCGTGTTCACCCATCACACCCGCTTTGCCGACTATGCCCACTACCTCGGGCCCGCGGCGCGGCCGTCGGCGGCGGCGCTGCGTCGCTCGGTCGCCGCATTCTGGGAGCGCTGCGACGCGGTCATCGCTCCGGGGACCGACCTGGGAGCCGAGATCGCGGCCGCCCTGCCGCCCGGCACCTCCACCGTCGTCCGCGTCATCCCGACCGGTGTGGACGTGCGTGCCATCCGGGCACAGGCGCCGGTCGACCTCCGCGCCGCCGCGGGGTGGGCGCCCGGCGTAGCGGTGGCCGTCACGCTCGGGCGCCTGGCCGAGGAGAAGAGCCCGGCTGAGCTCCTCGAGATGGCAGCCCTGGTACCCGGCCTCCACCTGGCGGTCATCGGCGGCGGGTCACTGGCCGCGGCGCTGCGGCGGCGAGCGGGACGAGTGGACCTGGTGGGCCGGACCTGGTTCGCCGGGCCGCAGCCGCGTCCCGCGGCGATCGGGATGCTGCGCGGCGCGGACCTCTTCGTCGTCGCATCGCGCACCGAGACGCAGGGCCTGGTCGTCGCCGAGGCCCTGGCGGCAGGGCTGCCGGTGGTGGCCGTCGACGCCCCCGGGGTGCGCGACGCGGTCCGCCACGGGACCGATGGGCTGCTGGTCGCGGCCACCCCGCCCGCGACTCGCCCGGCGCGCCTCGCGCGGGCGGTGGCCGCGCTCCTGGAGGACAGGGGCCGGCTGGTGCGGATGGGGGAGGCAGCGGCGCGGGATGCCGGTCGCCTTGCGCTCGAGACTCGCACGCGCGAGGTGCTGGGCCTGTATCGCGAGCTGCTGGCGCGGAGATCGGCGTGAATCGGTTGCAGCGGCGCGGGGCGCGCGTACAATGCCTGCCATGCGCGTGAGTGTGGTGGCCCGCTTCGTTTCGCACCCGTTCATCCGGTTCGGCGTGCACGGCCGATCCGCAGGGAGCAGCCGGCGGCTCGGCTTGCCCCGGAGCGGGACGGTCTTCCATGCGCGCGCCCGTCGCGGGCCGGCGACGGTGGCTGTCCTGCGCTCACCCACAAGCCAGTTCCGCTTCCCCACGGTCGGTCGCCTCGGCCTGCACGCCCGGCGCACGGAACCGTCGCGCGCCCGCCGCGTGTAGCGGCCGCGTGCCGGGGTTCCGCAACGCGCGCGCGGTCAGTGCCGGGGGCGTGGTCCATCGGTCCGTCGGGGGCCGCACCGAGGTAGCGCTCGTCCATCGCCGTCACCCGCGGCTGTGGGCGCTGCCCAAGGGGACACCGGACGCGGGGGAGACGCTCACCGAGACGGCCACGCGCGAGACGCGCGAGGAGACCGGCCTGGCGGTCGAGGTCGAGGAGCCGCTGGATTCAATCGCCTACTTCTTCGTCCGCGGTCAGACCCGCTTCCACAAGACCGTCCATTTCTACCTGATGCGCCCGGTCGGCGGTCGCACCGAGGACCATGACCACGAGTTCGACGAGGTGCGGTGGGTGCAGATGGAGGAGGCACTGGAGATGCTGACCCACGCCACCGAGCGGTCGGTCCTCGAGCTGGCGGCCTCCCGGCTCTCCGAGCGCCGGGCCGAGGAGGTGAGCGCATGACGGAGTCCGGAGCCCTGCTGCGCACACCGCTCCACGACCGGCACGTCGCCGCGGGCGGGCGGCTCATCCCGTTCGCCGGCTACGAGATGCCGGTCCAGTACCGATCGATCCTCGAGGAGCACCGCGCCGTCCGATCGGCGGCCGGCCTCTTCGACCTCTCGCACATGGGCGAGGTCCACGTCGAGGGCCCCGAGGCGGTCGCCTTCCTGCGCTATGCGCTGGCCAGCGACCCGGGTGCCCTGGAGCCCGGCCAGGCGCAGTACTCGATGCTCTGCCAGGAGGACGGCGGGATCATCGATGACCTGATCTGCTACCACGTCGACGGGGCGTACCTGGTGGTCTGCAACGCGGCCAACCACGACGCGGTGGTAGAGCATCTCGAAGCCCTCCTCGGACGCGGCGACTTCGACGCGACCATCGACGACCGTTCGGAGCGGACCGCGCTCGTCGCGCCGCAGGGACCCGCGGCGGCGGGCATCCTGGCCACCCTCACCGACCTGCCGCTCGATGCGCTCGGCTACTACCGTGCGATGCGCGGGCCGGTGGCGGGCATCGACTGCCTCGTGGCGCGCACCGGCTACACCGGCGAGGATGGCTTCGAGCTCTTCTGCGGCGCGCGCCACGCGGGACACCTGTGGGACGCGCTGCTGGAGGCGGGCACCGCCGACGGCCTCATTCCCGCCGGGCTGGGGGCGCGCGACACGCTGCGCCTCGAAGCCGGGATGCCGCTCTACGGCAACGAGCTCGACCGTACCACCAACCCGTTCGAGGCGAACCTCGGCCGCGTCGTCAAGCTCGACAAGGGCGAGTTCATCGGGCGCGCCGCCCTGGCCCAGATCCAGCAGGCCGGGCCGCGCCGCAAGCTGATCGGCCTGGTGATGCAGGAGAACGCGATCCCACGGAGCGGCTACCCGGTGCGGCACGACGGCACCGCGGTCGGCGTCGTGACCAGCGGCACCGCCTCGCCGACGCTCGGTCAGAAGGTGGCCATGGCCTACGTGCCTGCCGAGCTTGCCGCGGTCGGCGCGGCGTTCGAGGTGGTGGTCCGGGATCGCCCGTACCGGGCCGAGCAGGTAAAGTTGCCGTTCTACAAGCGTCCACGCCAGGAGCAGCAGACCAGATGAGCCATCCCGGGGACCTGCGCTACTCGAAGGAGCACGAGTGGGTCCGCGTCGAAGGATCGACCGCCACCATCGGCATCACCAGCTTTGCGGCCGACGAGCTCGGTGACATCGTCTTCATCGAGCTTCCCGAGGTGGGCAGCCGCCTCAGCCAGTTCGGCGGCTTCGGCGTTGTGGAGAGCGTGAAGGCGGTGAGCGACCTCTTCGCCCCGATCTCCGGCGAGGTGACCGAGGTGAACGACGCGCTCGGCGATCAGCCGGAGCTGCTCAACAGCGACGCCTATGGCGAGGGCTGGATCGCACGCGTCACGCTTGCCGACAGCGCCGAGCTCGATGCGCTGATGGACGCCGAGGCCTACGCCGAGCTGACCGCGTAGTCGCGGACCCCGCAGCGATGGCCTACACCCCGCATACCGATCCCGACCGCGCCGCGATGCTCGCCGCCATCGGCGTCGCATCGGTCGATGACCTGTTCGCCGATATCCCCGAGCGCGTCCGGGCCGGGGAGTGGGACCTGCCCGCCCCGATGGCCGAGCAGGAGGTGCGCGCCGAGCTGTCGCGCCTGGCCAGTGCGAACCGCATCCCGCAGGTCAGCTTCCTCGGCTACGGCGCCTACCGGCACCTCGTCCCATCGGTGGTCAGCGAGGTGGTCGGGCGCGCTGAGTTCAGCACCGCCTACACCCCGTACCAGCCGGAGGTGTCGCAGGGCACCCTGCAGAGCATCTACGAGTTCCAGTCGCTGATCTGCGAGCTGACCGGGATGGAGGTCGCCACCGCCTCGCACTACGACGGCGCCACCGCCACCGCGGAGGCGGCGCTGATGGCCTGTCGGCTGACCCGTCGCGACCGTGTCGCCGTCTCGGCCGCGGTGCATCCGGAGGTGCGGCGGGTGCTGGCCACGTACTGCTCGGGACCGGGGATCGAGATCGTGGAGATCGCGGTCGACCTCGCCCAGGATGCCTCCGGCCAGACCGATCCCGCCGCTGCCGCGGCGGCCCTCGACACCTCGGTCGCGTGCCTCATCGCCCAGCAGCCGAACGCCTTCGGGGTCCTCGAGCCGATGGCGGAGCTCGGCGGAGCGGCGCACGCGGTGGGCGCGCAGTTCGTGGCCGTGGTGGAGCCGACGAGCCTCGCCGTCCTGCAGGCGCCGGCCGACTACGGAGCCGACATCGTCGCGGCCGAGGGACAGCCGCTCGGCATCCCGATGGCCTTCGGCGGGCCGTGGGTCGGCCTGATGGCCGCGAGGATGGGCAGCGTCCGCCAGATGCCGGGTCGGCTGGTGGGGGCGACGCGCGATGCGGCGGGGCGCAAGGGCTACGTGCTGACCCTCCAGGCCCGCGAGCAGCACATCCGGCGTGAGAAGGCGGCGAGCAACATCTGCACCAACCAGGCGCTGTGCGCCCTGGCCGCCACCGCGTATCTCACCGCGGTCGGTCCGGCCGGCCTGCGCGAGGTTGCCGAGCTGGGGATGACCCAGGCACGCCACGCGGTGACCGCTCTGCGCCGTGCCGGCCTCGCCGAGCGGCGCTTCAGCGGGCCGTATGCCTCCGAGGTGGCGGTCACGCTGCCCGACGCGCGTCGCCGGCACGCGGCCCTCGCCGAGCAGGGCATCGTGGCGGGCGCTCCGCTGGGGCGTGACTATCCGGAGCTCGACGACACGCTGCTGCTGGCCGCGACCGAGCTGACCACCGACGCCGACGTGGAGCGCCTGGTGTCCGCCCTGGCGGCGTCGCGATGAGCGTCGTCGATGAGCGCGCCGCGCGCTCCGCCGGCGGTCCCGGGGATGCGGATGCGTCGGGGCGTGGCGCGGCCTTCGCCTCGCCGGTCGGCGGCGAGGCGCTGACCATCGTCGAGCCCCTGATCTTCGAGCATTCCCGCCCGGGACGTCGCGCCGTTCGCTTCCCGGCGCCGTCGGAGGCGGCACGTGCCGCCGCGGAGGGGGAGCCGCCGCTCCCGCCATCGGTCAAGCGGGCTGAGGCGCCACGTCTCCCGGAGGTCAGCGAGCTGGACCTGCTCCGCCACTTCAACCGCCTGAGCCAGCTCAACATCGCCATCGAGACGGCGTTCTACCCGCTCGGCTCGTGCACCATGAAGTACAACCCCAAGGTCAACGAGTGGGCTGCGCGGCTCACCGGCTTCACCGACTCGCATCCGCTCGATCCAGAGGCGCTGGCGCAGGGCAGCCTCGAGCTGCAATGGCTGCTCGCCGAGCTGCTGCGCGAGATCAGCGGCTTCGCCGCGGTGAGCCTCCAGCCAGCGGCCGGCGCCCACGGGGAGCTGACGGGGATGCTCATGGCCCGGGCCTACCATCGGTCGACCGGCGAGGGCGAGCAGCGGACGAAGGTGCTCGTGCCGGACAGCTCGCACGGCACCAACCCCGCGACCGCCACGATGGTGGGCTACACGACGGTCACCATCCCCTCCAACGAGCGCGGCGGGATCAACCTGGAGGCGCTGCGCGCGGCGCTCGGCCCGGACGTGGCGGCGCTGATGATCACCAACCCGTCGACGCTCGGCATCTTCGAGGACCAGATCGACCAGGTGATCGCGGCGGTCAAGGAGGCGGGTGCCATTGCCTACATGGACGGCGCCAACCTCAACGCGATCATGGGTCGCTTCCGTCCCGGCGAGGCGGGGTTCGACGTGATGCATTTCAACCTGCACAAGACCTTCTCCACGCCGCATGGCGGCGGGGGACCGGGATCGGGACCGGTCGGGGTCAGCGAGCGACTGCTCCCATTCCTGCCGCGGCCCATGCCGGTCCTGCTGGCCGGCGATCCCGCGGAGGTGCGGCGTAACGCCTGGGCCGGCCGAGCAACTGACGGCGCCCGCTTCGGGCTGGACTGGGACCGTCCGCACAGCATCGGCAAGGTGCGCAGCATGTTCGGCAACTTCGGCATGCACCTGCGGGCCTACGCCTACATCCGCGCCAACGGCGGCGATGGCCTCCGCGAGGTGAGCGACGACGCGGTGCTGGCCGCCAACTATCTGCGGGTCCGCCTGGCCGATGCCTACGACCTTCCGTATGACCGCATCTGCAAGCACGAGGTCGTGTTCAGCGGCCGGCGCCAGAAGCGGCAGCACGGCGTCACGACCCTGGATCTGGCGAAGGCGATCCTCGATCACGGGATCCACCCGCCGACGATCTACTTCCCGCTCATCGTCGAGGAGGCGCTCATGATCGAGCCCACCGAGACGGAGAGCCTCGAGACCCTCGACCGGTTCGTGGACGTCATGCACCAGCTCGCCCGTACCGCGGCTGAGGATCCGGGGGCCCTGCGAGCTGCACCCGTGACGACCCCCGTCGGTCGCCTCGACGAGGCCGGCGCCGCGCGGCGGCCGGACCTGCGCCATCGCTTCGATGAGCCGGCGGTCGCGGTGAGCACCTCCGCCGGTTGAACGTTCACGTGT
Source organism: Chloroflexota bacterium (assembly GCA_039932235.1). Classification (GTDB taxonomy): domain Bacteria; phylum Chloroflexota; class Limnocylindria; order QHBO01; family QHBO01; genus JAICQM01. The sequence continues at coordinate 27,036 of JBDTQJ010000005.1, forward strand.
CCCCCGGCGTACTATCCGTACCGAGCATCGGTACAGCTACGGAGTGCCATTGGTGACGTCGCAGTCCGAGGGACTCGTCGAGCGCATCCAGTCAGGTGACCTGGACGCCTTCGAGGAATTCTTCAACACGTACAAGCGGCCGGTCTTCACGACCGCCCTGGCGATCACCCGCGACCCGTTCCTGGCGGAGGAGATCCTGCAGGACTGCTTCGTGAAGGCCTACCGCGTCCGCCAGCGGTTGCGCCGCGACGTGTCGCCACTCCCGTGGCTGCAGCGGGTGACCACCAACCTGTGCTACAGCCGCATCGCGCGCCGCCGTGCCATCGTGGAGCCGCTGACTCAGCTCATCACCAACCTCGTCACGGATCTCACCATCCGGCCGGACCAGGTCGCCGAGTCACGCGAGATCATCGAGGTCCTGCAGCGCGGCATCGACGCGCTGCCGCCCAAGCAGCAGACGGCCGTGATCCTCTACTACCTCCACGGCTACTCGCTGGCCGAGGCCGCGGAGATCGCCCAGTGCAACGTCGGCACCATGAAGTCGCGCCTTCACTATGCGCTCAAGGCGCTCCGCTCGCTGCTCCCCGCCGAGCGCCGCGTCCCGGTCCTGGGCAGCCCGAGGCTGAACGATGAGCTGTCGTAGAGTCCGCCGCGAGCTGCTCGATCACTTCCGCTTCGGTGAGCTCGACGTGCGCGCGGCGCCGCATCTCGACCATCTCGGCAGCTGCGTGGCGTGTCGCGACGACGTCGGCCTGGACCGCAGCGTCGTGCGCAACCTGCAGCGCGCGCTTGCCGAGCGCATCGCCAACGCGGCTCCCAGTCCGACCGCCTTCGAGGCGGTCCGGCGCCGCGCGCTCGAGTCGCCGGCCGTCAGCTGGGGCGACCGGCTGTGGCGCTGGGCGCGCGTCCTCCCGGCGGGTGCCGCGATCGCGCTGGTCGGCTTCGCCATCGTGGGCAATGCCGCGGGCGGCAGCGTTCCGCAGGCGGCGGCACCGCGCCAGGTGGCGTGGCCCGGGTTCCAGGAGCGCGCGCCCTACGATCCGGTCGACCGGGACGCGTTCTGGACGGAGGGCTACCTCCTGCCGTCCGCGCCGGCCACCGGCCTGATCGCGTACGCCGACGTCAGCCAGCTTCCGCAACGACCGCCCATCGGACCGGCGAACAAGGGCATCACGCGGTGACCGTCCGCCTCCCCGACCCGGGGCGGCGGATCCACGTCGTCGCGCTGGCGCTGCTGCTGGCCTCGTGCGCCGCCCCGCCTGCCTCGAGCGACGGTGCGGCATCCGGGGCATCCGCACCGGGGGCCGCCGGTTCCGCCTCGCCGGTCAGCCTGGCGATCGAGGTGCCGCCGGTCCCGGGGCCGGTGAAGCCCTTCCGCGGCGAGGCGTCGCAGCAGGTCTACATCCGCGATGGGTTGGTGAGCATGTACTTCGAGCTGCGGAATGTCGGCGAGGAGCCGATCACCTGGCTCAACACGCTCTACGACTATGAGCCGCAGCAGCTCTACACGCCGGTCGTCCAGCTCGAGTGGCAGGAGGGCGGCCGCGCCGTCTATACGCGCGCCGGCCGGTTCTTCCCGAGCCCGGCCATCATCCAGCCCGGCGACGCGGCGGTGTATGTGATGGGTGGCCAGCCGGTCCAGGGCGCGGGCACGCCCGGGGACCTGCTGACCCACATCAAGTACTGCCCGACGCGCGGCATGGATGATGTGCCCGGCATCCCGGTCCCGGTCGAGGAGGTCACCTGGCAGAGCAACGCGGACGGGACGGTGACCGCGCGGGGTACCCTCGTCGAATCGGCCGGATCGCTGCGCCGCCGGCCGCCGCAGGTCGGCGTCGCCTTCTTTGACGCGCAGGACCGCTTCATCGGTGCGGTCGTCAGCCCGTCCGATGGCCAGCCGCTGGAGCCGAACCAGCGCCGCGCCTTCTCGATCAGCGGCGCGGGGGTGTCCGGCGAAGCGATCGCGACCGCCCGCGCGTGGGCACTGATCCCGTGAGCGTATGAACCTTTCAGGAAGGCGGATGGTAGGTATCGATGACCCACCAGCGTGGAGCTCGGAGGTTGTCCGTTCTTGACGTGGGCTTGGTCATAGGTCAATCTTGGCCCGCTTTCCCGAGATTGGCCCTCGCGGCGCGCTTGCGCGTCACGCAGTATCACGTCGGGCCACCACCCACGCGTTGTGGGACGCACGGTGAAGGAGGAGAGGAGGTTCGCACCGCGACGATCGCGAGTTCGTTCACGGCCTGACCCAACGGGTCAACCGCGAGCACCCGGGGACCCGGATGCATGGCGGATGTTTCGATCAGCCGCGACTGCGGCACTCTCGCTCTCACTGACGCCGAAAGGCGAAAGGATGAGGTTATATACATGTGGTTTAAGAAGCTCCTAGGCGTATTCGTGACGCTCGGACTGGTCCTCGCGGCCTGCTCCGGCGGCGGGACGACGCCTTCCCCGTCGGGCTCGGGCGACGCGTCGTCCGCTCCGTCGAACGATGCAGAGCAGGTGCTCCGCGTCGATCTCGGCGGCGAGCCCCCGACGCTCGACCCAACCCAGGCGACGGACAGCCAGTCGATCAACGTGCTGCGCAGCATCACGCGCCCGCTGGCCTACTTCGACGAGAACCTGGAGGTCGTCCCCGGACTGGCCGAAGGCTGGGTAATCAGCGACGATGGCCAGCAGATCACCTTCACCCTGAAGGATGGGATCACCTACAGCGATGGGACTCCGATCACGGCTGACGACTTCGTCTACAGCTGGAAGCGGCTCATCGACCCGCGCGAGGCCGCCGGCTACTCGTACGTGATGGCTGACGTTGCCGGTGGCGAGGATCTCCTCGGCGTCGACACCGAGACCGCCACGGACGACGAGATCGACGCCCTGCTCGACGCCTTTGGCGTCAGCGCTCCGGACGAGTCGACCTTCGTGGTCGATCTTGCTCGCCCGGCGTCGTACTTCGTCTACATCGCGACCCTGTGGGTCACTGTTCCGCAGCACGAGGGCTCCGAGTTCGGAGACGCCGAGGGTTACCTCAGCTCCGGCCCGATGGCCATGACCAGCTGGGAGCACCAGTCCCGCATCGTGCTCGAGCCGAACGCTGAGTTCAGCGCCGGCCCGGCAGCGACAATCGATCGCATCGAGATGTCCATGATTCAGGACCCGGCCGCCACCCTTGCCGCCTTCGAGGCCGGTGAGCTTGACGTCGCTGGCGTCCCGACGCAGGAGATCCCGCGCATCCAGGACGATCCCGAGCTCAGCACCCAGGTTCTCCAGGGTGACGTGCTCTCGATCTACTACTTCGGCTTCGACCTGAAGGACCCCGAGGGTCCCTTCACCCAGAGCGTGCTGCTCCGCCAGGCGTTCAACGAGGCCGTCGACAAGGACACCATGATCGCCACTACCTTCTCCGGTATTGGCACCCCGGCGCACAGCCTGGTTCCGCCCGGCATGCCCGGTCACCTGGATACCGAGTTCTACCCGTATGATCCGGAGAAGGCCAAGGCCGACTTCGATCAGGCGATGACGGACCTCGGTATGGCCGCGGAGGATCTGACCCTCGAGGTCGGGTTCAACACCGATGCCAATCACGAGGACAAGGTCGCCTTCCTGCAGGAGCAGTGGCGCCAGGCCTTCGGCATCGAAGTCACCCCCGTCGGCCTGGAGTGGGGCGCATATCTCGAGCGGCTCGGCAGCGATCCGTTCGACATCTTCCGCCTCGGTTGGGGCGCGGACTACCCGCACCCGAACAACTTCACCACCGACCTGATCACCTGCTCCAGCGGGAACAACAACATGGGCTACTGCAATGAGGAAGTCGATTCCCTGCTGCAGGAGGCCGCAGTTGCTGCGACCCTAGAGGAGCAGGTGCCGATCTACGACCAGGTCCAGGAGATGGTGATGGCGGATGCGCCGATCATCCCGCTCCGGTTCGGGTCTCGCTTCACCCTGGTCAAGCCGTGGGTCCAGAACCTGACGGCCACCGCCCAGGACAGCGCAACCGGTGAGCTCTTCTACGACCAGGTGACGATCGCCGCGCACGACGAGTAGTGCGTTGACGAACGTTCCCTCTCGGTAGAGGAAACAGCCAGTGGGGTGGGCCGGCTTGCCGGTCCACCCCGACGGCCACGGTGCTTGATCCAGGAACCGATCGAGTCCCGTGGCCGTCGGGTAGACTCAGGCGGATCAGAGGAGGATGGCGTGCTCGGCTATATCATCCGACGAGTGCTGTGGATCATCCCGGTGCTCTTCTTCGTATCGGTCATCACGTTCGTGCTGATGCGGGCCACTCCGAGCGGTCCCTTCGACTCATTCGGCGGCGGCCGGATCGCGGCTCCCGGCGTGGTGGCTGCGCTCGAGTCCAAGTACGGCCTCAATGACCCGCCGCAGATCCAGTACGTGCGCTGGGTGGGCAACCTCCTCGTCGGCGATCTCGGCCCGTCGTACAAGTACCGCGACCGGACGGTCAACGACATCGTCGGGCAGGGCATCGGCGCGACCGTGCACCTCGGGATCATGGCCTTCCTGCTGGCCGTGCTGATCGGGATCCCATTGGGGGTGATCGCGGCGTTACGCCACAACGGGGTGCCGGACTACCTGGCCACCTTCGTCAGCATGATCGGCATCGCCACGCCCAGCTTCGTGCTGTCCATTCTGCTGCTCGTCTTCTTCAGCGTGACCCTTGGTTGGTTCCCCAGCCAATCCGCCCGCTGGTGGGACAACCCGGCCACGTGGGTCCTGCCGACGGTGGCGCTGGCCGGATTCCCGATCGCCCAGATCGCGCGCTACACGCGGGCCAGCATGCTGGAGGTCACGCGCAAGGACTACGTGCGCACCGCACAGAGCAAAGGCCTCCGCGAGCGCACCATCGTCAGCGTCCACATGGTCCGCAACTCGCTGATTCCGGTGGTCACCATCCTTGGCCCGATCCTCGCCTTCCTGATCACCGGCAGCTTCATCGTGGAGACGATCTTCGGCGTGCCGGGCATCGGGCGCTACTACATCGTCAGCATCGGTCAGCGTGACTACGGCGTGATCATGGCCATGACCATGCTCTTCGCCGTCGCGATCGCGGTCCTCAACCTCGTGGTCGACGTGCTGTATGCCTACATCGATCCCCGGATCCGGTACAGCTAGGAGCTGATGGAGATGGCCAATCAAACCCGGACCCTCGAGGCCCCCGCCGCCGCGGCGCCGCGGCGCAGCGCATCACTGTGGGGCGACGCATTCCGCCGGCTCCTCAAGAACCGCCTCGCCGTGCTCGGCGGCGTCATCGTGCTCGGGCTGATCTTCGTCGCGATCTTCGGGCCGATGCTGGCGCCCTACGAATACCAGTCCCAGGACCTCGCTGCCGTGGTGGCGGCCGGTGGACCGGTCGACCCGTTCGTCGGGCCGCACTTCTTCGGCACCGACAATCTCGGCCGCGATCTGCTCAGCCGCCTGATGGACGGCGCCCGCATCAGCATGACGGTGGCGCTCGTGGTGCAGACTGTGGTGCTCCTCATCGGCGTGCCGGTCGGCGCGGCCGCTGCCTGGTTCGGCGGCCGGCTTGATACGCTCCTGATGCGCATCACCGACATCGTGTACGCCTTCCCCGACCTGCTCTTCATCATCCTGCTCAGCGTCGCGCTGCGGGAGACAGCGGTCGGTAAAGCGATGGATGGCCTGTTCGTGGTCTTCGTCGCCATCGGTCTCACCGCGTGGGTCGGCATGGCGCGCCTCGTGCGTGGCCAGCTGCTGAGCCTCAAGGAGGCCGAGTTCGTCGAGGCCGCGAAGGCGGTGGGTGTCTCGGACTTCAAGATCATCCTCCGCCACCTGCTGCCCAACGCCAGTGGTCCGATGATCGTGGCGATCACGCTGGGCATTCCCGGCGCGATCCTCGCGGAGGCGACGCTGGCCTTCATCGGTATCGGTGCCAACGAGCCCCGTGCTTCATGGGGCAAGCTCGTCGCGGAGGGGCAGACCTACATCCGCGCCGAGCCACACCTCGCGATCATCCCGGCGCTCGTCGTCGCCATTGCGCTCATCAGCTTCACCTTCCTGGGTGATGGGCTGCGCGACGCGCTCGATCCCAAGCTCAAGGGGAAGCAGTAACTTGACCGTCACCAACGACCAGGGCCGCGCTCCCGGCGATCCGGAGTTCTCCGAGCTCCCGCTCGACGTCGAGATCTCCACCGAGGAGGGACGCAAGCTTGTGTCCCTCCTCAAAGATGACCGGCCGCATGCCCGCAAGCTCCTCGAGGTCCGCAATCTTTCGACCCACTTCGCGACCCGGGAGGGGGTGGTCCATGCGGTCGACGAGGTGAGCTTCGAGCTCGACTACGGCGAGACGCTCGGCCTGGTCGGCGAATCCGGATGCGGCAAGAGCGTCACCGCGCTTTCGCTCACCCGCCTGGTCCCGAGCCCGCCGGGCGAGATCGTGGCGGGCGAGATCATCTTCGACGGCATCGACATCCTGAAGCTGACCGGCAACGAGATGCGCCTGCTGCGGGGCAAGAAGATCGGCTTCATCTTCCAGGACCCGATGACCAGCCTCAACCCGACCCTCACGATCGGCTACCAGATCGCCGAGTCGGCGCGCCTGCACCTGGGACTGTCGCGACGCGCGGCGCTCGACCGTGCCGCGGAGCTGCTCAGCAAGGTCGGCATCCCGAAGGCCAAGGACCGGCTGGCCGATTACCCGCACCAGTTCTCGGGCGGCATGCGCCAGCGGGTGATGATCGCCATCGCGCTTGCGTGCGACCCGATGCTGCTGCTCGCGGATGAGCCGACCACCGCGCTCGACGTCACCATCCAGGCCCAGATCCTGGAGCTCATCCGCTCGCTGTCCGACGAGTTCGGCACGGCGGTCATCCTCATCACCCACGACCTCGGCATCGCCGCCGGCATGTGCAACCGCATCAACGTCATGTACGCCGGGCGCATCGTGGAAACCGGGAGGGTCGACGACATCTTCGAGAGTCCCAGGATGCCCTATGCGTGGGGCCTCCTGGATTCGCTGCCACGCCTCGACGAGGAGAAGGGTGCCCGGCTGCGCACCATCGAGGGGCTGCCGCCCGACCTGATCAACCCCGGTCCGGAGTGCCGCTTCAGCCCGCGCTGCCACTACGCGCGCGACGTGTGCCGTGCCAGCGAGCCCGAGCTCTCTCCGCGCGCCGAGGAGGACCATCTCGCCCGTTGCTTCGGGACCGAGCCGGGAGGCTGGATCCAGTGAGTGACGGCATGCAGGAACCCGTCGAGCGCAATCTCGTCGAGGTCCGGAACCTCAAGGTCCACTTCCCGATCACGTCGGGCATCTTCCAGCGCGAAGTTGGTCGCGTCCGCGCCGTGGACGACGTGACCTTCGAGATTCGCAAGGGCGAAACGTTCGGCCTGGTCGGCGAGTCCGGCTGCGGCAAGAGCACCACCGGGCGGGCGCTCATCCGCCTGCGCAACCCCACCGCGGGGAGCGTCAAGTTCGACGGCATCGAGCTGTCCACGCTCTCGCGCGGTGACCTGCGCCGCATGCGCCGCCGCATGCAGATCATCTTCCAGGACCCGTATTCGAGCCTCAACCCGCGCATGACGGTCGGCTCGATCATCAACGAGCCGCTGGAGACGCACCATCTCGGGAGCGGGCGGGCGCGCAACGAGCGTGTTCGTGAGCTGCTGCGCCTTGTCGGGCTCAATCCGAGCTTCACCAACCGATATCCACACGAGTTCTCGGGCGGCCAGCGCCAGCGAATCGGGGTGGCCCGCGCGCTCGCCGTCGAGCCCGAGTTCATCGTCTGCGACGAGCCGATCAGCGCGCTCGACGTATCGATCCAGGCGCAGGTCCTCAACCTGCTGGTCGAGCTGCGCGAGGAGTTCGGCCTGACCTACCTGTTCATCGCCCATGATCTGAGCGTGGTGCGCCACATCAGCGACCGGGTCGGGGTCATGTACCTCGGCAAGCTGGTGGAGATCGGCCCGCCTGCCCAGATCTATGCCGGCCCGGGACATCCGTACACGCGCGCATTGCTGTCCGCGGTACCGATCCCGGACCCGAAGGCGGAGCGGCGCCGCAAGCGCGTCATCCTCACCGGTGACGTGCCCTCGCCCGCCAACCCGCCCTCGGGCTGCCGCTTCCACACCCGCTGCTGGCTCTACGAGCGCCTCGGCCGCCCGGAGAACTGCCGCACGGAGGATCCCGAGCTGCGGACCGTGGCGCCGGATCACCGCGCGGCGTGCCACTATGCGGAGGAGGCACTCAAGTCCGACGTCGGCGTCGCCCGAACGCCGGACGAGCAGGTTCGGCGCGGGACGCCGGCAGCCGTCACCGCCCGGGTGGCTGCCGATGCCGCCGACGCCGCGGCCGCGCAGGCTGCCACTGAGGCGACGGCATCCATTTCGGCGGGGGAGGGGAGCCAGGATGGCGGCGACGGGACACCGTCGACCGACCGGGAGACAGTCTGAACCAGGCGACGGCTCGGCCGTCGACCGCGCTCACCATGGGCGTCGAGGCGCGGCCGATGGGCCGACGCGACAACCACGTATCACCCCACACACATCGGAGGGTTTATCGAATGCGGAGATGGAGATCGATCTCCATGATCGTCGCGCTCGGCCTCGTCGTCGCCGCCTGCGGCAACGGCGGTGTCAGCGCCAGCCCATCAGGGTCCGGCGCCGCCAGCGACGTGCCATCGGAAGCGCCATTTGCAAGTTCGGGCACGTTCGAGCCTATGGCCTACCCGGAGCAGCCCGCGGACTGCAGCGACCCGAACTACACAGGCGAGTTCACTCAGATTCGTGCCGTCGATGAGAAGACGGTCGAGTTCGAGCTCTGCCAGCCGGACGTTGCGTTCCTGCAGAAGATCGCGTTCAGCGCGTTCCAGATCCACGACACCGCCAGCCTCGAGAGCGACATGGAGAACCACCGCGTCCTCGCTCGCCCGAACGGGACCGGCCCCTTCATGATCACCGAGTGGCAGCGTGGCGATCACATCACCATGGTCCGCAACCCGGACTACTGGGGTGAGGCGCCAAGCTACGAGACCCTCATCTTCCGCTGGAGCACCGACAGCGCGCAGCGCTTCGTGGAGCTGCAGGCGGGAGCCGTCGACGGCATCGACAACCCGGGTCCCGACGACTTCGCCACCATCGAGGGCGATCCCGCCTTCGCGCTCTTCCCGCGCGAGGGCCTGAACACCTTCTACGTCGGGTTCAACAACAATCCGTCCATCGAGGGCTATGACAACTCGACGAACCCCTTCGC
>JBDTQJ010000006.1:0-34529 GCA_039932235.1 Chloroflexota bacterium
GGCGGCCCGGAGCGCCGCATTGCGCGCGCCCGGTACACTCCGCACCGGACCGTCCGCCACCCGTCCACACCCCACCCTTCCGCCATTTCGGAGACCGATGCACGAACCAGCGCCCGACGTCGAGCTCCTGCGCGCCGCCTTTCGCCACTTGCACGGCGCCCACCTTCACGGGTTCGCCCTCGTTCTCGTTCTAGGCGACCGACAGTTGGCCGCTCACCTCGCTACCGAGGCGCTCGCCGCTATATCTGTTGATGCACCTCGCCTGCGCCACCCTGAGCGGGCGGCGGCGACCCTCCGTGCGCACGTGGTCAATCTCGCCCGTCGCCAGCGACCGCGCCCGGCGCTGGACGACGAGCGCGCGACCACCCTCACCCATCTCGGGCTGGACCGTCTGGCAGCCGCTGCACTTGGGCGACTGACGCTCGTGGACCGAGCCGCGCTCCTGGGCGGGCAGATCGAGGGATTCGCCGAGGACGACCTGGCGACGATCCTTCATACGACTCCGGGTCGCGCCCGTCGGGCCCAAATGGATGCGCGACACCGGTACCTCGCCGAGCATTTCGCGGAGCCCGCTGCTCTCGACGACCAGCTCGGCGGGATCGCAGAGCGGGTCCGCGACACCGCCGCCCGGACCATGGGCAACGTGACGCATTGAGCGGCGGCGACCTGCACGCTCGTTTCGGGGTCTGGCTGGCAGACGGAGCGCTGGGCGCCCCGCCGCGGGATGCGGCCGTCCACGCCAGCGCGTGCCCGGAATGCCTCGGGGGGATCGCCGCCATCGATGCGCTGGCGGCGATCGATTTGGGAACGGCGTCGCTGCCCGCCTCGCGCGGCGGAGCGACGATCGCGCGCCAGCGGCCCGGATTGCGCGCCGCGATTGCCGCCGCCGTCGTCGCGATCGCCGCGCTCGGCACCGGCGTGGTCGGCGGACCGCTCCTCACCGGCAGCCGCGCGCCGGCAACCCCGCAGCAGCAGGTGCTTGCCGGTACCGGCACCCCAGAGGAAACAGCCACGCCGACCGCCGACCCCTCCACGCGTTCCACCGCGAGCCCCACGGCGGCGCTGATGCCGAGCCAGAGGCCAACCCTGGCGCCCTACGTGCCGCCGGCGCCGACCTTCGCCACGCCGCGCCCCACCGTCAGGGCAACGCCGGAACCGACCCCCACGCTGGCACCGAGCCCCACGCCACGACCATCGCCCGACGACTGCGCAAACGGGATCGACGACGACGGTGACCTGCTGATCGACGCCGCCGACCCCGGTTGCGTCCTGGACGGCAACGAGGCGTCAGCCGATCCGCCGCCGCCCCTTGACGACTGCGAGAACGGCCTCGACGACGACGGTGACCTGCTGATCGACGCCGCCGACCCCGGTTGCGTCCTGGACGGCAACGAGGCGTCCGCCTGACCTCTTGACACAATGTCGCCGCTCCTGCGCTCGCAGTTCCTTAAGGGCACTACCGAGCTCCTCGTGCTTTCCATGCTGGAGGACGAGACGCTGCACGGCTATGAGATCGCACAGCGCATGCGGGACGCCGCGCCGGGGCTGGCTGTCTCCGAGGGCGCCCTGTACCCAACCCTTCACCGGCTCGAGCGCCGCGGAGCGCTGCAGGCAACCCGGGGTTCGGGAAAGGCGGGGCCACGGCGGCGATACTACCGGCTGTCGGACGAGGGTCGCGCGGTGCTCGCCGCCGCGCGCACCGAGTGAGACCGCTTCGTGGCGGACGTCGGTGCCGTCACCCAGCGGTGCGAGGAGGGCATGGGTGACTGATCCTTCCCTCCGCGACACCTATCTCGACCGCCGCGCTGGCGCGCTCCCCTTCTCAGACTCGGAACGCGCCGCGGCCGTTGAGGAGCGCCGCGCATCGCCTGCCAAGCGATCTGCTGATCGCCGCCGGCATCGCCCTGCGCTGGAAGATTCGCATCACCATCTGCTCGTTCCTGGCGACCTGGATCATGGTCTTCGTCATCGGCATGGCAGCCGCGCTGGCGTCGGCGCTCATTGACCGCCTGGTGATGCTGCCGCACGTCGACTGGGCGCCGTGGATCAACGCGCCGCTGGCGGCAATCACAATGGGGCTTCGCCGCGTTCTTGGTCGGGCGCTCGAACGTGCGACCGATGGCGCGTGGCCGCCCATCGGCCCGAGCGCGACGCCCGGCTGGCCATCCTGGCGGTCGGAATGCCGCTGACGCATGGGCCGGGCTCGCCTGGATCTCACTGGAGTGGAACATCGCCGGGGCGCTCATCGGCGCGCTCTTGCCGGTTTGGTTCGCCATCTGCGTGTTTCGTCGCGACCTGCTGCCCGCTCGGTATCCCCTGGACCGGCCGCGCATCGGCTGGGCCCCATCGCGGTGATCCTGATCTCGCTCGTCGGCCCAGTGTCAGCGGGAGCATGCCGCGTGGCGAGTTCTACGCCGGGGAAGGGCGATCGATCCCGCCATGGAGTTCGGCGCCATGGCGACGTCCCCCAACTGGGATGCCGCGCCGTTCGAGCAGCTTCCCGCCGCCGGATCCATGTACGGCCGCGGAGCCGGCCCCGTGTTCTGGGAGCCCAAGTGGCGGCTGCGCGCGTTCCCGGAGCTGGATGGCTGGACGATCCCGCAGGTCGAGGTGTGGGCCAGCGACGGCGACGCCGGCATGGCCCTGAGGCCAATCAGCGACGGTGTTCGGGTAACGACCGCGCCACTCGTCGTGCGCGGCCGTTATGCATCTGCCAGCCTGAACGTGACACTGCTCCCGGACCGCACTGCCTAATACATCGCGGTGATCGGCACCCCCCGCGACGGCAGCCGCGAACTCCTTGGCTGGCCCAACTTCCAGCAGTGGACGTGGACCGGGACGCCGTGGGACTACTTCGCGGCGTAGCTCGGCCGGTGAGCCATCCCGCGCGGCCCGCCCCTACTTGTCGCGCACCTCGGAACTCGCCAGCGCGGCCTGGGCCGCCGCGAGGCGCGCGACGGGCACACGGAACGGTGAGCAGGACACGTAGTCCAGTCCCACCTCGTGGCAGAAGGCGATGCTGGCCGGGTCGCCGCCATGCTCGCCGCAGATGCCGACCTTGAGCCCTGGGCGCGCCGCCCGTCCCTTCTCGACGCCCATCCGCACCAGCTGCCCGACGCCCACCGTGTCGAGCACCTGAAACGGGTTCTCGGGCAGGATCTTCTGCTCGACGTACTGCATCAGGAACTTGCCTTCCGCGTCGTCGCGGGAGTAGCCGAACGTCATCTGGGTCAGGTCGTTGGTGCCGAAGCTGAAGAACTCGGCGTGCTCGGCGATCTCGTCCGCGGTGAGGCAGGCGCGCGGGATCTCGATCATGGTGCCGAACTTGTAGGCGACCGTCACGCCGCTGTCGGCGACGATCCGCTCCGCCTCGGCGACGAGGATCTCGCGGGTCGCCTTCAGCTCGTTCACGTGCCCGACCAGCGGGATCATGATCTCCGGCAGGGCGGTCATTCCCTCGGCATTCACGCGCGCCGCGGCGTGGAGGATGGCGCGGGTCTGCATCTTCACGATGTCCGGGATCAGGATTCCGAGGCGGCACCCGCGCAGGCCGAGCATCGGGTTCTGCTCGCGCATCGCCTCGACGGCGTGCAGCAGCTCGGTCGTCTCCTTGAGCTCGCCCTCGTCGATCGACTTGCCGTCCTCGCGCTGCGTGCGCAGGCGGGTCACCTTCTCGAGCAGCTCGTCGAATGACGGCAGGAACTCGTGCAGCGGCGGGTCGATGAGGCGAATCACCACCGGCAGGCCGTCCATGGCCCGGAAGAGGCCGGCGAAGTCATCGGTCTGGAGGGTCTCGAGCTCCGCGAGTGCGGCATCGAAGACGGTGATCGCCTCGCTGTCCTCCGCGGACCGATCCGTATCGGTCCTGCGTTTGGCGGCCGTGGCGGCGTTGGCGGCCAGGATCATGCGCCGCACCGTCGGAAGGCGCTCCTCCTCGAAGAACATGTGCTCCGTCCGGCACAGACCGATGCCCTGCGCCCCGAAGGCACGCGCGCGCTCCGCGTCGCGCGGATAGTCGGCATTCGCCCACACCTGGAGGCGTCGCGTCGCGTCGGCCCAGCCGAGGAGGGTCGCCAGGTCGTGCTCGTCCTCGAACTTCGCCTCGATGGTCGGCAGCTCACCGGCGAAGATCTCGCCCGTGGTGCCGTCGATGCTGATCATGTCGCCCTCGGCGACGGTGACGCTCCCGGCCCGCATGGTCCGAGCGGCGTAGTCGATGCGCAGGCTCTCGGCGCCCGCCACGCAGGGGAGGCCCATGGAGCGCGCCACGACCGCCGCGTGGCTGGTGGCGCCCCCGCGCGCGGTGAGGACGCCCTTGGCGGCGAGCATGCCGTGCACGTCGTCCGGCGACGTCTCCACCCGGCACAGGATCACGGGGTCGCCGGCGTCGCGCAGCTCGACCGCGCGGTCCGGGTCGAACACGGCGCGCCCGGTGGCGGCGCCGGGTGACGCGTTGAGGCCCTTGCCCAGGAAGCGGTCCTGGGCCTTGCCCTTGGCGGCCTCGTCGAAGCGCGGCAGGAGGAGCTGCACGATCTGCGCGGGATCCACCCGCTGCAGGGCCTCTTCCCTGGTCAGGACACCCTCGTTGGCCATGTCGACCGCGATCTTCACCGCGGCCGGCGCGGTGCGCTTGGCGGAGCGAGTCTGGAGCATGTAGAGCGTGCCGCGCTCGATGGTGAACTCCAGGTCCTGGACGTCACGGTAGTGGCGCTCCAGCTTCTGGCCGATCTCCTCGAACTGGCGGTACACCTCTGGCAGCTCGTCGCGCATGTGGCTGATCTTCTCCGGCGTGCGCACGCCGGCCACCACGTCCTCGCCCTGCGCGTTGGTCAGGTACTCCCCGTAGAGCATCTTCTCGCCGGTGTTCGGGTCGCGGGTGAAGGCGACGCCGGTGCCGGAATCGGCGCCCATGTTGCCGAACACCATGGTCACGATGTTCACCGCGGTGCCCAGGTCGTGCGGGATCTTGTTGAACTCGCGGTAGTCGTGGGCCCGCTTGCCGAACCAGCTGTCGAAGACGGCCCGTACCGCGAGCTCGAGCTGCTGGTACGGATCGGTCGGAAACTCCTTGCCGGTCTTCTCCTTCACGATCTGGGTGTACCGATCGGCGAGGTCACGCAGGTCGTCGGCGCCCAGGTCGGTGTCCGCCCTGACGCCGCGCGCGGCCTTGAGCTGCTCGAGCGGCTCGTCGAAGGTCGGCGCCGGGATGTCGAGGACGATGCGCCCGAACATGGCGGTGAAGCGGCGCCACGCATCCCACGCGAAGCGGTCATTGCCGGTGAGCGCGATGAGGCCCTGGACCGTCTCCGGGTTGAGCCCGAGGTTGAGGACCGTGTCCATCATGCCGGGCATGGAGAACGCGGCACCGGAGCGGACGCTCACCAGCAGCGGGTTGGCTGCCTCGCCGAAGCCCTTGCCCGTCTCCTGCTCCAGTGTCCGCATGTGAGCCACCACGTCATCCCACAGCCCGTCGGGGAGCTCCTTGCCCGCCGCGTAGTACGCGTTGCACGCCTCGGTGGTGATGGTGAAGCCGGGCGGCACCGGGAGTCCCGCATTCGTCATCTCGGCCAGCCCGGCACCCTTGCCGCCGAGCAGCTGGCGCATCTGGGCGTTGCCCTCGGCGAACGTGTAGATGAGCTTGCCGGGCTGCTGCCCGTGGTCGGCGGTGGGGGGCGTGGAGGTCGTGGTCACGAGTGGCAAGTTCCTCGTTTCGTGGCTGGCGTGGAGATCACCAAGTGTACCGCGCGGACCTCGTCGGACCCTAGAGCCAGCGCCGCCAGCGGGCGACGAGGATGGTCGTCACCGCCAGCCCGAGCATCGCGCCGATGACGACCCAGAAGAAGACCGGGTTATCGAAGAACGGCACCTTGAAGTTCATGCCCATCACGCCCGCGATGACGGCCGACGGGAGCAGCACCACCGAGGCGATGGTGAGGACGCGCATGACGTCGTTGGTGCGCTGCGCGGTGCGCGTCATGTGCACGTCGAACGTTCCGATCAGCATCTCGCGGGCGTGCGAGAATCCCTCGCTGGCACGCTCGAAGCGCTCGACCAGGCGCTGGAACTCACCGGCCGCGGAGCTGTGGCGCTCGGGCAGGAAGTCGGGGCGTGCCAGCTCCACGTAGACGTCACGGTGCGGAAGGAGCAGCCGGCGGAAGCCGGCGATGCGCCGTCGCATGGCGACCAGGCGCTTGAGCAGGTCACGCTCGCTTCCCAGCGCCGCCTCGTCGAGACGATCCACCGCACGCTCCAGCAGGTCGGTGCCCGCAACGAACGTGTCCAGCTGCCAGTTGAGCAGCTCAGCGAGGAACTCGGCCGGGGTGAGCCGCCCAACCTCGCGCTGGTCCTGAATGCGCTCGCGGTGCTCGTCCAGGAACGCGAGGCGCGTCGCGTGGCGGGTGATGACGAAGCGGTCGCCGACCAGGATCTGGAACGGATCAGGCTCATCGTCGTGCTCGACGTCGACCGCCACCACGACGACCTCGACGCCATCCTCGAGCACGCGGGCGCGGGCGTGTCCGGGCTCCTCGGTCAGCGCCTCCGCGGCCGCATCGGTCAGGCCAAGCTGGCGCCGCAGGGTCTCCAGCTCCCGCTGGTCCGGGGCGATCAGGTCAATCCACAGCAGCTCGTCGTCTCCGATCCGGCTGCCCAGGCGCTCCTCGTCGATCACCTCGTCGCTGCCGTCGGCGTGGGAGAGGAGTGCCTCGATGCTCACCTGCCGATGCTACACGCTCACCACGGATCTGCCGCGCGCGCGGATCCGACGAGCGGCGCGCCGACGTCGAGCGAGACAGGGGTGGTTGGCGTGCGCAGGATCATGATGTCGCCCTCCTGCTCCGGCATCCGGCGCCGCCCACCGTGCTCTGCGAGCCAGACCTGCCCGCGCCACGTCTCCCAGCCGAGGCGCTCGTAGAACGCGTTGCTCGCGGTGGCCAGCGCCCCGAGCGGATACCCTTCCACGATCAGCGCACCGAGGCGTCGCATGACGACGCTGCCGAGGCCGCTCCCCTGCCGCTCCGGGTCCACGGCCACCGCCTCCACGTACGCGGCATCCAGCTCGGCGTCACCGACGCGCAGGTTGCGCTCCACGAAGCAGGCGTGGGCCACCAGCACGTCGCCCTCCCGCACGAGGACGTGCACCGCCGGACCGATGCGCTCCCAGTAGCCGTCCCACGGCTCGTGGAACGCCGCCGCGCAGAGGCGATCCAGCTCGCCCACCGTTGCCGCATCCAGCTCGGCGGTGCGCGCGACCAGGACCTCGGTCACGAAGCGATGCGCACCCAGCCCAGGCGCAGCGCGAGCGCGAAGAGCGGCGGGATGGCCGCAACGCGTCGGCCCAACCAACCCGCGCCCTGGGCGTACAGGGCCCGCGCCTTGCGCAGCACCCGCTCGCGCGGGGCATCCGTCAGCGATCCGACGAGAGCGCGGTAGGCATCCAGCGCCTGCGGTCGCTCCCCGGACAGCCATTGCGCATCCGCGAGCGTCTCGCGCGCCTCCGGCGAGCTGCCCAGCAGGCGCAGCGCGGCCCCCGCCGCCTGGTAGGCGCCGCGCGCGTCGCCGACCCGGACGAGCGCCTGGGCGAGGGTGAGCTGGGCGTGGCCGCTGCGCGGATCGAGCCGCACCGCGGCGCGCGCGGCGTCAATCCCCTGCCCCGCCTCCGCCGCCTCGAGATGCTCGCCGGCCCCGGCGATGAGCCATGCGGTCTGGCGCGGATCGTTGCGGGCGAGGCGCCCGTACTCGATCGCCGCGTCCCGGTGCGCGCCGGCCGCCGACAGCACCTCGGCCAGCAGCTCGCGGTAGCGGATCTCCTCCGGATCAAGGCGTACTGCCGCCTGGGCGTGCTCCTCTGCCTCATCGTGGCGGCGCAGTGCCAGCAGGGAGCGCGCGCGCAGCTCGTGGGCGGCGTCGTCGCCCGGTCGCTCGCCAAGGATCGCATCGGTCAGGGCGAGCACGGCGGCGTGGTCGCCTCGGGCGAGCGCCGCCTCGACCTCCGCGAAGCTGCTCATGCCGGCTCCGCGGACGCCTCGCGCCGGACGCCCTGCCACGGCGTGCGGCCGGCGACGAGGTCGGCGATCCGCCCGGGGATCTGCGCCAGCGCGACACGCTCCTGGGTCATCGAGTCGCGCTCGCGGATGGTGGCCGCGCCGTCGTCGAGCGACTCCGGGTCGACAGTGATGCAGAACGGGGTGCCGATCTCGTCCTGGCGGCGGTAGAGCTTGCCGATGCTGGCGGTGTCGTCGTACATGGCCGCCACCGAGTGCTTCAGGTCGCTGCTCAGCGCGCGTGCCCGCTCGACCAGCTCTGGGCGGTTGCGAAGCAGCGGCATGACCGCCGCCTTCACCGGCGCCAGGTCGGGCCGGATGCGCAGCACGACGCGCTTCTCCTTCGCGAGCTGCTCCTCGGTGTAGCCGTCGATCAGCACGGTGAGCACCGCGCGATCGACGCCCGCCGCGGGCTCGATGACGTACGGCACCACGTGCTCACCGCTCGGCTCGTCGAAGATCGCGAGCTTCTTGCCGCTGGCCGCGGCGTGGGCCTTCAGGTCGTAGTCGGTGCGGTCGGCGATCCCCTCCAGCTCCGACCAGCCGATGGGAAAACGGTATTCGATGTCGGTCGTCTGCTTGGAATAGTGGGAGAGCTCGTCCGGATCGTGGGGTCGCAGGCGCAGGTTCTCGGCATCGATGCCGAGGACATCGGTCCACCAGCGGTGGCGCTCGTCGACCCAGTAGGCGAACCACTCGTCCTCGTCGCGCGGGTGGACGAAGAACTCCATCTCCATCTGCTCCAGCTCGCGGTCGCGGAAGATGAAGTTGCCCGGGGTGATCTCGTTCCGGAATGACTTGCCGATCTGGGCGATCCCGAACGGCAGCTTGCGCCGCATGCTGGTCGCCACGTTGTCGAACTGGACGAACATGGCCTGCGCCGTCTCGGGACGCAGGTAGGCGACCGATGACGACTCCGCCACCGGCCCGACGTGGGTGGCGAACATGAGGTTGAACTGGCGCGCCTCGGTGAGCGTGCCCTTCATGCCGCAGTTCGGGCACGCGATCTCGCTGGGCGGTCCCTTGAGGTCGTCCTCGCGGAAGCGGTTCTTGCAGTTGCGGCAGTCGACCATCGGGTCGCTGAAGCCGGCCACGTGGCCCGATGCCTCCCAGACGCGCGGGTTCATGATGATCGCCGCGTCGATCCCGACCACATCGTCGCGCAGGCCCACCATCCGCCGCCACCACGCTGCCTTGACGTTGTTCTTGAGCTCCACCCCCAGCGGGCCGTAGTCCCAGAAGCCGGCCATCCCGCCGTAGATCTCGCTCGACGGGAAGACGAACCCGCGGCGCTTGGCGAGGCTGACGATGACATCCATGTTCGGGGCGGGCACGGTGGTGGCGACGGCTCCTGGTTTCCGGTGGGTGATCGAGTCTAGCCGAGATCGCGGGCGCTCCGGCGTGGCGCGGTCGCCGACATCACGTGGCGGTGGTTGCCCGCTCGCGGGACTCGACCTCCTCGAGGAAGTCGCGCGTCCGCAGCTCGCGCTCGAGCACGGCGGAGATGGTGGTGTGGAGGAGCTGCTCCGTCTCGCGCGCCAGCGACGCGACGAGCTGCAGGCGCAGCACCTCGGTGAGCTGTGAGCGCTGGAGATGGCGCAGGACCTTCAGCGCGTCATCGGAGATTGCCCGGGCGGCGAGCGCGGAATGGGCGCACGCGGCGCAGAGGACGCCGCCGGCCACCGGGGAGTAGCTGTTCCCGCCCGGCTCGATCTGCGCGCCGCACTCCAGGCAGCGGGTCAGCACCGGGCGGAAGCCCATCGCGTCGAGCAGGTGCAGCTCGAACCAGCGCGCCACCACGTCGCGCGAAACGAGCTCCGACGGCGCGTCGAGGGCGGAGAGCGTCTGCGCCAGCAGGATGAAGGCGGCATGCGCGTCGGCGCGCTCCTCGCAGAAGCGGTCGGCCAGCTCGGCCACGTACCAGGCGGCGGCGGTCGAGTGGAGGTCCTCGCGCAGGCCGAGGTGGGGGTCTTCGATCGAGGCGGAGGTGATCACGTCGAAGGTGCGGCCGACCGCCAGCACGAGGTGCACGTCCGACATCGGCTCGAGCCCGCCGCCCAGCCGGGACCGGGTGCGCCGCACGCCCTTCGCGATCACCTTGAGCTTGCCGGAGCGCGGCGTGAGCACGGTGAGCACGCGGTCGGCCTCCCCGAGATCCATCGCGCGCAGCACGATGCCCTCCGTCTTGTAGAGCCGCCCGCGGGGACTCATCGGTAAAACGTGCTCCGCGGCAGTATCATGATCCACGTGCGCCGGTGCGGCGTACGAGAGATCGAGCAGCAGGGACGTGCAGCAGCATGGCAGTCGTCGACCTCGGGTACGCTTCGGGAGTGGACATCCGAAGCGAGTTTACGCGCCTCCTGGCCGATATCGAGGCGGAGATGCGGTCCGTCCTCGACGAGCGCGACGGCCATGCCCGTCCCCTCTACGAGCAGCTCGCCTACCACCTCGGCCTCGACGAGTCGGACGGGCTGCGCGGCAAGCGCATCCGGCCGCTGCTCGGCCTCCTCGCCTACCAGTCGCTCACCGGCGAGTATCGCCCCGCCCTGCCGGGCGCCGCGGCCGTCGAGCTGGGGCACAACTTCAGCCTCGTCCACGACGACATCGAGGACGGCGACCGCGAGCGCCGCCACCGCCCGACGCTGTGGGCCATCTGGGGCATTCCGCTGGCCATCAACGCCGGCGACGCGCTGTTCGCCCTCTCCCGGCTGGCCCTCTACCGCCTGCTGGACGACGGCTTCAGCGAACGTCGCGTGCTGGCCCTCATGCGCGTCTACGACGAGACCTGCCTGGCCCTGTGCGAGGGCCAGTTCCTGGACATCAGCTTCGAGCGCCAGACCGATGTGGGGGTCGACGCCTACCTGGACATGATCGGCAAGAAGACCGCCGCGCTGCTCGGCGCATCGGTCCAATCCGGCGCCATCCTGGCGACCGATGATGCCGACACGGTGGAGGCCTATCGCCGCTTCGGGTACGAGCTGGGGCTCGCCTTCCAGATGGCCGATGACGTGAAGGGGACCTTCTGGAGCGCCGCCCAGTCCGGCAAGCCAGCGTCCGGCGACGTCCGACGCCGCAAGAAGACGCTCCCCGTGGTGTGGGCCACCGAGCACGCAGCCACGGAGGATGCGTCTCGCCTGCGCGAGCTCTACCTTCCCGCCGATGCGCCCCTCGACGATGAGCAGGTCGCCGAGGTGCTGGACATCCTCGACCGCAGCGGAGCGCGCAACCACGCGCTCACCGAGGCGCGCCGTCACCGTGACCTGGCCCTCGGCGGCGTCGACGGGCTGCCGATCGGCGAAGAGCGCCGTGCGCAGCTGCGGGCCGTGGTCGAATCGGTCATCAGCGCATGACCTCCCTGCTGCGCTGGCTCGGGATCAGCTTCCTTCCGGCAGCCGCCGGCATCGCGTTTCCGGCGCCCGACTACTACCGGGCCCTGCGACGGCCGCCGTGGGCGCCCCCGCCGTGGCTCTTCGGTCCGGCGTGGACGGCGCTCTATACCCTGATGGGCATGGCGGCCTGGCTGGTGGCGCGGCGCGGCGACGGTTCGCGCGGCGCGCTGCGCCTGTTCGGCCTGCAGCTGGCACTGAACGCGGCGTGGACGCCGATCTTCTTCGGACTGCGTCGCCCGGGCGTGGCGATGCTCGAGATTGCGCTGATGTGGGTGGCCGTGGCGGCCACCACGCTCGCCTTCTTCGGGCGCCGGACGCTGGCCGGCGTGCTCTTCCTGCCCTACCTGGGGTGGGTCAGCTTCGCGGCCGCCCTCAACTGGGAGATCTGGCGCCGCAACCGGTAGCGGTCACGCGCTGGCCGCGGGCTCGTCCTCGGGCCGCTGGACCTCGCGCCGCGGGCGGCTGGCGATGATCTTGGAGACACGCCGCGAGTCGGCCGTCTCGACGCGCAGGGTGACGTCGTAGAAGGGCACCTCCTCGCCGTTGAGCGGGATGCGGCCGGTGCGATGGATGACGAAGCCGCCGACCGTGTCGTAGGCATCCTCGTCGTCCTCCTCGTCGTCGCTCATCTCGAAGGCGTCCCGCAGGTCGTCCATGCTGACTCGCCCGTCGAGACGGTAGGCGACGAGGGATTCGGAGTCGATCGCCTCGATGAGCTCCTCCTCGGTGTCGTACTCGTCCTGGATCTCACCCACGATCTCCTCGACGAGGTCCTCCATGGTGATCAGGCCGGCGGTGCCGCCGTACTCGTCGACCACGATCGCGATGTGGCGCTTCGCGGCCTGCATCTCGTGCAGCAGCTCATCGATGCGCTTCGACTCGGGTACGTAGACGGGGGTGCGCACCAGCGAGCGGATGTCGATCCCGTCGGTGCCGTTGCCGCCGCTGCCGTTGCGCTTGAGGTACGGCAGCAGGTCCTTGGCGTACAGGACTCCCACGATGTTGTCGAGGCTGTCCTCGTACACCGGGACGCGCGAGTGGCCGGCCCGCACGATGACGTCGAGCGCCTCGTCGAGCGGCGCACCCGCCTCGACCGCGCGGATCCCGATGCGCGGCACCATCACCTCGTGGACGCTCTTCTCACCGAGCTCGATGATCCCGTGGATCATCTCCTTCTCGTCCTCCTCGATGCCGCCCTGCTCGGAGCCGGTCTCGACGAGCGACTTGAGCTCCTCGGTGGAGAGGTAGCCGGTGTGTGGCCGCTCCCGCCCGCCGAGGGCACGGACGAGCACGGTGGACAGCCGCGAGACGAACCACACGACCGGGCGCAGCACGACATCCAGCAGCGCGATGGGGCGCGCCACGAAAAGGGCCAGGCCCTCCGGGAAGTTGAGGGCCAGGGTCTTGGGCACCAACTCGCCGGCGATGATGCTGGCGAGGGCGATGAGCAGCGTCATGAAGACGAACGCGATCGTATCCGCGGCCTCCGTCACCGGCGCGAGGGGGATGAGCCGGATCAGGTTGGCCACCGGGTCGGAGAACGCCGCCGCGCCGACCGCGCCGGCGAGGAAGCCGAGGAAGGTGATCGCGATCTGGATGGTGGCAAGGAAGCGCGACGGATCCTCGGTGATGCGCAACGCGATGGCGGCCGCACGATTGCCGTCGTCGGACAGCTGGTTCAGGCGATGCCGCTTGACGGTGATCAGCGCGATCTCGCTGGCGGCGAAGAAGCCGCCGACGAGGATGAGGACGACGACGAGGACGATGTCGATCATCGGGCCCGGCCGTCGGTGGTACTGCTGCCTTCAGGCATGGGTGTGGGCAGCTACGCCTCCACCTGCGTGTTCCGTCGTGCCGCCTCGGCATCGTCGGCCGCCTCGCCGGCCTCGCTCGGCCGGGAGCGACTCCGGCGCAGCTCGATGGGTCGTGCCGGCATGCCGACCACGGTCTTGCCCGGCGCCACGTCGCGGGTGACCACCGCTCCGGCGCCGGTCCTGGCCCCTTCGCCGACGGTCAGCGGCGCGCGCAGCATGGTGTCGACGCCGAGGAAGACCCCGTCGCCGATCACCGTGCGGTGCTTCTGCGTCCCGTCGTAGTTGGCGGTCACCGTGCCGGCGCCCACGTTCACGTGCTCCCCGACCTCGGCGTCCCCGAGATAGCTGAAATGATGCTGCTGCGTCCCGGCCCCGAGGCGGCTCTTCTTGATCTCGGCGTAGTTGCCGATGCGCGATCGCGCGCCAACCTCCGAGCCCGGTCGCAGGTGGCTGTACGGCCCGATCTGCACATCCTCGGCCACGACCGACTCCTCGAGCACGCTGGCCCAGACGCTGGAGCGCTCCCCCACGCTCGAGTCGCGGAGCTCCGCGTACGGACCGATGACCGCGTCGCGCGCGACGCGGGTGGACCCGCTGAGCACGCTGAACGGCTCGATGCGCGCATCCGCCGCGATCTCCACCCGCGGACCGATGAAGGTGCTCGCCGGATCGACGATGGTCACCCCGGCCGCCATGTGGCGCTCGCACGCCTGGCGCCGCAGCACCCCCTCCGCGGCGGCCAGCGCGATGCGATCGTTGATCCCGGCGGTGAGCTCAGCGTCCGGCGCCACCACCACCGCCACGCGACGGTCGGCGCTGGTCGCCAGCGCCACCAGGTCGGTCAGGTAGTACTCGCCCGATGCGGATGAAGGCACGGATCCAAGGTTGGCACGCAGCCAGGCGGCGTCGAAGCAATAGGCGCCCACGTTGATCTCGTCGATGGCGCGGGTCGCCTCGTCGGCGTCCGCCTCCTCCTTGATCGCGACCGCAGCACCCGCGGCGTCACGCACGATGCGGCCGTAGCCGCGCGGCTGCGCCACGCGCGCCGAGAGGAGCGCCATCGCGGCGTCGCCCTCGGCCTGCTCGCGCAGCAGCGCCTGGAAGAGGTCTGCCGGCAGGAGGGGCGCGTCACCCATCGTGACGATGACGTGGCGCGCGTCGCGCGGGACGCGGGTGAGTCCGGCACGCACCGCATCGGCGGTGCCCAGCTGCGGCTCCTGGCGCACCGTGGCGACGGCGTTACCGAGCGCGGCCTCCACCTGGTCACCGCCGTGCCCGGTCACGACGACCCGGTGCTCCACGCCCGCGCGGGCGAGGGCGTCCAGGACGTGGACCACCATGGGGCGACCTGCGAGCGGATGGAGGACCTTGGGAAGGGCGGAACGCATCCGCGTCCCCTGGCCGGCAGCCAGGACGATGGCGGCAGTGATCACGAGGGGCGCATCGTATCGGCGGGCCCGTGGCCGGTCAACCGGACGCACCCTCCCCGACCATCGCGATCATCTCGATCTCCACCAGGCCGCCCTTCGGCAGGGCGCGCACCGCGATCGTCGAGCGGGCAGGGAGCGGGGCGGGCATGCCGCGCGCGTAGACTTCGTTGACGGCGGCGAAGTCGTCCATGTCCGCGAGGAAGATGGTCGTCTTCACGACCTGCTCGAGACCGCTCCCCGCCGCCGCCAGCACGGCCGCCAGGTTGGCGAGCGAGCGCTCGGCCTGCGCCGCCACGCCGTCGGCCAGCTCGCCGCTGGCCGGATCCGTGCCCAGCTGCCCGGCGGTGAAGACGAGGCCCGCCGCCACGACGGCCTGGCTGTAGGCGCCGGCGGCCTGCGGGGCGGCATCGGTCTGGACGGTGCGTCGTTCGGTCATGTGCCGATGCTAGCCGCAGCGGGGCGGGTCGCGCCGGTCGTCGCGCGCAACCCGGCCCTCGCCAGGCGCGCGATGATCCCCGGCGCCCGCTCCGGGTCGTCCAGCACGGCGTACAGGGTGGCGCCGCTGCCGGTCAGGCGCGGCACCGCGCCGGCGGCGAGCATCAGGGCCATCAGGTCGTCGAGCTCTGGGCGAACGCGGCGCGCCGCGGGCAGCAGGTCGTTGGTGCCCTCCGCCAGCGCCTCTGCCACGCTACCGGGTGCGGACCCGCTCCAGTCGCGTGCGCGGCTGGCGTCGAAGACCGCGGCGGTGGACAGGCCAAAGGGCGGGTGCACGAGCAGCACGAGCTGTCCGGCCGCCGCCGCGAGGGCCGCGACCCGCTCCCCGATGCCGGTGACCCGCGCCGCCGCCGCACCGCTGGCGAAGAACGGCACGTCCGCGCCGATGCGCGCCAGCGCAGCGACCTCCACCTCGGTCGGGCGGTCGGGGCGACCGGCCCAGCGGCGGCCGAGACGCCACGCCGCGGCCGCGTCCGATGACCCCCCACCCAGTCCCGCGGCAGCGGGGATCCGCTTCTCCAGGGTCAGGCAGGCGAGCGCCGCATCCGGATCACCGCCCAGGCCGTCGGCCAGCCCGCGCCAGGCGAGGTTCTCGTCCGGTCGCACCGGGACGTCGGGCACCGGCGCACCGTCGGCATCGGTCACCCGCAGGCCGGAGCAGCCCGGCATGAGGAGCAGCCGATCCGCCAGGTCGAGCAGCACCAGGATCGAGTCCAGCTCGTGGTATCCGTCCTCGCGCCTCCCGACGACGCGCAGCGAGAGGTTGAGCTTGGCCGGCGCCTCGAGGCTGAGCGGCGTCACAGGCGCGCCACCAGGCTGCGCGCGAGGCAGGCCCACTCCTCGACGCTGAGGGTCTGCGGCCGCCGCTCCGAGTCGATCTCGCACGCCGCGAAGGCGGCATCCAGCTCCTCGCGGACGATGCCGAGCTGGCGGCCCAGGCCGTTGTGGATCTTCTTGCGCCGCTCGCGGAACCCGGCCTGCACCACGCGGATGAAGCGCTCGCGCTCGTCACCGACCGCGACGACCGGCTCAGGGCGGCGCAGGAGGCGCAGCACGGCCGAGTCGACCTCCGGCACGGGCTCGAACGCCGCCGCCGGGACTGTGGCCACGATCTCGGCAGTCGCGACGTTCTGGGCGAAGACGGAGAGGTAGCTCATCCCGCCGGGTGGCGAGGCGACCCGCTCGGCGACCTCGGCCTGCACCAGGATCACGATCCGCTCAGGTGGGGCCTCGGCGCCCAGGAAGGCGTGCAGCAGGGGGCTGGTGATGTGGTACGGGATGTTGGCGACCACCTTGTAGTCGCCCTGGCCCGCCAGATCGCGTGGATGGATGGTCAGCGCGTCGGCCTCGATCAGGTCGAAGGCGGGCAGCGTCCCCAGCTCGGTGCGCAGCCAGGCGGCCAGCTTCGGGTCCACCTCCACGGCGGTCACCGATGCACCCGCCGCCAGCAGCCGGCGGGTGAGCACGCCGAGCCCCGGACCGATCTCCACCACCCGGTCACCGGTCTGCAGCTCGGCGGCGGCGACGATGGCATCCAGCGCGTCCGGATCGGTCAGGAAGTTCTGGGAGAGGCTCTTGCGGGGGCGCAGGCCCTCCGCGTACAGGAGGCGGCGCAGCTGGCCGGGGGTTGGCGGGACGAGCCGCTCGGCAGCGAGGGGGTCGCTCACGGGGCACTCCACGCCAGCGACAGGTTGGGCAGCGCCTCGAGGCTCGCATCGGCACGGTCACCGGCCGCGAAGCGGAAGCCGCCGGCGGCGCCGATCATCGCGCCGTTATCGGTGCACCACGCCGGTGGCGGGACGCGGAGCGTGAGGCCCTCCACGGCGAGACGCTCGCGGAGCGTGGTGCGCAGCGCGCCATTGGCCGCGACACCCCCACCGAGTGCCACCGCCCCCACCCCGTGCTCCCGCGCGGCCGCGACCGTCTTGGTGGCAAGCGCGTCGACCACCGCCTCCTCGAAGGCAGCGGCCAGGCCGTCGACCGGGATCGGCTGCCCTCGATCGCGATAGCCGGCCACCTCGCGCAGCACCGCGGTCTTGAGGCCGGAGAAGCTGAAGTCGTAGGGTCCCGCGGTGCGCGCCCGCGGGAAGCGGGTCGCCGGCGTGGCGCCGACCGCGGCGGCGGAGATGGCCGGGCCCCCCGGGTACGGCAGGCCCAGCAGCCGGCCGACCTTGTCGAACGCCTCGCCCGCAGCATCGTCGACCGTCTGGCCGAGGAGGGTGTAGCGCCCGTGATCGTGCATCAGGACGAGCTGGGTGTGCCCGCCGCTCACCACCAGGCAGAGCAGCGGGAAGCCGGGCTCCGCGGGGAGTGGCATGGCGGCGTCGACATCGGTCAGCCAGTTCGCGTAGATGTGGCCTTCGATGTGATTGACCCCGATGAGCGGCAGATCGTGGCTCACGGCAAGCGCCTTGGCGACGTTGACGCCCACCAGCAGGGAGCCGATGAGCCCCGGCCCATAGGTCACCGCCACCGCGTCGATCGCCTCCCACCCGACCTCGGCCTCCGCGAAGGCGGCCTCCAGGGTCGGCACGATCCAGCGCAGCTGCTGGCGCGCCGCGATCTCCGGCACGATCCCGCCGGTCTCGGCATGCAGCGCGATCTGGGTCGCCACCTGGTTGGACTCGATGCGCCGCCCGCCGACGACGACCGCCACCCCGGTCTCGTCGCAGCTCGACTCGATGGCCAGGATGCGCGGGCCGCTCACGCGCGCCCGTCCTCGGCCACGATGCGGGCGCGCTCCACCGTCAGCACGGACTGCATGGTCGGCCCGGTAAGCTCGGTGGTCGTCATGATCAGCGCGTCCTCGCCGTCATCGGTGTAGTAGCGCGGCCGGCGTCCGACCTCCAGGAAGCCGAAGCGCTGGTAGAGCAGCCGCGCCGGCTCGTTGCTGGGCCGCACCTCCAGCGTCAGGCGCGTCGCGTCGAGATCGATGGCCAGGTCGGCCACGCCGAGCAGCATGCGCAGCCCCACCCCGTTGCGACGGTGATCCGGATGCACCCCGAAGGTCGTGATGTGCGCCTCGTCGACCATCAGCCACACGCCCGCGAAGCCGACGATGGTGCCACCGCGCTCGGCGACCAGGTAGCGCGCCAGCCGGTTCCCCGTCAGCTCCTGGCGGAGCGCGTGCTCCGGCCACGGCTCGTTGAAGCTGGCACGCTCGATGTCGTGGACCTGTGGCACGTCGCTCATGCGCATCGGCCGGATGAGGACGTTGGTGAGGACCGTCATGGACCGATGCCTCGCGGCGCGCGCAGGTAGATCGGCTCCAGGCGGCGCAGATCGTCCCCCGCCGGATCATCGGCGAGGCGTGCGGCGGCGCGCGCCGCCACCGCCGCCGCCGCCCGAT
Organism: Chloroflexota bacterium; assembly: GCA_039932235.1. GTDB lineage: Bacteria > Chloroflexota > Limnocylindria > QHBO01 > QHBO01 > JAICQM01. The sequence continues at coordinate 18,520 of JBDTQJ010000006.1, forward strand.
GCGGCGGGCGCGTGTCGGAGAGGCCGAACGCCTCGGCCAGCTCGACGGGCGCCACCAGCGAGTGGCCATGGTCCACGCTGCCGTCCCGGTCGACGAGCAGCGGGTCGGCGGCGCCGCGCTCGAGCAGGTACGCCTCACGCGCCCCGGCGCGCACGAGCGCCGCCGCCCGCTCCGGCTCCGCGTCGAGCCATGCGACGAGCGACGGGATGCCGACGATCGGCAGGCCAAGGCCCGCGCAGAGGCCCTTGGCGACGCTCATCCCGACCCGCAGGCCGGTGAACGAGCCGGGGCCGCTGCCCACCGCCACCGAGCTCGCCTGGGCGACGTGCCGCCCATTCGCCTCGAGGAGCGCCAGCAGGCGCGGCAGCAGCTCACCGCCCTGCCGTCGGCCGGCGCTCCAGCCCTCGAGCGCGAAGACGCGCCCGTCTGGATCGGCGAGTGCCAGGGACAGGTCCGTCGAGGCACTCTCGATGGCGATGATCATGGCAATCCGGTCAGTGCGGCCTCGGCGAGGCGGCAGTGCTCGTCCCCGGTGGCCCGCCAGCGGATCCGGCGCACGTCGTCGCCCGCGGGACTCGGCGCAAGGTCGAGCTCGAGCCGCTCGTCGGGCAGCCAGCCGGCGAGCCGATCGGCCCATTCGACGACCGTCACCCCGTCGGCAGCCCGGTCGTCGAGCAGCCCGGCGGCCAGCAGGTCCTCGGGATCGTCGAGGCGGTAGGCGTCGACGTGGAACAGGCGCAGGCGACCGGCGTGCTCGTTCATCAGCACGAAGGTCGGGCTGTTGACCATGCTCGTCACCCCGAGCCCCTCGGCGAGGCCCTTGGTGAGCTGCGTCTTCCCGGCCCCCAGCGGACCGATCAGCGCGACCAGGGTTCCCGGCATCGCCCGCTCGCCCAGGGCACGCCCGATCGCCCGCGTGTCGGCGGGCGAGGCGCTGGAGAGGGTGCCGCGAAGCGTGGCTGCGCTGGTGGGCATGGCGAGGGCGAGCGTACACCGCCCGCCGTCAGGACGGCTCGGTGACCGCTTCCAGGTTGGCCAGCGGGACCGGGGCCAGCCGCCCGTCGTCGAAGCGGACGAGCGCCATCCCGGTCGGGATGCCGGACGGTGCGGCATGGAGGCCGTCGAGAACGGCGACCAGGACGCCGCTGTGTCCCTGGAACGGCCGCCGGTGGGCGGTGACGCGCTCGCCGATGACGGGCAGGGCGTGCCGCGTCGGCGCCGCATCGGCCTCGTGGACGTAGAGCAGGCGCTCCGTGCCGAAGAGGCTGGCCATGCGGCCGGACTGGCGGCGGAACCAGTCGAAGAGGGTGGGATCGAAGCCGACCTTGCCGAATCCCTCGAGCAGGAGCAGCGAGAAGGCGCCGGTCATGCCGCCGAGCTCGCGGCGCCGACGCTGGATCGCCTCGAAGTCGCGCAGCTCCTTGTCCAGCACGCCGCCCAGGACGATGCCCGCGACCCCCATGGCGCGCGCACGAGTCAGCGTCTCGGCCGAGGCACGCGAGCCACCGACCACGATCCGTCCGGCCTTGGCCACGTCGATCGCCGCCGCGCGCAGCTCCTCCCCGGGCTCGTGGACCGCCATCGCCAGCTCCCCGTGGACCGCCTCGCCGCTGCCCGCGATGCCACGCAGGACGGCACCCGCGACCTCGATGCTGACGCTGCGGCGGTCCACCGCCCGCACCACGCCGGCGACGTGCCCGATGATCGGCTCCTCGTCGCCGAGTGGCGCGACGAGGAGGGTGCCGTCGATGCGGGACGCGCCGAGAAAGACGCCGGACACCGGGCTGCGCACCACGCGCCGGCCGGCGGACGCGAGCACGTCGCCGGCCGCGACCCGCTCCCCGGGTGCCACGGCGGCATGCGCGGCCACCTCCGCGGGCCGCCGCCGCAGGGCGGCCGCGGCCGCCACCGCCTGTGGCGCGCCGTTGCTGCGACGCACCGCCAGCACGGCGTCCGCGCCTACCTCGTCCCCCACGTCGACCGTCGCCTCGGCGCCCGGCGGCAGCGCGACGCGATGCATCGCGCCGCTCATCGCGGCGCCTCCCAGCCGACCTGGCTCTCGTCCGCCAACGCGTCGCGCCAGCCGCTCAGCACGGCTCGTCGGTCATCGGTCCGTCTGGGGAGGACGAGCGGCGCGTCACGCGCATCGAAGATGAGGCCCACGCTGCCACCGCTCGCCTGCGCGTGGACGGTCGCGCTCCGGCGCGGCGTGCCGAGGGTGACACCGCTTCCCAGGCTGATCTCCAGGTCCGCCTGCGCGCCACGTGGCAACGGCTCGACCAGCACCTGGCCGGCACGTACCTCGAAGCGCTCCTCGCCCCAGCCGGGACGCCGGACACGAATGCGCATGGCGACCGATCCGCTGTGCCCGCCGCGGCTGACCACCGCCGTGCCGAGCGCGACCATCGCGTCGCCCGCGATCGCGGCGTAGCCCTCCCCGATCTCGTCGTCGGGCAGCGATCCGAGCGGAGCGATGACGTTGGCCGCGTCGACCGCGAGCTGCGTCACCCCGACCGGACGCAGGCCGTCGAGCAGCAGCATGGCCGCCTGCCAGGGCGACGGTGTCGCGGCGAGCACGCGTCCCGCGCCGACGATGAGGTCGAGGCCGCTCATCCCGCCCTCGTCGCCGGCGATCTGCTCGAGGCGCAGCCGCGCGGCTCCGTGCGCCACCGCGAGCTCGTCCTCGGTCTGCGGCATCGCGGCGGGGCGCGCGAGCTGGTTCTGGAGCGCATCGGCGACGGCGAGCTCGTCAATTGCCAGCGCCAGCTGACGCGCCACGCGACCCGGCATGCCGCTGGCGGTCAGCAGCGGCGAGCCGGTCCCACCGGCGGCGAAGACGCGACCCGCGGCCGTCCCATCCGGCTGGGCACGCACCCAGGTGGCGTAGCGCGCCCCGATGTCGATCCCCGCCGTGCGCAGCCCCGTGGTGCGCGCCACCTCGGCGATGCCCCTTCGGAAGGCGATCGGCGACAGCTGTCGCACGCCGCCCGGCTCGACGAGCTGCTGGAGGAGCTCCTCCAGGTGGGCGCGAAGGGGCTCGGGATCGCCCGAGTGCTCGGCCGAACGCGGATTGGGGAGCACCGCCATGTCGGCGCCGATGATCGCGGCCACGCCCTCCGCCATGAGCCCGGATCCTGCCCACATCACCGGTCCCGCCGCATCGTCGCCGCGGCGTGCCGCCGCCACCAGCGCCGCCAGCTCGAGGGCCTGGTCGGTCGGCGCGTCGTCGAAGCCGCCCAGGAGCAGCCACGCGTCCGCATCGGCCCGCTGGAGGATGGCGAGCCGGTCGACCAGGGAGCGGCCGTCGTCGATGCTCACCTCCTCGCTCACCACCCACCCGGCCGACTCGGCGGCGCGACGACCGGCGGCGCCGGAGACGTCACGCGAGACGGCGGCGAGCGCCAGCCGTCCCGGTCGTTCCGGCGTGCGGCACTCGATGCGCGGAGTCGCGGCCAGCAAGGCTCGCAGCGATCCACGGAGGCGCGGATCGACCGCTTCGGCGAGCTGCTCCGTCAGACGGTCGACGAGGGCGCTCTCCCCCCAGGCCGTCGGCCCGGCCGCGTAACCCGCCACCCGCCAGCGGCCGCGGGCGCGCGCCACCAGGGCGATCTTGGTCCAGGCCGAGCCGCGGTCGACGAGGAGTGACATCTCCGACGACGGCATGGCCTCCGCCAGGGGTTCGTCGCTCATCGGCCGAGCCCCAGCCAGTCGGTGGCGAGGAAGGCGAGCCGATCGCTCAGCAGCACGAGGCGCGAGAGCACGAGATAGCCGAGCCACGCGCCCACCCCGCCCAGCATGACCCAGCGGCCGGCAGCTCCCAGCGCACCGACCACGCGGCCTTGGCTGCGTCCGTGGAGGAACGCGAGCAGGACGAGCGACGCGACCGCGACGCTGATCACCGCGCCCGCGGCCATGGCCGGACCTGCACCCGGCGCGGGCAGCAGGCCCACGATCTGGGGCAGCACCGATCCGACCATCGCTCCGCCGAGCGCGAATGCCGCCGTCGCGCCGACCAGGATGGCGACGGGTACGGCGCCCACCCAGCGTGGCAGCCAGCGCCCCGCCACGAGCATGCCGGCCAGCAGCAGGCCAAGCAGGAGCAGCGGATGTCCGGCCGGATCGCCGGCGAGCGGGCTGATGAGGCGCGGCACGATGACCTCCCGGATGGCCAGCAGGGCGAGGTAGCCGGTCAGCATGCCGGCGAGCAGTCGCTGGGTCCAGGTGAACGGACGCCGTGCACCGACCAGGATCGACCAGGTGAGGAGGGTCGCGATCGCGGCCACCCACGTGGCCAGCGTGCCTCCGCCGTCCGGACCGATGAGATCGGTCACGCGGCACCTCCACGCGCCGGCGCGCGCCAGCGCGACGCGATCGCCTCGGCCAGGAGCACCAGGGTGAGCAGCAGGCCGACCAGCACCGGCAGTGACGAGGGAGGCTCGTCGGTCACCTGGGCCGCGCCCTGCACGGCGCCGGTGGTCGGGTCGTCGCGCACCGCCGCGACGTAGGCGGCCACCTCCCTGGCCCCCGCCACCAGGCCGGCGAGCTGCCCGCTGGCGCGGTACGGGACCGCCTGCGGCAGCAGGCTGGTCGGGACGATGCCGAAGATCGCAACCTCGGGCAGGCGCGTTGCGACCTGCTCGACCCAGCTCCGCGGGCCCAGATCGTTGCCACCGACCACCAGGACGGCGTCGAAAGCGCCGATTCCCGCGCCCGCGTCGCGGAGCGCAGCAGCCAGGGCGCCGTCCGCCTCACGCGGCACGATGGACGAGACGCCTGCCACCAGGCCCGCCTCCGCGCCGGCATGGAAGCCGAGGTCGAGGAGGCGGCCCGGCTCGACCCCGCCGCGGCGCAGCCGATCCAGCTCCGCGAGGGCCAGGGCGCGACCTTCCGGGGTGTAGGACACCATCGAAATGGTGGCCCCGCCCCGGACCAGCTGCGCGAGCGCCGCCCGCACCGCGGGCCGGATCTCCGCGTACGTCCCGATGTCGGCGTCGAATCCGACCAGCACGCGGCCGCGGCCCAGCTCGGCGAGGTCGGCATGCAGGGACGTCGCGGCCGGCGCGGGGCCGGCGCCCGGACCCAGGTCGAGCCGAATGCCGACCAGCGTGCCAACCGCCACGATCGCCACGAAGGCGAGCGGCAGCGTGCGACGCAGCCCGCCGAGCGGCTCAGTCATCGGTTCCCGCCAGGCCGAACAGGAAGCGGGTCGCCGCCACCGCCGCCGCCAGCGAGACCCCGATCAGCAGCCCCGCGAAGACGGCGCGCAGCGGGACGTCGAGGACCCAGGTGGCACCGTCACCGAGGGCCGCCCCGACATCGCCGCCGAGCGGCAGCAGCAGGACGACGACGACACAGGCGGCCACGAGGATCACCGCGGTGTCGCGCGGACGGAGGCGCATGCCACGCCGTGCGGCCGGGATCAGGAAGACCGCCACCAGCGCGAGCAGCGAGGCCCCGATGGGGACCACCAGCGCCCCGACCACCCATCGCACCGATGGCGCGGCCGCACCATCGGTCGCCATCAGGCCTGGCACGAGGACGATCGCCATGCCGACCAGCACCAGCGCGGATCCGATGCGGTCGCCACCGGGGAGTGCCAGCGCACCGGCGTGGCGCACGGCCAGCAGGATGGCGCCCAGCACGGCCGCGGCGGCGAAGAGGATCACCACCAGCTCCACGATGGCTCCCGAGATGGCGCCCAGGGTGGGATTCACGACCAGGAAGTCGAGGAGCAGCAAGAGGCCGACACCGACGACGAGCGCTGCGGGGATCGACCGGCGCACGGCCTTAGCGGACGCTCAGCAGGTCGGCGGGCGACCCGCCAGCCACGGCCCATGCCGCGGCGAGCACCAGGATCACGATGACCGCCCCGATGAGCCGGTTGGTGGCCACGACCGCGGGGCGAGCGTGACCCGTGCTCCGCACTTCCGCGGGGGCCGCGTACAGGTCCGCACCCACGAGCGTGCCGGTTCCCTCGAGCAGGATCGACGGCGCCTGTGCCACGTCCCCGCTACCGACGCGCGCGCCGGTCGCGCCGGCGGCCATGCCGTGCGCCAGGAGGAGCGACTCGTCTCCGAGCCCACCCAGGGCGAATCCGGCCACCCGTCGCGCGTCGGCGCCGAGGGAGAGGCCCGCCGCTGGCACACGGCCCTCCCCGAGGAACTCGACATCGGAACGCTGACGGCGCTCGCTCGTGCCGGTCGCCGCATGGGCGTCGGTGACGAGCGCCTCGGCCATCCCGGCCACCACCGGATCGTTGGTGGTGATGTGCAGCGGCACCCCTGCCCGCGCGGCGGTCCGCGCGACGTGCTCCACCAGTGGGAGCACGACGAGGCTCTGCATGCGCTCGGCGGCCGAGGCGGCGCGCGCAACGCCGGCGGTCCCGACCGAGAGGGTGGCGGTGGCGCCCGCCTCCGCGGCGAGGGCCATGCTGCGTCCCAGGCCGGTGAGCTTCCCGGCGTCGCGCGTCACCCAGCGACTGCTCGGGCGGGCCACGAGCGACAGGAGGGTGAGCAGCACCACGAGTGTCGCCACCGTCGGCCCCAGGCCCACTCGCAGCGACGAGGCATTGATCAGCTCCCCGACCCACGCGAGGAGGCGCGTCACCAGCTCGCCGGCGCTGGGCATCAGAGCTCGTCGCCGTCGCGCAGGAGCTCGTCGAGCTCGCGCCGCACGGCATGCAGACGATCGCCGAGCAGCGGACGCAGGATGGGCTCAGCGACGGTCGCCAGGTCCTCGAGGAGGGGGCGCAGGGGTCGGTGCGCCCCGATGAGCAGCTCGGCGGCGGCGCCGAGGCCGCGCCGTTCCAGCTCGTCGGCGATCGGTCGATCGGCGCGTGCGGTCATGCGCGCGCGCGAACTCCCTCGAGGGCGGCGTTGAACGCGTGCGCCTCTGCCGCCGATGTGACCGCCACCACCATGGAGCGCATCGTCGCGGGCGCCACGTCCCGGTCCCGCAGGGCGCGAGCCAGCGCCTCCGCAGCCTCCGACGGGCTGAAGACGCCACGCTCGACGCCGAGAGGGGCGATCGCCACGCGGCCTGCGGCCAGCGCACCGGCAGCGGCCAGCGCCGCGTCAAGCGCGGCATCCAGGCTCGCTGCGTCGTGGCGCAGCTCATGGCCGACCGCGACGGCGTGGATGAGCCACGGGGTGGCCAGGGCGCCGCCCGGGGTGACCACGGCGCTTCCCGCTGCAACGGGGCCCTGGGCGACCGCCGCCCGCTCGACGGAGTCGCCGGCGCGGCGCTTCACCGCCGCCCCGACGGGGCCGGTCATGAAGAGGCTCTCGTTGGCCGGCAGGATGATCGCGTCGACCTCGAGGTCGGCAATCGCTCCGTGCCAGATATCGATCTCGATCGAACGGGTCATCGCATCACTCAGCCCGGTTGGTCGGTGCGCTCGCGCCCCTGCCGCTCCCCGAGGTGCACGCGGGGGAGCCTGCGACGGAGCGCGGTCGTCACCTCGTAGTTGATGGTTCGCCGCTCGGCTGCGACCTCATCGGCGGTGATGCGGGCACCGATCTGCTCGCCGATCAGGACGAATTCGTCGTCGTAGGTTACATCGGGCACCTCCCCCACGTCGACGGTGATGCCATCCATGCTCACGGCCCCCACCATCGGTACCCGGACGCCTCGTACCAGCGCCCAGCCGTTGTTGATGTGGCTGCGCGGCCAGCCGTCGCCGTAGCCGATGCCCAGCGTCGCGATGCGCGTCGCGCGGGCGGCGCGGAAGCGAAGCCCGTAGCCGATCGCCTCCCCCGCCGGCAGGTCGAAGATGCGCAGCGGCAGCGCCTTGAGCGTGAGCGCCGGAATGAGGCCCGGATCTCGGTCCGCGACGCTCGCCGGGACCATCCCGTACAGCGCCAGGCCGGGCCGGATGGCGTCGGCGAAGGTCCCGGCGCCGGCGAGGATGCCGCCGCTGGCGCTCACATGGACGATGCCGGGATCGATCCCCGCCGACCGCAGCCCGTCCAGGGCACGCGCGAAGCGCAGCAGCTGCATGTCGGTATAGGCGTCGTCCTCGCCCGGGACCGCCAGGTGGCTGAACGTCCCCACGAGGTTGATGTCCTGGTCGCGGGCCGCTGCCGCGGCCAGCTCGATCGCCGCCTCCGGCTCGATCCCCTGCCGCCCCAGCCCCGAGTCGACCTTCAGGTGCACCGCCGCCGGATGGCCGACCCGGCGAGCCGCGTCGCCGAAGGCGCCGACATCTGTCGACCGCTGCAGGAGCAGCTCGAGATCCGCGCGCAGGGCGGCATCCAGCTCGCCGCGACCGATTCCCCACAGGACGAGCAGCGGGCCAGTTACGCCCGCGTCGCGCAGGGCGATCCCCTCCGCCACCGTCGCCACGGCCAGGCGCTCGACGCCTTCGCCGAGCAGCGTCCGGGCCACCTCCACGTCACCATGCCCGTAGGCGTTGGCCTTCACGACGCCGATGACCTGGGTGGCCGGCGCCACCAGGCTCCGCAGGCGCGCCAGGTTATGCCGGATGGCGTCATGGTCGATCTCGATCCAGGCCGGTCGGCCGGCGTCGCTCACCGGTCGCCTCGCAGCTGCTCGATGGCCGCCGGCAGCAGACCCGCGATATCGTGCGCCATCACCCCGGCCCGCCCGATGCGGTCCTCGGCGAGCACGCCGGCCGCGCCATGAACCGCCACCGCACAGCAGGCCGCCACGAATGGCTCCAGGCCCGCGGCGAGAAACGCGCCGGTGACGCCGGCGAGGACGTCGCCGCTGCCCGCGGTGGCCAGCGCCGGGCTCGCGATGTCGGCTCGTCGCACGTTGCCATCCGGATCGGCGACCACGGTGCCGGCGCCCTTGAGGACCACCACCCGCTTCCAGCGCACCGCGGCCTCGCGCGCCGCCTCCATCCGCGCCGCGTCATCGTCGGGCAGGATGTCGGCGGGCGGACGCCGCTGCAGCCGCGCGAACTCGCCGGGATGCGGGGTCAGGACGAGGCGCTCCGGCACCGAGCGCCACCACCCTTCCTGCTCGGCGAGGGCATTCAGGCCGTCGGCATCCACCACCGCCGGGGTACGGAGGTTGGCCAGGAAGCTGCGCACCCGGCGCAGCGTGGTGGGCTGGTGGCCGAGGCCCGGTCCGACGACGACCGCGTCGCGGCTGGCCACCTCGGTGGCAAGCCGGCGCCAGCCGCCCGGGGCGATGAGCCCCGGCGCCTCCTCGTCCAGGAAGAGCATGGTCAGCTCCGGGATGCGGCCCAGGATGGAGGCGGCCACCGACTCCGACGTGGCGATGCTCACCAGCCCCGCGCCGGCGCGTGCCGCGCCGAGGCCGGCAAGCAGGGCGGCGCCGGCGTACTCGCGCGAGCCTCCCACGACCAGGACGCTGCCGAAGGTGCCCTTGTGGGAGCGTGCCGGACGCGCCGGAAGGCGCTCGGCGACCCAGCGCTGGCTGATGAGGGCGGTGGCCATCGGGTCAGTCGTGGCGGCGGTGCGCGACCGCCACCGCCGCGGCGAGGTGCCGCTCGTGCGAGATCGAGACGCTCACCTCGTCGAGGCCCATCGCCTCCGCCCGACGCGCGGCGCGACGGTGAAGCAGCACCTGCGGCGCGCCAGCGCGGTTGGGGAGGATCTCGATCTCGCGCCACCCGACGCCGCGCACGCCCAGGCCCAGCACCTTGCTGATCGCCTCCTTGGCGGCCCAGCGGCCGGCGATGCGTTCCACCCGGTTACGGCAATAGGCGCGCTCGGCATCGGTCAGGACGCGATGCCGGAAGCGGTCCGGGTGACGTGCCAGGACGGCGACGATGCGGTCGATGTCGATCAGGTCGATCCCGATCTCGTGACGCGCCACGACGGGTGGACGGCCCTACTCGACCGTGACGGACTTGGCGAGGTTGCGCGGCTGGTCGACGTCGGTGCCGCGCGCCACGGCGACCTCGTAGGCGAGCAGCTGGAGCGGGAGGACGGCAATCACCGGCGAGATCGCCTCGGGCGTCTCGGGCACGTACAGCACGTCCTGGGCGTAGCGGTCGATCTGGTCGTCCCCGACGGTCGCCACCGCGATGACCGGGGCCGAGCGAGCGCGCGCCTCGGCGACGTTGCTCACCACCTTGTCGTAGATCGCTCCGGCGGTCGCGATGGCGACGAGCGGCGTCTCCGGGTCCAGCAGCGCGATCGGTCCGTGCTTGAGCTCGCCGGCGGCGTAGCCCTCCGCATGGACGTAGGAGAGCTCCTTCAGCTTCAGGGCGCCTTCCATGGCGATCGGGAAGCCGACGCCGCGACCGATGAAGATGAAGTCGCGCACCCCGCTGTAGCGCTTCGCGAGCTTCTTGATCTGCGGTGCCAGGCGCAGCGTCTCGGCGGCCAGCCGCGGCAGCCCGCGCAGGGACTGGCCGAACGTGCGCGCCGCGTGCTCGCTGAGCGTGCCGCGCAGCCGCGCCAGGTGCAGCGACAGGAGCTGCAGGACGAGCACCTGGGTCACGAAGGCCTTGGTGCTGGCCACGGCGACCTCGGGACCCGCCTGCAGGTAGCACACGGCGGCGGCCTCGCGAGTGATGGCGCTGCCGACCACGTTGGTGACCACCACCACCGTCGCGCCGCGCTCGGCGGCCATCTTCAGCGGCGCCAGGGTGTCCGCCGTCTCGCCGGACTGGCTGACCCCGATGACGAGCGTGCGCTCGTCGATCGGCGGCGGGCTGTAGCGCATCTCGGAGCCGATCTGCATCGTCGCCGGCAGCTTGACCCAGTCCTGCAGCAGGTACGCGCCCACATGGGCGGCGTAGCTGGCGGTGCCGCAGCCCACGACGTACACGCGGTCCACGGCCCGCAGCTTGTCGGCGATCGCGTCGAGCTCCTCGAGGTGCACGTTGCCGCTCGGGTCGACCCGGCCGCGCAGGCACTCCTGGATGGCGTGGGGCTGCTCGTAGATCTCCTTGAGCGTGAAATGCGGGAAGCCGCCCTTCTCGGCGGCCTCGATGGTCCAGTGGATCTCCGTGACGTCGCGCTGGACCTCCGAGCCGTCCAGGCCGATGATCCGCGTTCCCTCGGGGGTGACGTCGGCGATGTCGCCCTCGTGAAGGATGACGACGTTCTTGGTGTGCTCCAGGATCGCCGGCACGTCGCTGGCCAGGAACCCCTCGCCATCGCCGAGCCCGACGATGAGCGGCACGTTCATGCGCGCGCCAACGATGCGATTGGGATGGTCGGTGTGCATGACCCCGATGGCATACGCGCCGCGGACCTCGTTGAGCGACGCGCGCACCGCCTCGACCAGGTCGCCCTGGTAGCGGCTCTCGATGAGGTGGGCCAGCACCTCGGTATCGGTCTCGCTGCTGAAGGTGTGGCCCTGCGCCGAAAGGCGGGTCTTGAGCTCGGCGAAGTTCTCGATGATCCCGTTGTGGATGAGCGCCAGCTTGCCGGTGCAGTCGCGGTGCGGGTGGGCGTTCGTGTCGTTCGGGCGGCCGTGGGTCGCCCACCGGGTATGCGCGATGCCGGGATGGCCGGCGGGCGCGTCGCCGTTCAGATGATCGGTCAGGTTGGTGAGCTTGCCTGCCTTCTTCTCGATGAAGACGCTGCCGTCCTCGGTGAGCACCGCGATGCCGGCAGAATCGTAGCCGCGGTACTCGAGGCGGCGGAGTCCCTCGAGCAGAATCGGCGCAGCGTCACGCGGGCCGACATATCCGACGATGCCGCACATGGCATCCTCCCATTCACGTCAGTTGAGGCGCGCCTGCGCGAGCTCGTCCAGCTCGCGAGCGATGGCGCTGATCTCCTCCGGGTCGTCCCCCTCGACCATGATCCGAAGCTTGGGCTCGGTGCCCGAAGGCCGGACCAGGATCCTCCCGGTCCCCCGGAGACGTTCCGTGGCACGGGCCACGGCAGCATTGAAGGCTGGGTCGATCTGCCACTGGTCCTTGTGGCGGACGGCTGAGTTTAGCACCACCTGTGGGAGCCTCGGCACCCGGGCAGCGAGCGTGGAGAGCGGCTCGTCGGCGGCGCGCAGGACCCGGATCAGCTCGATCCCGGAGAGGATGCCGTCGCCGGTGGTGGCGCGCTCGCGAAAGATGATGTGGCCCGATTGCTCGCCTCCCATGACGGCGTCGTGGCGTTCCATGGCCTCGAAGACGTGCCGATCGCCGACCGGCGTGCGGATGAGATGGCCGCCCGCGTCGGTGATCGCCCGCTCGAGGCCGCCGTTGCTCATGACGGTTGCCACCAGCACGTTGTTGCGCAGCGTTCCGCTGGCCAGGCGCGACAGTGCGCAGATGCCCATCACCCCGTCGCCGTCGAGCAGCGCCCCCGTCTCGTCCGCAGCGATGAGCCGGTCCGCGTCGCCGTCGAAGGCCAGGCCCAGGTCCGCGCCCGCCGACACGACGGCCGCCTGCAGGTGCTGCGGATGGGTGGAGCCGCAGTCGAGGTTGATGTTCGACCCGTCGGGCTCCGCGGACAGGACGGTCACTTCCGCGCCGAGCGCGGCGAACAGCTCGGGCGCCACGACCGATGCGGACCCGTTGGCGCAGTCGAGCACGATCCGCAGGCCGCGCAGCGTGTCACCCGCGGCCGCGGCGAGGTGCTCGCGGTAGGCTGCCACCGGCCCCCCATCGCGCCGCACGCGGCCGAGCTCGTCGTTGTGGCGGCCGGGCAGCGCCTCGGCGGCGAAGATGAGACGCTCCAGGATCTCCTCCGCCTCGTCGTCCACCTTGCGGCCGCCGGAGAGCACCTTCAACCCGTTGTCGGAGGCGGGATTGTGGCTGGCGCTGACCATGATCCCCGCCACGTGCTCGCCGCTCCCCGCGACGAACGCCAGCCCGGGGGTCGTGACCACGCCGAGCTCGAGGACGTCGGCGCCGACGCTTGTCAGGCCGGCCGCGAGGGCGGCCACCAGCATGTCGCCGGAGCGCCGCGTGTCCTGGCCGATGACGACACTCCGCCCTGCCGCCTCGAGGTGGTGCCCGACCGCCCGCCCCAGGTCGTAGGCCAGGGTGGGCGTGAGGTCCACGTTCGCCACGCCGCGGATCCCGTCAGTGCCGAAGAGGCGCCCCATGCTGACGCGTCAGCCCGCGGGAACAGGCGTCGGCGTGGCGGCCGGTTCGATGATCACCGTCACGCTGCCGGGCGAGATCCCTACGAGCTCGACGCCGTCGGGGAGGGCAGGGACCGCTGGCGTCACCTGGTGCGTCCCTGGCCCGAGGCCGGCCACGTCCAGGATCAGGGTCAGCTGGCTCGCGGAGAGCGCTTCCAGGACCGCCCCCGGGCCGCTGAGCGTGACGGCCAGCTGATCGGTCTGGGGCAGGCAGGCAGCGCCCTGCGGGGCGTTGGCGCATGCCGCTCCGACGAGGAAGGTGCGGCTCGCATCGGTCGGCTCGACGGTGACCGTGACGGTGACGGTGGCGGTCGCCGCGGTGCCGAGGCGCACGCCGGCGGGGACGATGAGCTCCGGCTCATAGGTACCCTCGGCGGTCAGCCCGGCGATCGAGACGGCCTGCGTGGCAACCCCGGTGATGGGCGCCAGCGCTTCGGGCGTGCCGCGCAGGGTGACGGTGGGCGGATCGACCGACACCGCGCCGATGGTGAAGCCGACCCCGGGCGTGCCGGTGACGGCCGGACGTACCGCGACCACCTTCGTCGTCTCGGCGGGCGAGACGTCGATCTGCACCGTGACCGTCTCCGGCGTCAGTGACACGCCCTGCGTCGGCCCGATGACCGCCCCGCGAACATCGACCGCCTCGAGCTGGAACTGGTTGCTGATCGCCACCCCGCTCTGGTCGATACGCACCACGACGCGCGCGTGGTCGACCTGGTCGAGCACGCTGGCCGGACCGATGGCGGTCACGTTCTGCACGCTCAGCCGAGGGCGCCCGATGATCAACCCCTCGGGCGCCTGGCCGATCTCCACCTCCACCGGGATGCGGCGCTCCTCGCGCGGGTCGATGGTCACCGAGACGGTGGTGGGGTTGAAGCCCAGGACGGTGACGTCGTCGTTGAGCGAGCCGACCACGATCGGCATGGCCTGCGGCTCGCCGGGGCGGTCCATGTCGTAGTCGGACAGGTTGACCGTCACGTCGAAGGTCTGGGCGGTGGCGGCGACGGTGGCGGTGGCGCGGTAGCGGATGTCGACCGTGCCCAGCTGCTGCGGGGTCAGGAAGGTACCGCTCGGCTGCCCGATATCGCGGATCGGCACGCCGGGGAAGGTCCGCTCGGTGAACGTGCCCGAGTAGACGAACCCGGTGTACAGGATCGTCGCCAGGGCGACCGCGCCCAGCTTCAGGTGCCAGTTGCGCACGAGCCAACGCATCACGGCCGTCGCTCGCCCGGGCTGGTCACCGTCGTGGCCGGGCGCGCTTCGTCGCGAACGGCGATCACCCGCTCCTCCGGATCCGGGGCCGCCGGCGGCGCGACGTCGTCGCCGCGCCCGATCCCCCAGCGGCCCTCGAGGGTGCGACGCAGGAAGGGCACCGGGCGCCGTCCGGCCTGCGGCCGGATGAGGTTGAAGATGCGCCGTCGCAGATGCTCCTCGGAGAGGTTGCGCTCGATCCGGCCGCGAAGGACGAGGCTGATGGAGCCGGTCTCCTCGCTGACCACGATGATGATCGCGTCCGTCTGCTCGCTGATCCCGATGGCCGCGCGATGGCGCGTCCCGTAGCGCTCGCTGTCGAGCACGTTCTGGCTGAGGGGCAGGAGGACGCCGGCGGCCACGATGCGCTCACCGGACACCACCACGGCGCCGTCGTGGAGCGCCGTGCCGCGGTAGAAGATGGTCACCAGCAGCTCAGCCCGCAGGTCAGCATGCACCGGCACGCCGGAGTCGGCGATGAGGTCGCCCAGGCCGGTTTCGCGCTCGATGACGATCAGCGCCCCATGCCGGGATCCGGCCAGCAGCCGGGAGGCGCGGCTGATCTCGCCGGCGACCCGCTCCGCGGACGCGACGTCCTGCGAGACGAAGAAGCGGTTGACGGATCCGACGCGCCCGATCTGCTCGAGCACGCGGCGCAGCTCGGGCTGGAAGACGACGACCACGGCGAAGAGGCCGACCACCGCGCCCGCCTCCATCAGCCGCGTCAGGAGCTGCAGGTCGAAGAGGCGCGCGACCAGGTAGACGAGATAGAGGATGGAGAGGCCGATGACGATCCGCACCGCTCGCGTGCCGCGGATGAGGACGAACAGGCCGTACACCACCAGCGCCACGAGGAGGATGTCGACGAGCGACGTCCAGGTGCCTCGCAGGTAGGTTCGGAAGAACTCGTTGGCGGCGTCCAGCACGGTGCAGAAGGATACCATCGGGCCCCGGCGTCGCCGCCGGGGCCCATCGGTACGTCAGGGTGCGCCGGGCAGGCCTAGCGCTTGGTGTACTGCGGCGCCTTGCGGGCGCGCTTGAGGCCGTACTTCTTGCGCTCCTTGGCCCGCGGGTCACGGGTCAGCAGTCCCGCTTCGCGGAGTGCGCCACGCGCGTCGGGGTGGGCGCTGAGCAGTGCGCGCGCGATGCCGTGGCGGACCGCGCCGACCTGGCCCGAGGTGCCGCCGCCGGAGACGAGCACGCTGGCGCTGTACCGGCCCTCGGTGTCGGTGACGCGGAAGGGCAGGCGCAGGCCGGCGAGGGTCGGGACGCGACCGAAGTAGTCGTCGAGCGGCTTGCCGTTGACGACGATGCTCCCGTCACCGGGGACGAGTCGGACGCGGGCGACCGACGTCTTGCGGCGGCCCGTGCCGTAGATGTAGTTCGTGGCCATGGTGATTACAACTCCACCGTCGTCGGCTGCTGTGCGGCGTGCGGATGGTCACCGCCGCCGTAGACCTTGAGCTTCTTGAACATCGCGCGACCGAGCCGGTTCTGCGGCAGCATGCCCTTCACGGCGCGCTCGATGACGAGCTCCGGCTTGCGCTCGAGGAGCGCCTCCAGGCTCTCCTCCTTGAGGCCGCCGGGATAGTTGCTGTGGCGGTAGTAGCGCTTCTGAAGGAGCTTGTCGCCGGTCACCTTGATCCGTGCCGCGTTGACGACCACGACGTGGTCGCCGGTGTCGAGGTGCGGCGAGTAGATCGGCTTGTGCTTGCCTTCGA
>JBDTQJ010000007.1:0-30695 GCA_039932235.1 Chloroflexota bacterium
GCGGTCGCCTGTGGACGATGCGCATGTTCGCCGGCTTCGGCACCGCCGAGGACACCAACGATCGCTTCAAGAAGCTCATCGCCGCCGGCGGCACTGGGCTGAGCATCGCGTACGACATGCCGACGCTCTACGGCTACGACCACGACGACCCGATGGCCGAGGGCGAGTTCGGGACATGCGGTGTCGCCGTCTCCAGCCTGGCCGACATGGAGATCCTGCTCGACGGGCTGCCGGTCGGCGAGATCTCGACCTCCATGACCATCAACTCGCCCGCCGCGATGATCTGGGCGATGTACATCGTCGCTGCCGAGAAGGCCGGCGTGCCGCGGGCGCAGCTCTCGGGGACGCTGCAGAACGACATCCTCAAGGAGTTCATCGCCCAGAAGGAGTACATCTTCCCGCCGGCTCCCTCGCTCAAGCTGGTCACCGACACCGTCGAGTGGGGCACCCGCGAGCTGCCGCGCTGGAACACGATCAGCATCAGCGGCTACCACATCCGGGAGGCCGGCTCGACCGCGGTCCAGGAGCTGGCCTTCACGATCGCCGACGGGATCGCCTACGCGGAGGACGCCATCGCGCGCGGGATGCGCTTCGACGACTTCGCGCCGCGCCTCTCCTTCTTCTTCAACTCGCACAACGACTTCTTCGAGGAGATCGCCAAGTTCCGCGCCGCGCGCCGCATCTGGTACAAGCTGTGCCGCGAGCGCTTCGGGGCCGAGAACGAGCGCTCCACCTGGATGCGCTTCCACACTCAGACCGCTGGCGTGTCGCTCACCGCGCAGCAGCCCCTCAACAACCTGACCCGCGTCGCCATCCAGGCTCTGGCGGGCATCCTGGGCGGCACCCAGAGCCTGCATACCGATGCGTACGACGAGGCGTGGGCTGTCCCGAGCGAAG
The DNA here is from genome assembly GCA_039932235.1 of Chloroflexota bacterium. GTDB lineage: Bacteria > Chloroflexota > Limnocylindria > QHBO01 > QHBO01 > JAICQM01. The sequence continues at coordinate 898 of JBDTQJ010000007.1, forward strand.
ATGCCGCCATGCTCGCCCTGCGCCAGCAGCAGATCCTGGCCGAGGAGGCAGGGGTCGCCAATACGGTCGATCCGCTGGGTGGCTCGTACTTCATCGAGACCCTCACCAACCAGACCGAGCAGCGGGCATGGGCGTACATCCGCCAGATCGACGAGATGGGCGGCATGGTGCGCGCGCTGGAGGCGGGCTTTCCACAGGCCGAGATCGCGGACGCCGCCTACGAGCAGCAGCGCGAGATCGAGCAGCACGAACGCGAGATCGTGGGCGTCACGAAGTACGCCGACCCGAACGAGGAGCTGCGCATCCCGTTGCTCGAGATCAGCGCCGAGCAGGAGCGTCGCCACCTCGACCGCCTGGCCCGGGTGCGCGCCGAGCGGGACCCCGAGCGCCATGCCGCGGCCATGCGTCGCCTCGAGGACGAGGCGCGCCGCGGCGACGTCAACCTGATGCCGGCGATCGTCGACGCGGTGACTGCCTACGCCACCATCGGCGAGATGTGCGGCGTGCTGCGCGGCGTGTACGGCGAGTATCGGGAGCCGCTCGCCGTCTAGCGGCGCGGCCGGACCGGCCCGACCGCGGGCCGGCCCGTCGCAGGGCACGCGCGCCGCGCCGGGTTGGAGCGTGGCACGTGACCGCTTATCAGCCGCTTATCAGGCGGTGAGCGCCTACCATCGCGGGGTCATGCAGCTGCACCTCGTCGACGCCACCTTCGAGCTCTTCCGCGCCTATTACTCCCGTCCCGCCGAGCGCGGCCCGGATGGGCGTCCGGTGAACGCGGTGCGGGGGCTCGTGGACAGCATGCTCAGCCTGCTCCGCGAACCGGACGTGACCCACGTCGCCGCCGCGACGGATCACGTCATCGAGTCGTGGCGCAACGACCTCTATCCCGGCTACAAGTCGAGCGCCGGTGTCGATCCCGACCTCCTCGCCCAGTTCGAGGACGCGGAGCGCGCCCTGGCCGCCATCGGGATGGCGGTCTGGCCGATGGTCGAGGACGAGGCGGACGATGCGATCGCCACCGGTGTCGCGCGCTTCGGCGATGACCCGCGCGTCGAGCGCATCGTCATCTGCAGCGTCGACAAGGACCTCGGGCAGCTCGTGGAGGGTGATCGGATCGTGCTGCGCGACCGAATGCGGACCATCACCTACGACGAGGCCGGCATCGTCGCCAAGTTCGGGGTGCGGCCGGCGAGCATCCCCGACTACCTCGCGCTCGTCGGCGACAGCAGCGACGGCTTCCCCGGCCTGCCCGGCTGGGGAGCAAAGAGCGCGGCGGCGGTCCTCGCCCGGTGGCACCATCTCGACCAGATTCCGCCATCCGCGCTCGACTGGGAGCTTCCGCTCCGCGGGGCGAGCCGGCTCGCGGCCACGCTGCAACAGGGGCGCGACGAGGCCCTCCTCTACCGTCGCCTCGCGACCCTCAACCGTGATGCTGCCATCGGGTCGCTCACGCCCGCCCTCGACGACCTCGAATGGCACGGCGTGCCTCGCGACGCCTTCACGGCCCTCTGCGACGAGCTCGGCTTCGAGACGATCCGCCAGCGCGTGCACCGCTGGGCCTGACGCCCGCGGCAGCGGGCGCATCGGTCCGGTCGCAGTACCTTCGTACGGTTCGGTGCGGTTGGGTGCGCTGATAGCGTCGGTGGCCCGATGCATACCCGCACCACCCGCTGGACCGCAGGGCTTCTGCTGGCCGGCCTCCTCAGCACCGCGCTCTCCGTCCCCGGCATGCCGGGCAGGGCGGCCGCCGCGAGCTGCACGGCGTGGACCAGCGAGAGCCAGCCACCGCCGACGATCCGCGTCTTCCGCACCGCCAGCGGGGCGGTGGACACGGTCGACTTCCGGACCTACGTCAAGAACGTCCTCTCCCGCGAGTGGATCAGCGGCTGGACGACCGAGTCGCTGCGCGCCGGCGCCCTGGCGGTCAAGAACTACGCGTGGTACCAGGTGCTCCACTACCGCGGCTACGTCACCGCCGATGGCGCCTGCTTCGACATCTTCGACTCCACCCGCGACCAGCACTACGATCCGTCGCGCCCAACCTACGCGAGCATGGCCGCGGCGGTCGATGCCACGTGGGGCACGCTGGCCCTGAAGGCCGCGCGCATCTTCCCGACCTACTACAACGCCGGTGCGTCGGGCGAGGGATGTGGCGCCAATGCGAACGGCTGGCGCATGTACCAGTGGGGATCCCAGGCCTGTGGCCTGGACGGGAAGAGCGCCGCCCAGATCATGGCCATCTACTACGCGGGCGTCACGGTCAGCGCGGCACCCGCCCCGGTCACCCCGCCGCCGCCGACGCCGGCACCCACACCGATGCCGACCCCCGTGCCGACCCCGGTGCCGACCCCCGTGCCCACGCCGGTGCCGACGGCCACGCCCACCACCGCCCCGGGCACCGTTGCGCCGACGCCGGTGGCCACGCCGCTACCCACGCCCGTCCCGACCCCCATACCGACCCCCCTGGCGACCCCGGCGCCAACGCCGTTCCCGACGGCGGTTCCCGCCGGCCAGCCCGGCGGCGGGCAGAGCGGCATCGTGAATGCCCCTGCGCCGCCCCCACCGCCGCCACCGGATCCTGACCCGATCGTGGTCGTCGCCACCACCACCGGGAAGGTCGCAGCGGTGGTGGATGCATCGGCTGCGGACGGGTCCTCGCCCGCCTGGCGCAACGGCGGTCGTGCCGCCGCCCGGGTGCTGGAGTGGGACTCGGACGTTGCCAGCGTCGGATACGCGTGGGCAGCGACCTCGCGGCCATCCACGGCCCGTACAGATCCGCGGCTCGTCACCTTCCGCGTCCTGCTCGGCGACCTCGCCGCTCGCCTGATCCACCAGGTTGCCCGGCAGCTCGGTGGCGACCCGGTGCTCGCCCGCCTCGTGGACGCCCCCTGAGGCCTCTGCCCGCCCCGGTCAGCCGAGCAGCCGGCGCGCCGCGATCTCCGTGGCGGCAACGTCCTGGATCGCGAGGCCGACGCTCTTGAAGATCGTGATCGCACGGGGATCCCGGTTCGCAGCCCACGCGCGGTCGATACGCCCGATCTCCACCAGCGCGTCGTCAGTGATCACCCCGTCCGCGAGGGCCCGCAGCACGTCCCCCGCCTCGGCCAGCGCAGCCGCATGCGCATCGACCGCGATCAGCGCCGCTCGGCCGAACAGGTCCGGCGGCAGCTCCACCATGTCGGACCGGTAGGCGCCGACGCCGTTGACGTGGCAGCCCGGATCGATCCAGGCGGCGTCGAAGACCGGCTCGGCCGAGGTGGTTGCGGCGCACACCACGTCGGTGCCACGGACCGCCGCCTCGGCATCCGGGACGGCGCGCACCATGACCGATGGTCCGAGATCGGCGGCGAGCTCGTCAGCAAAGGCGCGCCGCCGGGTCGCGTCGCGGGCGTAGACGCGGACCTCCTCGATCGGGCGGGCGGCGAGCACGCCACGCACCTGCCAGCCCGCCTGGGCGCCCGCGCCGAGCAATCCGAGCACTCGCGCATCGGTGCGTGCCAGGAGCCGAGTGGCCACCCCCGAAGCGGCGCCGGTGCGCATGGCGGTGATCGTGGCGCCATCGAACACGGCGCGTGGCGCGCCGGTCGTCGCGTCCAGCCACGTCACCGAGGCATGGATCGTGGGCAAACCGCGCGATGCGTTGCCGGGGGTGACGGTCACCAGCTTCACGGTGCTCCCGGCACCGCCCTCGCGGACCCCGGGCATCAGCAGCAGGTCGCCGCCCGGAAGCCCGACGTGCGTTCGAAGGGGTGACCGATCCCGCCCCGCCGACACGTCGCGGAATGCGGCCTCGACCGCGTCCAGCAGCTCGCCGATCGGGATGGCGGCCCGCGTCGCGGCCGCGTCGAACACCTGCACACGGCCGAGTCTACGCGGCGGCCGTGCACGCGGCACGAGGCTTGCTCATGATGGTGCGATGGCAACCAACATTCGGCGCGAAGTCGTCAATCGGGCGGAGACGGTCGGCGGCGAGATCAGCGCATTCGCCTGGATTCTCCGCACCGCCGTGCTCGCCGCGGTGGCCGGCGCAATCTACACCGAGCTGCGCAAGCCGCCCGGAGAGCGCACCTGGCATGGCAAGGTCGGCGGTTTCGTGCCGTACGACTTCCGCGTGCCGAACATCGGTGACCTGAAGCGGGCCTACTGGAATCCGCATTCGACGAAGGTCTTCACCGACCGCCCGCTCGGGGTCGGCTGGGCGATCAACATCCCGACCGCGCTGCGTCGCATCGGGATCCTCGAGAGCCGCCGCGGGAAGGGTGGCCGGGCATCTTCCTGAGGGTGCGCTAGGATCGGTCCAGCATGAGCTGGTTCCCGTTCCTCCTGGTTGCGCACATCGCGCTGGCGATCTCGCTGCTGCTGCCGAGCGTCCTCCTGCCGTTTCTCCTGCGCCGCGGACGTGGCGCCGAGACGAACCTGTTGGCGCGCATCCTGATGCGTCTGCAGGGCAGCGGTGCGCTCGTCATCGCGGCGGGCCTGGCGCTCACCGGCGCCGGCCTGCTGGCAGTCCTCGGAACGCAGCTGCTCAGCCAGCCATGGCTGCTCATCGCCCTCGTGATCTATGCCGCGAACCTGCTGGTCGCGGGCTTCGTCAGTCGCCCGAACCTGCGCCGTCTCATCGGGGTGCGGGCCGGCGATGCCGCAGGCTGGGAGCGGCGAGCACGCCAGCAGCGCTGGATCGCCTACGGGATGGGCGCTGCCACCGGGGTGATCGGCTTCCTGATGATGACCAAGCCGGGCGGCAGCTGAGCGACCCTCAGAAGCGCGGGAGGGGCAGGGGACGTCCCTGGACCCAGAAGATCGCGAACACGATCAGTACCAGGGCGAGCAGGAAGAAGAACATCCAGCGCAGGACTTCCATGGTGTACTCGGGCTCCTCAGGGTGCGGCAGCATTTCCCCAGCAGGGTCGGCCGATTCTACCGCCCCCCGTCCAGCGCTCTAGAATCCAGAGCGTGACCCTCCGCCTCCACGACTCGCGCCGCGGCGCGCTCGTGCCATTCGAGCAGCCGATGGATCGGCCGGTGGGCCTGTACGTGTGCGGTGTGACCCCGTACGACACCGGGCACCTGGGTCATGCGTTCACCTACGTCAGCTTCGACGTCCTGCATCGGTACCTCGTCCGTCTGGGGTACACAGTGCGATATGTCCAGAACCTGACCGATGTCGATGACGACATGCTGCGCAAGGCACGAGAGAGCGGCGAAGACTACCTCGAGCTCGGCAACCGCTGGGTCACCACCTTCCTCACCGAGATGGCCGCGCTCAACTGGCTGCCGCCGGACGTCTATCCCCGCGCGACGGAGCACATCCCACAGATGCAGGCCATGATCGGCGCGCTGCTGGATCGCGGCCACGCCTACGTCGCCGAGGGCAACACCTATTTCGACGTCGCCTCGTGGCCGCGTTACGGAGAGGTGTCCGGCCTCCCGCCGGAGGCGATGCTGCCGATCGCCAACGAGCGCGGCAACATCCCCGAGATGCCCGGCAAGCGCGACCCGCTCGACTTCGTGCTGTGGCAGCGGTCGCTCGACGACGAGCCCTCGTGGGAGGCTCCGTGGGGCGCGGGGCGACCAGGCTGGCATATCGAGTGTTCCGCCATGTCGACCGCGTATCTCGGCAATCACTTCGCCATTCACGGCGGCGGCGGCGACCTCATCTTCCCCCACCACGATTCGGAGACGGCCCAGTCAGAGGCCGCGACCGGGGAGCGGCCGTTCGTCGACACGTGGATGCATGTCGGGATGCTGCGTCACGAGGGCGAGAAGATGAGCAAGTCGCTCGGCAACCTGGTGCTCGTCCGTGACCTGCTGCGGTCCTTTCCCGGCGACGCGATCCGGCACTACCTCGTCTCGCACCACTACCGCCGCGAGGTGGACTACGACGCCGCGGGGCTCGAGGCCTCCGCCGTCGCGATGGCTCGCCTGCGGAGCGCGACGTGCCGCGCTCGCGAGCTCTCGGCCGAGCCGCCCGGCCTCGACGACGACGGTGCGCTGCTGCCGCTGGTCGTGGAGCATCGGGACCGCTTTCTGGCGGCCATGGACGACGATCTCAACACCCCCGCCGCCCTGCCGGAGCTGCATGCGCTGGCCGCGCTGGCGGGCGGCGATGATCCACGGCTGGTTCGCGAGGCGGGATGGATGGTCCACGAGCTGGGGACGACGGTCCTCGGGTTGCGGCTCGCCCCCGCCGCCGGAGCTGCCGCGGACGCAGCCGCGGACGCAGCCCCGAGGTGAGCGCGGATCGGGGTGGCGACGATCTCGTCCCGGCCAGCGTCCGCCTCGGCAACGTTGTTCCGCCGGAGGATCCCGAGGACTGGACGCGTCCGCTGACCTGGATGGCGGCAGTGGGAATGCTCGGCGCACCCCTCGCCACCCTCGCCTGGTTCGTGGTGGCCGCACCCCTCGACGCACAGCATCCCACGCTGCTGACCTATGTCGTGGCGGCCATCTTGGCCGCGGGCGCCGCAGCGACCGGCGCAACCCAGCAGGGCGTTGCGCGGGCCGCCACTGCCACCGTCGGGTCTGGCCTCTTTGCCGCGCTCGGGGTGGTCATCGTCGGTGTGGTGATGGCCGGTGAACGCCAGGTCGGGGTCGCGTCACCGACCCTGGCACACGCCTTCGCCGGGGCGGCCGCCGGGCTCGGCGGCGCCGTCGCGGCTAGCGTCATCGCGGCGGCCGCGGCTCGCCTGCAGTCACGCTGGCTACGGCTCCTGCCCGCGGTCGCGGCCGGGGGGGCCGTGGCGATCAGTCTCGTCGGGCTGGTGCTGCCGCCGAGCTGACCGATGATCCCCGGCTCCCCGCCTCAGGCGGGGTGCTTGCGCGACAGCCGCTCGGCAAGTCCGCCCACGGTGAGCGCCATCCCCAGCGCGATGATCCCGACCGCCGCGACGAGGCGGAACGCTTCGCCACCGAACGCGGTGGCGAAGGCCACGTAGGCGACCACGCCCCCGGCCGCCACGCCCGCCCCGATCCACTTGAAGGCGGGGGCGTCGGCGATCCAGCCGGCCGCGTACATCCCGAGGCCGACGCTGAACGGGAAGACGCTCCACAGGTAGGACCACGAGTTCCAGCGATCGGTGAGCGAGGTGTACAGCGCGGCGCCGCCCATCGCGGCCAGCACGACGCCGGGGATCACCATCCCGGCCCGCAGCCGGCGGTGCTGCTCCCCGAACACGGCGGGGGCCAGGAAGAACAAGGACACCCCGACCAGCAGGGCGGGCCACCACGCCCACAGCTCCGGGGTGACGCCGAGATCACCCAGGAAGGTGCGGATCCACTCGCCGGCGATGATGAGCACGCCGACGGCGAGCAGCAGGATTCCGACGAACAACTCGATGGTGCGACTCATGGGCCGCCGAGTATAGCCACCCGGGCCGATGAACCCTCGAGGGGCCGGCAAGGCTATCCACGATGCGCCCTTTGCGGGAGATGACCGATTGCGGTGCCGTTCGGAGGCGATCATGCTGCGCGCGCTCGGCGAACGTGCGGTGACGGGCAGCGGCGAGACGGAGGCGAGATGAGGCGTACCGGGCAACAGGTCGCCAGCCGCGTGCAGGCGCTTTCGATCATCGTGCTGGCTGCTGGCGCCAGCATCCTGCTCGTGATGGCGGCTGCCGCATCGCTGAACGAGTACGGGCGCATCGCGCTCGCTGACGGCTACTGGCTCGGACCGTTGCCCTGGACTCCAATCGGTATCGGATTGTCGCTCTACGGTGCCACCGCGACCGTGCTGGCGAGCACGGCAATCGCATGGCTCACCGACGGCTGGGCGGCACGGCTCGTCGCGATTCCGGCCGTGCTGAGCGTCGCCGCCTGGTGGGCGACGGCGCCGTTGCTGGGAATGGCCGGCGCCTGCTGTGGCACTGCCGTGCCGTTTGACCCGGTAACGATCGCCTACTCGGCGCCCCTCTGGACCGCCCTGCTGGTGGGGCTGCCGGCCATCGTCCTGAGCGCGGTGGATTGGCTGTGGCGACCGGCGCAAAAAACCGGCGCGGGTCCCGACTACCGGACTGTGAGCGGAGCCTGAACGGCGCCGTTGCCTACATCTCGCCTTCGAACGGGGGCTGCGGCATCCGCAGCGGACGATCTCTGCGGTAGCCGAGGGCGTAATCGGCCTGCATGAGGGTGTGGATCTGGCTGGTTCCCTCGTAGATCACCGAGCCCTTCGAGTTTCGCAGGTAGCGCTCCACCGGGTACTCGTTGCTGTAGCCGTAGGCGCCGTGGACCTGGATCGCGTCGAGTGCCGAGGCGACTGCGTGGTCGGTGCAGAACCACTTGGCGAGCCCCGTCTCGCGGGTATTGCGCTCGCCGGCGTTCTTCTTCCAGCCCGCCTTGAAGACCAGCAGCCGTCCCGCCTCGATGCCCGCGTACATCTTCGAGATCATCTGCTTGACCAGCTGGTGCTCACCGATCTCCGAGCCGAAGGTCTTGCGTTCGTGGGCGTACTTGACCGATGCGTCGAGGCACGCCTGGGCGAGGCCCACGCTCCCGGCGGCGACGGTGTAGCGACCCTGGTCGATGGCGCTCATGGCGATGGTGAAGCCCTCGCCCTCCTCGCCGACCCGGTTCGCCGCCGGCACCTCGCAGTCATCGAAGGTGAGGATGCCGGTGTTGCCGGCGCGCACGCCGAGCTTGCCGTGCAGCGACTCGGAGCTGAAGCCGGCAAAGGAGCGCTCGACGATGAAGGCGGTGATGCCCTTGTGGCCCTGGCTCTTGTCGACGGTGGCGAAGACGAGCACATTGTCCGCGGCGTCCGCGAGGCTGATCCAGATCTTCGACCCGTTGAGGATGTACCGATCACCGTCGCGACGTGCCGTGGTGGACAGGTTCGCGGCATCCGATCCGACCCCCGGCTCAGTGAGGCCGAAGGTGGCGAGCTGTTCACCGCGCGCCTGCGGGACGAGGTACTGCTGCTTCTGCTCTTCGCTCCCCCACTGCAGCAGGGTCAACGAGTTGAGGCCGGTGTGCACGCTGAGGATGACGCGGAAGGCGGTATCCGCTCGCTCCATCTCCTCGCACAGCAGGGCGAAGGCGATGTAGTCCATCCCGGCGCCGCCGTACTGCTCCGGAATCGGCAGGCCCAGCAGGCCCGCAGCGCCCATCTTCTCGTAGATGGATCGGTCGTACGTCGCGGTGCTGTCGAGCTCACCGATGCGCGGGAGGATCTCCCGCTCGGCGAAGGCGCGGGCCGTGCGCTGCACCTCGCGCTGGGCATCGGTCAGTGAGAAATCGATCATCGGGGCTCCATGGCGAACTGATTGCGTGGCCGGTGGCAGAGTTGCGGTCCGGCTCACCGGCACTCCGGCATCGGGGATGGCTATCGGAGATTCTAGCGACCTCCGCCCGGCGCGCCGCCCGGCACGGGAATCCCGACTGGCCGACGGGTATTTCGGGTTGACGAAGGAATGGAGTCAGGCTAGCCTAACTTGCGTCTGAAATCTTCCGTCATCGCCAGGAGCATCTGACCTTGAATCTCGGGTTTCTGTCTGCCGGGCTGCTGACCGGCCTGCGCGAAGGGGTCGAGGCGGCTCTCATCGTGAGCATCGTCCTCGCCTACCTCGCGCGCACCGGCAACGGCCGCCAGTTCGGGAAGATCTGGCTGGGCGTCGCGGTGGCCGCTGGGCTCAGCCTGCTGGTCGGGGTGGTGCTCTTCGCCACCATCGGCGAGTTCGGCGAGCCGGCGGAGCAGATCTTCGAGGGCATCGCGATGGTGGTCGCAGCGGCGGTCGTCACCTGGATGCTGTTCTGGATGCGCCGCCAGGCGGCCGGGGTGCGGAACGAGCTGCATGCGTCGGTCGATCGCGTCCTCACCGAGGGCTCGGTCTGGGGGCTCAGCGCCCTGGCATTCACGGCCGTCATTCGTGAGGGGATCGAAACGGCCCTGTTCCTCCTCGGCCAGACCCAGGCTGCGGCGCGCGCCGAGGGCGGCGCGTCGAGCACCCTGCTCGGCGCGGTCATCGGCCTCCTGATCGCCTCGGGCATCGGGTACGGGTTCTACCGCGGCGCGCGCGTCATCAACCTGCGGACCTTCTTCCAGTGGACCGGCGTGGCCCTCATCTTCATAGCGGCCGGCCTCCTCGGCCATGCCGTGCACGAATTCATCGAGGTCGCCGCGTTCTACGGCACCGAGCTGCCGTTGAGCGCCACCGCCTTCGACCTCGGTGGCGTCCTTCCGCACCAGGGCAATTTCCTGGGCGAGATGCTGGCGGCGATCTTCGGATACACCGCGACACCAGAGTGGCTTCGGCTCATCAGCTGGGCCGGGTATCTCGGAATCGTGCTGACGACGTACCTGCGCCCGCTGCCGGCGCCGGCAGTCGCCCCTCGATCCGTGGAGGAGCGACGGGCCGGCGCATGAGCCAGGCGAGGGCGACGGCTACGGGTCATCCCGAGAGGGCAGTCGCGCCCAGGCGATGACGGAGCCGCCGGGCGCTCCCTGGACCCACACCGCCTGGTCGCCGGCCACCTCCACGCGGTACGCGCCGCCGATCTCGCTGGTCGGCGATATCTGGAACACGCGCGCCATCTCGTCCCGCTTGAGGTCGAAGAGGTAGAACTCGGTGTCGTCGATGCCCCAGAAGCCGACATAGCGGTTGCCGACCGACGGCGTCTTTATCCCCGACTGCGGGTCCGTCGCCACCAATCGGGAGCGACCGGAATCGAGATCGTGGATGGTCAGGGTCCCCCACGCGAAGACGTTATCTGCCTCCTTCCATACCACGGTGCGTCCGTGGATGGCCGGCTCGGTTGCCCTCCCCGACGTGTCGAGGCGAACCGGGGCAGCGGACGCATCACCCAGGTCCAGCAACATCGCGTAGAGCTCCGCGGGTTGGAACTGCGACGCCGCGTCCCCATGGACGTAATCGACCTCCGTGTACACCAGGAGATCTCCGTCGAGGGCCGGGTCCCACCATTGGTAGTCCTGCGGATCCGCCGAGTGGATGACGCGCCGCGTCATCGAGGGGAGATCGACTGCCACGAGCTCCGCGCGCTCGAGCTCCGGCCCGAACCCGATGGCCTGCCAGGCGGCATGGCTCTCGTTGATGGTGACGAGGGGGAGGGGCGCTTCGTTGGTCGCGGGATTGCGGTCCAGCTCGAACGGCTCCGAGCCGCCCGGCGGAAGGAGCCACAGCACCCAGCCCTTGGGGCCGAATTCGCCCACGTTACCCTCGCCGAAGGCCAGGTAGCCGCCACCCGCGGCCACCGGAATCAGGTCCGATTGCCGGCGAGGATTGTGGAATATCACTCGCGGGGGCTGGCCCGGCACCGCCATCAACAGATCTGGCGCGTGACGGGCCTGGCCGTCGAGCTCGGACGCGCCAGAGAACACGACCGACCCACCGTCGGTGGTCACGAACAGGGTGGTGGAGGCGTCGCCAACAGTTCCATGCTCCAGCACGGTCGTGAAGTCGGCGTGGGCCGGGTCGTCGACGAGCGCGCCGGTAGGCCCGGCGGTGGGTGCGACCGTGCTGGATGGCCGCGACACGGCCGACGGCTCCGCGCGGCCGCTCCGGTCGAGCGGCGGAACGCTGCAGGCGACCAGCGCGAATGTGAGGGTAAGCCCGGCTGCCCCGCTCCTGCGAGGCAGCCGGGCCTGATTACCAGACAACCCACTTCCCCTGTGGATGGACCGGGTTTGTCTTGAGGAGGGTCTGGTAGACGTCGAAGCTGGGGTCGTAGAAGCGTCCGGTGGCGCCACCCGCGCCGCCGGAGGAATCCGTGTAGTAGACGAGCGGGGTGCGGGTGCCATCCCACTTCCCGTAGTAGCCCCGCATGACGATCCAATGGCCGGTGTTCACGGGCCGACTGTTTGCCCAGCTGGAGAGGAAGTAGGCAAACCCGATGTCACGCGGCGCGACCGCTGCCGTCAGTGGCATGTTCCACCCGGTCACGTCGGTGATGACCTTGCTGTGCCAGTCTGCCCCGCTCTTCACCTGGACCTCGTAGTAGGTGAAGCCGGCAGGGAGGCGGCTGCCGGCATTCATGCCCACCCGCTCCATGTACGGGGAGGTCCCGCCGTTGGCATCCGCCTTCAGCCACCAGTCTGAGATCTGCTGCTGCAGGAACCAGTTGGTGCCCTGATCCCAGCTGAAGATGCCACGTGTGAAGTTGATCACCTGCTGGACGGTGGCCGGTCCACAGAAGTAGCTCTTGATCTGCTGGCGCGGGTAAATCGCGACGAAGTCGCTGACGCAGCTGCCGGACGCTGTGACTGCAGCGATGCGGTCCGCGGGAGTCGCCCCGAAGGCGTCTGCCTTCGTCGTCGCGGAGCTTCCCGTCCGATCGAGGTCGGCGGCCGACACCGCCGTCGTCGGACACAGCGCGGTCGCGTAGGCGTCAGCGTCGGCGCCGCGACCGTTCGAGGTAAAGCTGGCGACTACCTGCGCCGCCTGGCGTTCGCGCGCCGCCACGGATCGCAGCTCGGCGCGGCTGAGGGGCAGGGCAGTCGTCGTGCCGGTGGCGGGTCCGGGCAGGACCTCGACCGTCGGGTCAGCGGCGAAGGACGTGGAAGGGACGAGAGCGCTCATGCCGATGAGGAGCGCCCCAAAGGTGAACCGGGTGCGAGACATCGCAACCTCCGATACGCAGCGAGGGACAAGGATTGAGTAGGCTGCGACACGGTTGGCGGCGACACCTCCCCTGATGAGCGACCGGGCGGCGCCCGATCTGGCGGCACGCTAGCCCAGCACCGGTTATCGGCGGCTTAGCGATCGCTTAGCGGCTGAGCTCGGTGGTCAGCCGACGCCGATCGCGAACCAGGTCCCGGCGGCCAGCCCAACCGCGACCGCGAGGTACGCGGCGGCGCGGAGCGTGGATGATGCGGCTGGTGCGAGGCTCGAGCCATCGGGACCGCGGAACATGGTGCTCATGGTGGGCACGTGCGCCGGCGCGACGAGATAGCCGATGAGCCCCCCGACGAGGAGCCCGCCGACGTGGCCGGTCCAGCTGATGCCCGGGATGAGGAACGTGAAGACGAGATTGATCGCAAGGAGGCTTCCTGCCTGACCGAGCACCGCCCGCGCCTCGCGCGTGGTAGCGACGCGGTGACGACGGGGAACGACGAATGCGAGGCCGAAGAGGCCGAAGATGGCACCGGACGCGCCGGCGGCGGCCTGGTCGGGCGCCAGGAGCATCGTGAGCACGCTGCCACCGGCCGCGCAGAGCAGGTAGATCACCAGGTATTCGACGCGGCCGTACATCTGCTCCAGGACCCCGCCGAACAGGTTGAGGGCGAGCATGTTGAAGGCAAGGTGGCCGAAGCCGAGGTGGATGAACGCGCTTGTGAGGATGCGGTAGTACTCGCCATCGGCGACGTAGGGCGCGTAGATCAGGGCGGCATCCCCGATGGGCCCGGTCCCACCGAAGAACTGCAGCGTCCTGCCCTGGCTGAGCACGACGTCGAGCAGATAGATTGCGGTGCAGACGGCCATGATGGCCCAGGTGACGTACGGCGTGAAGGCCGCGTAGCTGCCCCGCGCGCGGTTGAACTGGCGCCGCGCCGCGAAGTCGTGGCCCGTCTCCTTGAGCAGCCAGGCAATGCGGTTCGCGATCGCGCCCTTCTCGTGGCCCGGGGCGCGGCGATCCGCCTCGCGGTACGCGGTGATCGCGGCATCCAGGTCCCCGTCGCGCACCTGCTGCTCGGCGACGCTGCGCCAGCCCATCCACGCCCCACCGAAGTCGGTCTCGGCGGCCCGCTGCCAGGCCACCAGCGCGCCGGGCTCGTCATCGGTCCGGTAGCGCGCGGTACCGAGCGCCAGCCACGCGGCGCCGGAACCATCGGGATCGGAGGCCGAGGTGGCGCGCAGGAGCGGTTCGAGCGCGGCCTCGGGATCGCCAGCGTCGAGCAGCTGCTGCCCTTCGGCGAGGGCGGTGGAGGGGTCGGCGTCGTTCATCGGTCGGCCATTATGCCGCCTGCACATGAACGACCGCCGAGATGGGCACCTCGGCGGTCGTTCATGCCCCCTTGGCAGGAGCGAGGCCCGTTGCGGCGTGGGACCGGTCGGGGCCTGATATCGGGGTGGTGGCTACTTGCTGCGGCGCAGGAAGTCCAGCACGTCGTCGTAGCGGAAGCGCCGGTCGCCGCGCTTGCAGACGCGGAAGAACGGCAGCTCGCCGCGATCACCGAGACGCTTCACGGTGTTGACGTGCAGGTGAAGCATCTCGGCGACTTCCGAAGCCGTGAGCAGCCTGCCTACTTCGTTGCTGATCATTGTGTACGGTGTCCTCCACCGGGCACGAGTGGGTTGGTGGACGAGTCGTCCCGCTCGCTGTGCGGTCGGTGCGGCTCCTGTCCGGATAGTACGGTTGAGGTGCCTTCCGGCCACCCGGTACGTTCGGGGCAGCCAGGGGAGTACTTCCGCATCGCATGAGCGTCTACCAGCGACATTGTTTCGTCTGCACCAGCGGTGACTGGTGCGCCACCATCGACGGCGATGGCCTGGGCGTCCACGCCCGCCTGAAGGCCCTCGTCAAGCAGCACAGCCTGGGCGACCGGATCCGGATCAACAAGGCCGGCTGCTTCTCCCAGTGCGGCAACGGACCGATGGTTGTGGTCTACCCCGATGGCGTCTGGTACGCCGCGGTGAGCACCGCCGACGCCGATGAGATCGTGGCAAGCCACCTCATTGGCGGCGTGCCGGTCGAGCGGCTGCGCTACCGCCCGCCGGCGAGCGGGCCGAACAAGCTGAGGCGCGATCCCGACGGCAAACCGATCGGACGTGGTGCGCCATGGCCTGCGGACACTCGGATGCTGGACGGAGAGGCACTGTGAGCGACCGAGCACCCGACGCGGTTCGCCGCCTGGTCGCGGAGCGCAGCGAGGCACGCGCCGCGCGCGATTTCGACCGGGCCGATGCGCTGCGCGACAGCATCCATGCCCTCGGCTGGGAGGTCCAGGACGCCCGAAGCGGGCCGACCCTTCGACCGATCCTGCCGAGCGACGACGCCGACGCCGGATTCATCAGCGCCGAGTCGCTCGCCAGCCGCCTCGACGAGGCACCGACGGTGCGTCTCTCTGTCCTGCTCGTCGCGGATGACCACGTCGACGACCTCGCCCGCACGGTCGCCGGCCTGGGGGCGCATCCCCCACCCGTGAGCTGGGAGCTGGTGGTGGTGGCCAACGCCACCGCCGACCCGGTCGAGCCGGCGATCGAGGGGGTCGCGGCCGCCGAGGAGGTGACGGTGCTCGCGACGAGCGAGCGGCTGGGGTACGCGGATGCCGTCAACCTCGGCCTGCGACGGGCAATGGGCGAAGTGGTGCTGCTGCTGGACACGAGCCTCGAGCCGACGGGCGACTGGGCCGCGCCGCTGCTCGCCGCCTTCAGCGACCCGGGCGTCGGCGTGGCTGGCGGCTGGGGCGTGCGCAGCGGCAACGGGCGCCAGTTCGACGATGCGCCGCCCGGCGAGGTGGACGCGGTGGAGGGCTACTGCCTGGCGGTGCGACGCGACGTGCTCCGCGAGGCGGGGCTCTTCGACCGGCGCTTCCGCTGGTACCGCAACGCCGATCTTGACTTCAGCTTCCAGGCACGGGCGGCGGGATGGCGCGCGGTGCGCACCGCGGCGCTGCCGTTCACCCGCCACGAGCACCGCGGCTATGCGGCGTTCGAGGAGCCGGAGCTGACGCGCCAGTCGAAGCGCAACTTCTACCGCTTCCTGAAGCGCTGGGGCGACCGCCGCGACCTGCTCCTGGAGCCGGGGCCTGAGCATCAGCACCATGATCACGACCACGAGCACGAATGAAGCGCGGCAGGCCGCTCCCCCACCGGGTCCACGTCGTTCCGTGGCTGCGGCGCCCCGGGTCCACACTGCTGCGGAACTGGCTGGCCATCACGGTGGGCCGCCACATCTGGGCGTGGCGCGCGCTCGAGGCTCGCGAGCTGCGCCACGAGCTCGAGCACGTGCGGCAGTGGGCCGAGCACGGGCCGTCGTTCGGGGTCACGTACCTCCGCGCGTCGTACCGGGCGTGGCGCACGAGCGGCGCCTGGTACCGCGACAATCCCTACGAGCGGGCGGCGCGCGAGGCAGAGGACGCGTCCGACTGACCGATCAGTCGCGCCGAGCCTCCAGGCAGGTGACGCCCGCCGGCCCAACCTCGGCGGCGTGACGCGTGCGCGGCGGCAGCACGAACCCTTCCCCCGGTCGCAGAGGGAGCGGCCGCTCGTCCGGCCCTACCAGGAAGGTGATGCTGCCCGCGGCGCACATGAGCACTTTGGTGTAGCCGTGCTCGTGCACCGCGTACCGATCGCCCGGTCCGTTCGACCAGGCATGCGGCTCCGCGCCGAGGCTTCGCAGGTAGGCGGCCACGGATGCCGCTGTCGGCGGCCTGACCTCATCCGGCAGGCGCAGCGCCTCGAGAGCCGCCGCGCTCACCGCACGACGAGGTCCATGCGGGTGATCGTGATGCCGTCCTCGATGCGCGTCACGGCCACCGCGTGGTCCAGCGGCTCGAGGTTGGCGATCACCATCCGTTCTGGGCTCAGGGCATCGCCCTCGGGGAGCTGCTCGGTGACCGCGTCGATGATCCCGGCGAGATCGAGCCAGACCGCTGGGTCGGTCGCGGCGCCACCGAGCGCCGCCATGGCCGCGGCTGGGCGATCCTCACCGGCAAGCGAAGTCGCGGGCTCGACCGCCGCCAGGCGAGTCGCCTCCCCGCTGCCCACGGTGATCGTGACTGCATCGTCGCTGACGGCAATCTCGACGGTCGGCATCCCGCTGCCGATGAGCTGGGTGACCGCGCCGTCGCGCTCGACACGGATCGAGGCGCCTGCCGCGCTGGCGAGGGCATCCACGAGCGCGTCCAGCTGGGCGGTGGCGCCCGCCGGGTCATCGGTGAGGGCGATCACGCCGCCCACCGGCTCGGCCCCGTTCCAGCCGGCGTAGAGCGCCATGTCATCGGCCCAGCCGAAGAGGTCGCGCGGCGCTACTCCGGTTGCAGACTCGAACTCCGCGAGCCACTGGCCGGCCCTGTCCGCGGTCATCTCATCAGCCGCCAGGGCGGCGAGGAAGGTGTCGATGCCCGCCGCCACCGAGGGACCGATGTTGGGAGCCGATGCGTAGAACAGGGAGCCAGCCGGAATGCGTTCCGCAAGCGCCTCGCTGAGCGGCTGGAACGCGAGCGGTCCTTCGACCACCGCGGCTGCGCTCGTCACGACCACCCGGTCGGCCTCGACGGAGAGCGCGACCACGGTCATCGGCGGCGTGCCTGCCAGGTAGGCATCGAGGCTGGCGGCCAGCTCCGGCGCGTTCGCCGCCACCTTGTCGACGAGCTGCTGCATGGGGGCTCGCGTGTCCATCACGGACAGGCCGATCCGATCGGCCGGCAGTGCTGCCATGAGGCGGCCGGCCGCGCCGTCCGTCGCGAGCGACGCGCCGCCGGCGTGCGTATCGAGCAGCCGCCCGACTTCGTCAGCGCCGGTGGCGATGAGCACGGCGCCATCGGTCACCGCGTAGGCGACCTCTGCGTTGGTCACGAACTGCGCGGTCGACGGATCGACGTCCAGGGACCAGATGGTCACGCCACCGTGGTCACTCGAGCTGAAGGTCGAGCTACCCTCGACGGCAAGGTCGCGCACCTGGTCAACGAAGGCCGCCGCGGCAGCCTCGTCGCGGGTACCGATCACGATGCCCACCTCAGGGAGCGACTGCCGCATCCTCATCGGGTCCGGTCTCGCCATCGCCGGCCACTCGCTCATCACCAGCGCGAAGGTGCCGGAGAGCCACGGGGCGAGGTCATCGGCGTAGGAGACGGGGGCACCGCTGCCGCCGATCATGTCGTCAACCCAGCCCGCGAACTCGTCGCCGAGCAGGAGATCCGGGTTCAGCGCCGACCAGTGGTCGAGCAGCGCAGCCACGTTCGCGCGTTGTGCGCCGGGGAGCGTGAGGTCGAGTTCCGCGTAGATCGCGGCATCAGCCGGCGCCCAGCTGGTCAAGGTGCCGGCACCAGCGCCGCGTCCGTTGACGAGGTAGGCGCCCACCACCCCGCCGATCGCAACGGTGAGCGCGACGACGGTGGCGATCACCGGCAACCCCCAGCGCCGGCGCGGGGGATGCGCCATCGGTCGCAGCTCCTGGGTCTCGATGATCATGAGTTGGATCCCTCCCCGCTCGGGCGGTACGGGCGAACCGCAGCCGCCGCGAGCATACGACCGCCGTGGCGCGCGCACCAGCCCCCGACGCTGCCTCAGCGCGCGGCGCGGCCCCCGATGCGCTGCGCGATGTACACCGGGATCACGGAAAGCAGGATCAACGCGACCGCAACCACGTTGACGACCGGCAACGCGTTGGGGCGCTGGATGGCCGACAGCACCCACAGCGGCACGGTGTCGACCCCGGCTCCGGCGGTGAAGTTGGTGACGATCACCTCGTCGAAGCTGAGCGCGAAGGCAAGAAGGCCGCCCGACAGCAGCGCCCCGCGCATCGATGGGAGGAAGACGTGCCGGAAGGTCTGCCACGTGTCCGCGCCGAGATCCATCGACGCTTCCTCCAGCGATCGCGAGGTCCGGCGCAGCCGGGCGATGACGTTGTTGTAGGCGATCACCACGCAGAAGGTGGCGTGGCCGATGACGATCGTCACCATCCCGAAGCCGATCCCCAGGGTGGTGAAGGTGGCCGACAGGGCGACGCCGGTGACGACCCCGGGCAGCGCAATCGGCAGGATCACCACGAAGCTGATGATCTCGCGCCCGAAGAAGCGGAAGCGCTGGACGGCGAAGGCGGCCAGGGTGCCCAGCACGAGCGCGATCGAGGTGGCTGCCGTCGCGGCGATCACCGAGTTGAGGAACGCCTGGCGCACCGCGCCATCGGCGAGGGCGCGCTCGAACCAGCGCAGGCTGACGCCGGGGATCGGCCACGACTGGATGTCGCTGGCGTTGAACGCGTAGATGGCGATCACCACCAGCGGCAGGTAGACGAACGCCAGCACCGCCAGGGTGGCCGCCCACAGCCCGATGCGCAGCCAGCGCGACTCGGTCATCGGTGCATCACAGGGACTCGAAGGCGCCGGTGCGCCGGGCGAGCAGGAGGTACGCCACGATGGTGATCACCGGGATGGTGGCGATCGCCGCCGCGAGGGGCAGGTTCGGGACCCCGAGCGTGTCGTAGATGGCATTCCCGATGAGCCGCGTATTCGAGACCAGCTGCGGCGTGATGTAGTCGCCCAGGGTGAGGCTGAAGGTGAAGATCGACCCCGCCACCACGCCCGGCAGAACGAGCGGCAGCACCACCCGGCGGAACGTCATGCCGGTGCGCCCGCCGAGGTCGGCCGACGCCTCCAGCAGCGACTCCGGGATCCGTTCGAGGGCGGCGTAGATGGGAAGGATCATGTACGGCAGCCACAGGTAGGTGAACACGAGCAGCAACGCGCCCTCGCCGATCCCGGGTGCGTTCACTCCGAACGGCGCGAAGAGCCAGTCCAGCACGCCGTTGCCGAGCAGCATCGTGCGCCACGCGTAGACCTTGACCAGGTAGCTCGCCCAGAGCGGCATGAGCACCGCGATGACCAGCAGGCCGCGGATGCGCGGCGAGGCCACGCGGGCCATGGTGTAGGCGATCGGGAAGGCGAGCACCGTGCAGACGAGGGTGACCAGCACGGCCAGCCCGATGGTACGCAGGGTGATGGTCCGATACACCTCGGTGCCCGCCACGGCGGCGAAGTTGTCGAGCGTGAACTCGAAGATCACCCGCCCGGTGAACGAGTCGTGGCGGAAGAACGCGTTCGCAAAGAGGACGGCCAGGGACCCGAGGTATGCGAGCAGCAGCCACAGCAATGGCGCCGCCAGCAGCAGCCGCAGCTGGAGACGCGGGTGCCGATACAGCAGCCGCGCGAAGCGCCGCGCGGGACCCGACGCCCGCGCCGGAGCGGTGGTCATCGGGTCCGGGACAGGCGCGGGGTGCACCGGCCGGGCGCCCGCGGAGGGCGCCCGGCCGGCATCGGTCGATCAGCGGTCATCGGCCCCCATCAGGAGCCGGTGATCTCCTGCCAGGCGGTGGTCCATTCGGTGAAGTCCTTGCAGACCGCACCGCGATCGTCACCGCATTCCTTCTGCGGAGTGGTCCAGTACCAGATGTTGTCGAAGTACGACTCATCGGTCGCGTGGAAGGCCTCGCAGTGACCGGGCGAGATCTCCTCCGCCGCGTCGCATGCCGCCTGGCTGGTCGGCGCCTCGCCGAACCAGACCGTCGCCTGCGCATTGGCCTCCGGGCTGGCGATCCAGTCCATCCACTTGTACATGCAGTTGGGGTGAGCTGCCCTCGAGCTGATCATCCAGGTATCGGACCAACCGGTCGACCCCTCCTCCGGGAGTGTGGCCGCCACCGGGGAGTCGGTCAGGTTGTTGGCCTGGTACTGCCAGCTGGTGCCGGCCACCATGTCGCCCGCGGCAAAGCTCTCGATCTGGGCCGCGGCCGTGGCCCAGTACTCGCCGATCATCTCGTTCTGCTGCTGCAGGAGCTCGACGGCGGCATCGAACTGCGTCTGGTCGAGCTCGTACGGGTTGGTGATGTTGAGATCCGAGTTGTGCTTCATCAGGTACAGCGCCGCATCCGCGATGTAGATCGCGCTGTTGTAGACGCTGATCTTGCCGGCGGCCGGTGAATCGCTCTCCCAGACGACATCCCAGCTCGTCGGTGCCTCAGCGAACTCGTCGGTGTTGTAGAGCAGCACGTTGGCGCCACGGCCGTGGGGAACGCCGTACGGGACGCCGTCGACGCTGTTGTGCGGCTGCAGCTTCAGGCCGTCGAAGATGTTGGCGTAGTTCGGAATGAGGTCGGTGTTGATCGGCGCGACCTCGCCGCCCGCGATGAGCCGCAGCGTGGCATCCCCGGAGGCCGACACGCCGTCGTACTCGCCGGTCTGCATCAGCTGCACCATATTTGCCGAGTCGGTGCCGTCCTGGGTCTTGACCATGCAGCCGGTCTCGTCCTCGAACGGCGTCACCCAGTCGTACGCGGGATCGTTCTCGCCGCGCTCCGCGTAGCCCGTCCAGATCACGAGGTTGAGGGCACCTTCGCCATCCCCGAGGGATGCCTGCGCCGAATGTGATGGCGATGCCGCCCCGCCCTGGCAGGCCGCCAGGACGAGTGCCATGCCGGCGATGGCCGCCGGCAGTCGTGGGGTTCGCATGTGTTCTCCGTTCCTCCGATTCGATGAGCTCAGTCGCCGCCGGCAAGGGGCAGCACATGCCGTCGGTGCCAGATGAGGCGAACCGAGCGGCCGCGGGCAGCGAGCGCTTCCATGGACGATGTCTCGAGATTCTGTTGCGTCACCACCAGGTCGCTCCCCGCGTCCAGGCTGACGATGTAGCGGGTATCCGAGCCGAGGTACACCACGTCGCGCACCGTTCCCAGTGCCGACCCCTCGTCCTCGGTGACCGCGTCGTCCGGCGCGGCCAGCCGGATCTTCTCCGGCCGCACGGTGAAGGTGCCCTCCCGACCGATGACGGATTGCGCCGCGGCCCCGCTGAGCAGGTTCGAGGTCCCCACGAATCCGGCGACGAAGCCGGTCGCGGGACGCTCGTAGACTTCGGCCGGGGTGCCGACCTGCTCGATCCGCCCCCCGTTGAAGACGGCCAGGCGGTCGCTCATGGTGAGCGCCTCCTCCTGGTCGTGGGTCACGTACACGAAGGTGATGCCGACCTCTTGCTGGATGGCCTTGAGCTCGATCTGCATCTCCTCGCGCAGCTTCAGGTCGAGGGCGCCGAGCGGTTCGTCGAGGAGCAGCACGCCGGGACGGTTGACGAGGGCGCGCGCCAGCGCGACGCGCTGCCGCTGGCCCCCGGAAAGCTGCGAGGGCCGTCGCCGGTCGTGGTCCGCGAGGCGCACCATGCGCAGCGCCTCCGCCACGCGCCGCCGTCGCTCGTCGGGCGGGACGCGGCGCACCATCAGGCCGTAGGCCACGTTGTCGCCAACCGTCATGTGCGGGAAGAGGGCGTAATCCTGGAAGACCGTGTTCACGTCGCGGTCGAAGGGCGGGATGCCGGTCACGTCGCGCCCGTCGAGCAGGATGCGACCGTCACTCGGGCGCTCGAAGCCCGCGATCATGCGCAGGGTGGTGGTCTTGCCGGAGCCGGACGGCCCGAGCATGCTGAAGAACTCGCCCGATCGGATCTCCAGATCGATCCCGGCGACCGCCTCGACATCCCCGTAGCGCTTGCGAATGCCCTCCAGGCGCACGGCCGCCGGCGGGGCTTGCTGGCCCTCGCTGGCTGGTCGTTCCGCTGGATGAACTGCGCCGGTCCGGTGTGCGGCCACGCGTCCCTTTCGACTCTCCGGCGGGCGGTGGGAACGAATCCCGGTGCTCGGACGCCCGCGGCGGAGGATTGGCCGATGCTGCGGAAGGCGACTCGGGATGTCAAGCCGATTTCTGCACGGGTTCCGGCGTTCACGCTCCAATTCGTCACGAGATCGGTCGTCCACGAGATGCGAACCGGCCGATTCCGCGGCGCCGCCTGGTGAGGAGCCGGTCTGGTAGCCTCGCCGCCCATGCCCATTGCCTTCCTGGGGGTCACTGCCGGCATCGCGGCCGCGCTGAGCTTTGGCGCGGGCGACTTCAGCGGCGGCCTCGCCGCGCGCCGGGCCGGCGGGATGCTGGTCGCCGCCGCGGCGCAGTGGGTCGGACTGCTCGCCCTGGTGGTCGGCGCAGCCATTCTGCGACCCCCGTTGCCCGATGGCGGAGCGCTCGGCATCGGGCTGGCGGCGGGCGTCGCGGGGGGGATTGGACTCGCCGCCCTGTATGCCGGCCTGGCGCTCGGCGCGATGGGGCTCGTGGCGGCGCTTTCGAGCCTGGGCTCGGTCGTCATCCCGGTGCTGGTCGGGGCGGTGACGGGGACGCTGCTCGCCCCGCTGCAGCTCGCCGGGGTGGGACTGGCTGGCGTCGCCGCGATGACCGCCGGGGGCGCCTCGCGCGCCGGGGTGA
The DNA here is from genome assembly GCA_039932235.1 of Chloroflexota bacterium. Lineage (GTDB taxonomy): Bacteria > Chloroflexota > Limnocylindria > QHBO01 > QHBO01 > JAICQM01. Next base: position 23,807 of record JBDTQJ010000007.1, read on the forward strand.
GCCGCACGGCACTCGCGCTGGCCGGGGCGGCGGCCCTGGCCTTCGGGTCGTGGTACGTGCTGCTCGACCTGGCCGCGACAGCCGGCGATCCGCTGTGGGTCCTGCTGGCCAGCCGCGTATCGTCCGCCGTCCTCATCAGCGGGATGGTGGTCGCACGCGGTGGCCCGGCCGGGCTCGGCAGGGTTGCGCCCCTGGTGGTCCTGGCGGGGCTGCTCGACGTCGGGGGCAACATCGGGTTCGTGGTCGCCCGTGGCGCCATCCCGGTAGGGCTGGCGGCGGCGCTCAGCGGCCTGTACCCGCTCGTCACGATGCTCCTCGCGCGGGGCGTGCTCGGCGAGGCACTGCCGAAGCTCGGGCTCGTGGCGGTGGGGCTGGCGATTGCCGCGGTGACGCTCATCTCGCTCGGCTGAGGTGGCCGGCGGCCGATAAGCCGGCGCTAATGGGCCGCTAATGCCCCATGCGGTCCCCTTGTCGGATGCGCCGGCCACCCAGGTCCGGCCCGCATCCCGGAGGCCTCGCCCCATGCCCCGCTCCCTTCCACGGTGGCTCCGCCACCTGCCGATCTGCCTCGCCCTGATCATCTCCGCGGTCACCACCGGCGGCGGCTTTCCCGGATGATCGGGCGGGTCGCTGAGGCGCCGACCGCTATCATGCTGGAACGCCCCCGCCGTCCCCAGCCCGCAGCGCCGAGCATCGCCGACCCGCATGACCTTCGACCGCGTACCGATCGTCGAGGCCGCCCTCGATGACGCCATCGCCGCGCTCCCCGCCGCCCGCAGGCGCCTGTCCCCCGACGCCGTCATCGGCGGGACCCGCACGCTCACCGCCGCGGCCGCCGTCGCGGTCTTCGAGGACCAGGTCCTCAGCCGCGCCCTGGATGTCGCGGCGCGCGAGCTGAAGAAGACCAACCGCAGCTTCTACACCATCGGTTCGGCCGGCCACGAGAACAACGCCGTGGTCGGGGCCCTGCTGCGGATCAGCGATCCGGCCTTCCTGCACTACCGCTCCGGGGGCCTGATGATGGCCCGTGCGCGGCAGCTCGCGGGCAGCACGCCTGCCTTCGACACGCTGCTGGGCATCGTTGCCTCGTCCGAGGACCCGATCTCGGGCGGGCGTCACAAGGTGTGGGGCAGCCGAGCGCTGTGGGTTCCCCCGCAGACCTCCACCATCGCCAGCCACCTGCCCAAGGCGACGGGCCTGGCGTTCAGCCTGGCACGGGCGCGACGGATGGGCATGTCGGCCGAGGTGCCGTCGGACGCGATCGTGCTCGCCTCCTTCGGCGATGCCAGCGCGAACCACGCCACTGCCCTGGCCGGCATCAACACCGCCCGCTACGCCGCGCGGCTCGGCCTGCCCTGCCCAATCCTCTTCCTGTGCGAGGACAACGGCACGGGCATCAGCGTGCCGACCCCCTCCGGCTGGATCGCCGAGTCATTCGGCACCCTTCCACACCTGCGCTATGTGCTCGCCGATGGCGAGCTCGATGAGGTGTGGCAGGCCGCCGAGGCCGCCATCGACCACGTCCGCCACTCCCGCCAGCCGGCATTCCTGCACCTGCCCACCGTGCGACTGTGGGGTCATGCCGGGTCCGACGCCGAGCACGCCTATCGGGGCACGGCGGAGATCGCGGCCGTCGAGGCGCAGGACCCGCTGCTGCGCACCGCGCGCCGCCTCACCGAGCTGGGAGCCGCCGGGGGCGACGAGCTGGCGGCGCTCGTCCGCGACACGCGCGATCGGGTCATGCGTGCGGCGGAGGAAGCAGCCCTGCGCCCTCGCCTGGCGACGGCCGCCGAGGTGACCGCGCCGATGGCCCCGTGGCATCCGGACCGGGTCGCGGCCCGCGCCGCGGAGGCGCTCGAGGTGGACCGCACCTCGGTCTTCGTCGGTCCGCTCCCCGAGACGCTCACGGCCCCCAACGCCCGGACCCTTGCCGGCTGCATCAACGCGGCCCTGGCCGATGAGATGGCGCGCCGCCCGGAGCTCCTCCTCTTCGGCGAGGACGTGGGCCGCAAGGGCGGCGTCTACAACGTGACCACCGGTCTGCAGCGCCGCTTCGGGGCGGCGCGCGTCTTCGACACCCTGCTGGACGAGACCTCGATCCTCGGCATCGCCCAGGGTGCGGCGCATCTCGGCCTACTCCCCATGCCGGAGATCCAGTACCTGGCCTACCTGCACAACGCGCTCGACCAGCTGCGCGGCGAGGCGGCGAGCCTCCAGTTCTTCAGCAATGGCCAGTTCCGCAATCCGATGGTGGTGCGGGTCGCCGGCCTCGCCTACCAGAAGGGCTTCGGCGGCCACTTCCACAACGACAACAGCATCGGTGCGCTGCGCGACATCCCCGGCCTGGTGATCGCGGTACCGGCACGCGGCGACGACGCGGCCCGCATGCTGCGCGGCGCGGTGGCGATGGCCATCGAGGATGGCCGGGTGGTCGTCTTCCTGGAGCCGATCGCGCTCTACCACGAGAAGGATCTGCACACCGACGGCGACGGCGGCTGGTTGACCACCTATCCCCCGCCGCCGGCGGCGCTGCTCCCCGGCGAGGTCGGCGTATACGAGCCAGATGCCAGCGACGTGCTGATCGTCAGCTACGCCAACGGCCTGCGCCTCAGCCTGCAGGCGGCGAAGCGGCTGCGGGACGAGCACGGCATCGCGGCGCGGGTCATCGACCTCCGCTGGCTGAGCCCCCTTCCCGTCGAGGCGATCCGCGAGCATGCCGCGGCCTGCGACGCGGTGCTGGTGGTCGACGAGTGTCGCGCCACCGGCGCCGGCATCGCCGATGCGGTGATCGCCGACCTGGTGGAGCACGGCGGCCGGACCGGGCGCCTGCACTCCGTCCGCGCGGTGGACAGCTTCGTGCCGCTGGGAACCGCCACCGCGGCGGTCCTCGTCGGCACCGACCAGATCGTCGCCGCGGCGGTGGCATCGGTCCGGCACGCGAGCGGGGCACACGCGTGAGCGGCGCCGAGCGCGGCGTGCTGGTCCTTCCCGGGCGGGGTGCCTATACCGTCGCCAGCCTCGGCTCGCTCGACCCCGGCCACCGCTGGGTGCGCCGCGCCGATGAGCTGCGTGCCGCGGCCGGTCTCCCGCCGCTCACCGAGCTGGACGCTGCACCGCGCTTCGACCCGCAGCTGCACCTCCAGCCGATTCACATCTCCCCGCTGACCTGGCTGGCATCGCTGCTCGACGCCGAGCGAGCGGCGGCCGACCACCACATCGCCGCGGTGATCGGCAACGGCCTGGGCTGGTACACCGCGCTGACGGCGACCGGGGTGCTCGACTTCGACGACGGCTTCTCTCTCGTCCAGGAGATGGGCCGCCTGCAGCAGGAGCCGCTTCCCGGGGGTGGCCGTGGCGGCCAGGTGATCTACCCGGTCGCCGATGCCGAGTGGCAGCCGGATGACGCGCTTCGCGCGAGCGTCGACGGCGTGCTCGGCGCAGGTGATGGAAACGGGGCGGGCGGCGCCTTCCCCAGCGTCGAGCTTGGCGGGTACGTCGTGCTTGCCGGTGACGACGCGGGCATCGACCGCGCGCTTCGCCAGCTGGCGCCGGTGCGCATCGGCGAGCATCGCTATCCGCTGCGCCTCGCCCTGCACGGTCCAGACCACTCCCCGCTGGCGGCGCACATCGCCGAGCGGGCCGCCGCGCGCCTCGCCGGCCTGCGCTGGGGGCGGCCGCAGGTCACGCTGATCGACGGACGTGGCGCACGCTGGACACCCTGGTCGACCGATCCGCGATCCCTCCGCCAGTACACCCTCGGTGAGCAGGTGACGACGCCCTACCGATTCGCCGCCAGCCTGCGGGTGGCACTGCGCGAGGAAGCGCCGGACCGCCTCGTGCTGGCCGGTCCCGGCAACTCGCTCGGCGCGATCTGCGGGCAGCTGCTCGTGGCGGAGGGCTATCACGGCATGCGCAGCCGTGCCGACTTCGAGCGCGCCCAGCAGCGCGACCCACTCGTCCTGTCCATGCGGCGCTGATGCTGCCGGCCGTCGCGCGCCGGACGGGTCCGCCACTCCCCCGGGCCACAGCGCCCGATGTGGCGGCCACGATCCCGGTTGCGATGCCCCTGGACCTGCCGCTGATCCTGGCGCCGGTGGCCCACGGCCACGGCGACCCGACGATGCGCATTGGCGCTCGCGAGGCGTGGCGGGCGACCCGAACGCCGGATGGACCGGCGACGCTCCAATTGTTGCGGCGACCCGACGAGGTCGAGGCGCGGGCGTGGGGACCTGGCGCGGAATGGGCCGTGCGGCAGGCGCCCGCCCTCATCGGCCTGGAGGACGACCCCGCGGCGTTCGCCCCGACCACCCAGCCGCTCGCCGGCCTGGTGCGACGCGTTCCCGGCCTGCGCCTGCCGCGCAGCGGGCGGGTGATGGAGGCACTCGTGCCCGCGATCCTGGAGCAGAAGATCACCGGCATCGAGGCGCGTCGCGTGTGGCGCGCGCTGCTGCGGGAGCACGGCGAGCCGGCACCCGGTCCGGGCGCGGCGGCCGGCATGCGCGTCATCCCGACCAACGCCGAGCTGGTCGCCATCCCGTCGTTCACCTGGCATCGGCTGGGCCTGGAGCGGCGCCGCGCCGCCCTCGTGGCACGCGTCGCGGCCGAGGGTGACCGGCTGGAGGCTGACCCGGTTCGCGTGCGGGCGCGCCTGGTGGCCATGCCGGGCATCGGTCCGTGGACCCTGGCCGAGGTGGCGCGTGTCGCGTGGGGCGATCCCGACGCCATCAGCATCGGCGACTACCACATCCCCTCGCTGGTGGCGTGGGCGCTGGCCGGCGAGCCACGCGGCGACGACGCGCGCATGCTCGAGCTGCTCGAGCCATTCGTCGGGCAGCGAGGTAGGGTGCAACGCCTGCTCGAGGTGAGCGGCATCCGCATGCCACGCTACGGGCCGCGCATGACCCCCGGCGACATCCGGGCCTTCTGAGGAGACGGACCAGACCGATGCGCAGGCGCGCTGACCGATGTTTGGCGGTCGCCCTGCGCTAGCGGCCCGGCTCGCGGAGGGTGAGGATTTCGGCGCCGTCGTCGGTGATGGCGATCGTGTGCTCGCTGTGTGCCGTGCGGCAGCCCGTCGCACTGCGGAGCGTCCACCCGTCCGGATCCATGCGAAGTCGATCGGTATCGGCCATGACCCACGGCTCCAGCGCGAGCAACAGCCCCGGCTGCAGACGGTAGCCACGACCGGGCCGTCCGGCGTTCGCGACGTGCGGGTCCTGGTGCATCGTCGATCCAACGCCATGCCCTCCGAACTGGGTGTTGATCGGGTATCCCGCCTCGTGGAGCGCGCGGCCGATGGCGTGCGAGATGTCGCCGACGCGAGCCCCGGGATGGGCGGCGGCGATGCCCGCCTCCAGCGCGCGCTCGGTGGCGCTGATCAGCGCCACGCTCTCCGGCGGCTGCAGGTCGCCCACGATGAAGCTGATGGCTGCGTCTGCGACGATCCCGCCGCTGGAGACGGCGAGGTCGAGCGTCAGCAGGTCGCCGTCCGCAAGGGCGTAGTCGTGCGGCAGCCCGTGCAGCACCGCGTCGTTGACCGAGGTGCAGACGTAGTGGCCGAACGGGCCGCGTCCGAACGAGGGCGCGTAGTCCACGTAGCAGGAGTCCGCTCCGGCCTCGGCGATCATCGTCCGCGCATGCCGATCGATGTCCAGGAGGTTCGTGCCGACCGCGCTACGGGCCTTCAGTTCCGCCAGCATGCCGGCGACCAGGGCACCGGTGACCCGTGCTCGGGCCAGTTCGGCGAGGTTGAGGATCTGGATCATGCGGCGTCGTGCGGGCCCGCTCTATGCCTCGGGCAGCGAGAGACCCATCCGCCGGGCCAGCTCGCGCGCATCGCTATCCACGCCGAACAGGGTGGCCGACGCCTGGCTGTGCTGCCACAGCGACCCGATGAAGAAGAGCCCGGGGAGCTCGGCGACGCCGCGCACCTGGCGTGGGAACCCGTATTCGTCGGCGATCGGGGCATCGATCCAGCCGTAATCGCGGCGATAGCCGGTCGTCCACAGCACGGTGGAGACACCCTCGCGTGCCAGGTCAAGGCTCCGCAGGACCGGCGGATCGTGGACCACCGGCGTGCGGTCGTCCGGAGGGGCGTCGATCTCCGCGGCGGCGATGAATGCGTCGACGAGGGGCTGGAACCGCTCCCCGAAGAATGCATCCGCAAACGCCAGCTTGGCAGGCAGATCGTCGGCGAGATCGAGGCGCTCCCCCGTTACGCCGGCGATGCGTCCGAGCAGATGCATCCGCCCGCTGGCCGCGAACTCGCGCAGGTTGGTGTCGTGCCCGCCGCCGTGCCCGGACAGGTGCGGGTTGCCGGCCAGCCGCATGCGCGGGTCGGGCAGCATGTCGACGCTCGGCAGGGTGACCCCGTGGCCGGGTCCATCCGTCACGATGGCGTGCAGCCAGCGGAAGATGTCGCGTCCCCGGTAGCGGCGCGGGACGCGCCCCGCCGAACCGACCGAGAGGAACACGGTTCGTCCGGCGTCGGCAAGCTCCTCGGCGATCTGGACGCCGGACTGGCCGCTCCCGACCACGAGCACCGCCCCAGCCGGCAGATCCGACTCGTTGCGGTACGCATGCGAGTGCAGGTGGTTCAGTCGATCAGGCAGCTCTGCGGCCAGCGGCGGGACGTTCGGTCGGTGGAAGCCACCGCTCGCCACCACCACGTTGGTGGCGCGGATCTGCGTGGCATTGGTCTCGACCGTCCAGCCGCCGTCGCACGGCGCCAGGCGTCGCACCTCCGTTCCCAGCGCCAGCGGCGCGCCGGAGCGCTCGGCGAAGCCGGCGATCCGATTGACCACCTCGTCACGCGGCATGTAGCCGTCCGGATCGGGCCCGTCGTAGGGATCGCCGGGGAACGAGGCGCTCCAGTTCGGGGTGACGAGGC
>JBDTQJ010000008.1:0-28084 GCA_039932235.1 Chloroflexota bacterium
TCGGCTTCTCCTCGGCCTCCGCCGGGGCGGCTGCCTCGGTATCGGCCTTGCGGGCACGGCTGCGGGTCGCGCGCTTCGGCTTCTCCTCGGCCTCCGCCGGGGCGGCTGCCTCGGTATCGGCCTTGCGGGCGCGGCTGCGGGTCGCGCGCTTCGGCTTCTCCTCGGCCTCCGCCGCGGGGGCCTCGATGCCCAGCTCGGCGAGGGTGTCGGGATCGACCTCCTCGAATCCGATCTCGGCATCCGGGTCACCGAGCGCGTCGGCCGGCGTCGCACCGCTCACCTGTGACACATCGTCGAGCTCCTCCCAGCCGATCTCCGTGTCCGGGTCGCCGGTGGCCAGCGTCTCGGCATCACCGAAGCCCGGCTCCTCCCGGCGACGGCCGCGGCCGCGGCCGCCACGGCGACGGCGACGGCGCTTGCCGGCCTCGTCCCCGTCGGCCTCGAGGGTCGCGGGCGTGGAGCGCGGTGCCGCCTCGGTTGCGGCGCCCTCGGCGCTGGCGACGGGCGTGGCGGCTGCCGGACGCGTACGGCCCCGTCCGCGCGCCGGGGGAGCAGCGTCGCCGCCCCCGCCACCACGCAGGGCGGAGAGTGCCGCCGCGGCGACCGATCGCGATGCCTCGCGGAAGCCGAACTCGGGGTTGACCTCCTTGGCCGGCATCTCCGGCGCGGCCATGCCGGGGACCTTCATCCCCTTGCCGCGCTCGATGGAGGCGACCTTCATGATGTCCATGAACTCGTCGGCCACCGCCATCAGGTCGCTCGAGGTGTTCGGCCGGAAGCTGATCACCTCGCAGCGCACGCCCTTGTCCTGGAGCGCGCGGATGGCGGAGGCGAAGTCCCCGTCACCGGACACGATGACGGCGATGTCCATCCGGTCGCCGAGGCGGAAGAGATCGACGACGAGCTCGATATCGAGGTTCGCCTTGACCCGTCCGTCCCCGAACTTGCGGATGTCCTTGCTGACGACCTTGTAGCCGTTCTTGGTGAGGAAATCCAGGAACTTCCTCTGGTTCTCGTTCTCGGGATCGAGTCCCGAATAGGCGTAGGCGCGAATGAGGTCGCGGCCCTTGGTGGCGTGCTTCAGCAGGGCGACGTAATCGACGTCGACATCCTGCCCGCGCGCTGCGTAGTACATGTTGGCGACGTCAACGAACATCGCCACGTTCTTGCTCACGGTCGAGCTGTTCTCCTGTTGGTGTAAATGGTCGGTGCGCCCGCGTGGTGCCCCGGCTCCGGCGCGCCGTCGGTGCTATCCGGCGGCGCGGCTCATGAGCGTCCCCTGGCCGGCGAAGCCTGCCGCATTCAGCAGCGGCGCCTCTGCGCTGGCAAGGGGGTCGGTGACCTCCACGCGTGTGCATCCTTTGTTACGCGCCGACGAGACGAGGTGCTCGATGATCGAGCGACCAACCCTGGTGCGGAGCGTGGTGTCAGGCTCGTCGTCGCGTGCAGCGTCCGCCTCCGTCATCAGGCCCAGCTCATCGATACAGCCGATGAACGGACCGGAACGCACCGAGGGTCGCATCGAGAGCACGCCGACGCCGATGATGCGGTGCTCGATCTCGGCAATCACGACAGTCGCGGCCGGGACGTAGAGCAGGCTCCGCAGCAGATCTGCGTCTTCGCGGCCACCGGCCGACGTACCGGCGGTGCGTGCAAGCACGCGAACCGCGGTGTCGATATCGGTCAGGCGGGCGCTGCGGACGTGGAACTCCAGTGAAATGGGCCCTCGGGACGGGACGGCAGCGCGCTTGGCGGCTGCGTGACTCCCGGACAAGGATACCAGACGCGGACTCCGGGCCTGGATGTGGCCATCCGCCACTGAACCCGCAGCCCGACGCAGGGATAGTCACCGAACAAGATGCGCGACACCCTTGCACCTCACCGGAAGGCACCGCTATGATGCGCGCCACTCTTGACGAGGTGCGCATGCTCGCGCCGTTCCGAGCAACTGGAGGAAGGACTCAATGAAATTTTACCGATGGACCGCGATGCTCGCGGTCATGCTGCTGGCGCTGGCCGCGTGTTCGAACGCTGGCTCGTCGTCGCCGAGCAGCTCGGCTGGCGGGTCGGCCAGCCAGGGGACCGGCGGGGATCCCACCGCCGTCTGTGAAGCCGACGAGTTCGGCTGCGTCGAGATCGCCGAGGGCGATCCCCTCGAGATCGGCACGGCGCTGGTGATCACCGGCGAGAACGAGTCGCTGGGCCTCGACAGCCAGTACGGCGCGGAAGTCGCACGCACGATGCGTGACACGATCGCCGGCCACGAGGTCGAGTTCAATCACCAGGACGACGGCTGCTCCACCGAGGGTGGCACCGCCGCCGCCAACGCGCTCGCGTCCGAGGAGACGATCGTCGCGGTCATCGGCACCAGCTGCTCGAGCGCCGGCATCGCCGCCGCCGAGATCCTGAGCGGCGAGGGCATCCTGCTCGTCAGCCCCTCCAACACGGCCCCCTCGCTCACCCTCCCGGAGAGCCACCAGCCGTTCTATGCCCGCACCGCTCACAACGACAAGATCCAGGGCGCGGCCATGGCCCAGTTCGTCTGCGAGGAGCTGCAGCTTTCGACTGCCGCGACCATCGATGACGGCAGCGCCTATGCCGACCAGCTCGCGGCGGTCTTCGCCGAGGAGTTCCAGAGCCAGTGCGACGGCACCATCACGAGCGAAGAGGCAGTCACCGTCGGCCAGTCCGACATGGGCCCCGTGCTGGAGAGCATCGGTACCGATTCGCCGGAGTTCCTCTACTTCCCGGTCTTCGTGGCTGAGGGCGCACTGATCGCCCAGGGCGCGAAGGAGGCCACGGGCCTCGAGAACACCGTCCTCGGCGCGGCCGACGGCGTCTTCTCGCCTGACTTCCTGTCCGCTGCCGGCGCTGCCGCGACCGAGGGGATGTACCTCTCCGGTCCTGACCTCGCCTTCAGTGGTGGCTTCTACGAGGAGGAGTTCCTGCCGGCGTACCGCGAGGTCTCCGGTGAGGACGAGCCGATCAGCGTCTTCCACGCTCACGCGTTCGACGCCTACAACATGCTCGCCGACGCCATCGAGGAAGTCGCCATCACCGGTGATGACGGCACCACCTATATCCCGCGCACCGCGCTCAGGGATGCGTTCTTCGCAACCAGCGACTACGCGGGTGTCACGGGCAACCTCACCTGTGACGAGAACGGCGACTGCGCTGACGCGAAGATCAGCGTCAGCCAGGTCACCGATGGCGCCTTCAAGCGCATCTGGCCCTAGGCCTGAACGGTAGGCCCACCGCGGCCTTGCCAACTGACGCTCGGGTGAGCCGGCACTCCCGGCTCACCCGAGCGGCATTCCCCATCCCCGGCCCCCAGGAGACCTGATGGCACCGGCTGGATCGAGCCCCCGGCGCTTCAATCTGGTAACCGTCTTTCTGTGGCTGCTCGGCGGCGGCCTCATCGCCATTGCCCTGGTCGGGGCGTTCCTGACCCTGAGCAAGGGTCGGTACAGCATCGAGAACTGGGAGACGTTCATCGTCTCCGGGATCGCGCTGGGCTCCGTGTACGCGCTCATCGCACTTGGCTACACGCTCGTCTACGGGATCCTCTTCATGATCAACTTCGCGCACGGCGAAGTCTTCATGTTCGGCACCTTCACCGCCCTCTTCGCCGCCCGGTTCATGGCGGACGCAGGCTTCATCGATGCGCAGCCGGTGATCGCGTTCGCGATCGTGATCGCGATCGCCATGCTCATCTCCATGAGCATCGCGGTGGCTCTCGAACGAATCGCCTACCGTCCGCTGCGGAACGCTCCCCGGCTCGTGCCCTTGATCACCGCCATCGGGGCGTCGCTCTTCCTCCAGTACACCGCGCGCGGCTTCTACGGGTCGGGCGTCAACGCCTACCCGGAGTTCCCGCCGCTCCAGGGCACCACCGACATCCTTGGTCTCAACCTGCGCACCGACCAGCTGGTGGTCACGCTCGCGGCGGTGAGCCTGATGGTGGGCCTCTACCTGTTCGTGGAACGCACCCGCACCGGGCGTGCGATGCGTGCTGTTTCCGAGGACAAGGATGTGGCAGCGATGATGGGCATCGACGTCAACCGGGTGATCATGATCACCTTCGCCATCGGCGGCCTGCTGGCCGGGGTGGCCGGGATCCTGTACATCCAGCTCTTCAACCAGGTCGACTTCTTCATGGGCTTCCTGCCCGGCATCAAGGCCTTCACGGCGGCCGTGCTGGGCGGGATCGGCAACATCGTGGGCGCCATGCTCGGTGGCCTCGCGCTTGGGCTCCTGGAGGCGGTCGCCCCGTTCCTCTTCCTGGACGGCTTCGGGATTGCCTCCCCCAACCAGCTGAAGGATGCGATCGCGTTCACCGTGCTGGTCCTGGTGCTGATCTTCCGGCCATCGGGCTTCCTGGGGCGAAAGGAGAACGCGTGAGACCGATGCCTCCGCTCGTCCGCCGCGGCCTCCTCTTCGGGCTCGTCGCCGGAATGGCGGTCCTGCACCTGGGCCTGGTCGGGATGGTCGACACCTTCCAGGAGCGCGAGCTGCTCGATCTGTCGGTCGTGCTCGAGGACGGCGCCGTCGCTCTCGGGTGGCTGCTGCCGGCACTCGCCATCCTGCTGATCGGCAACCGTGCCGCCGCGCGCCGCGTGACCGATGTGACCGAGGCGACCGACACGCAGCGCCTCATCGCCGGCGCGCTGGTGGGGGTCGTGGCCGGCGTCTTCATGGCTGCCCTGGCGTTCATCTCCGATGCCGGCGTCATCGGGTCCATGTTCGTCAACGCCCGCTCCAAGCTGGCCGAGATCCTGTGGCTGGGACTGGATCCCGCTGCCGGGACGGTCATGCTGCTGGCGGTCGGTACGGTGCTGGGGCTGCTCGGCGCCAGCTTGACCGTGCTCCCGCGCTTCGCGGCGCGCGCCGCTGTGGCCGCCGGTCTCGTGGTCCTGCTGGTGGCGCTGCTGGAGCCGTTCCTCTCGGCAATCCTGCGCAATATCGGCCTCGCAGCCGTCGAGGACCTGGTCTACGAGCGCGCCGCCCTGCAGCTGCCGGCCGCCCTCGTGCTGGCCGCGTTGACCGCCATCGTTGTGCGGGTCGCCCGCAGCGACGGGCCGGCGCGCGCCCGGGTGAGTGCCGTGACCGGCGGCGAACGAGCCACCCTCGTGCGCTGGATCCTGCTCGGGCTGGCCATGGCCCTCCTGCTGATCCTGCCGATGATCGTCGGCCGCCGCCTCTCGGACGTGCTCACCCAGGTCGGCCTTTTCGTCCTGCTCGGGCTGGGACTCAACATCGTGATCGGCTTCGCCGGTCTGCTCGACCTCGGCTACGTCGCCTTCTACGCCGTCGGCGCCTACACGGTCGGCGTGCTCACCTCGCCGGGTTCGCCGGCCTTCGCGCCGCAGATCCCGTTCTGGGCCTCGCTGCCCTTCGTGGTGATGCTGGCCGTCACCATCGGCCTCATGATCGGTGCGCCGGTCCTGCGCCTGCGGGGTGATTACCTGGCCATCGTGACGCTCGGCTTCGGCGAGATCGCGCGCATCCTGGTCGGCTCGGCGTGGCTGCAGCCCTACCTCGGCGGGGCGCAGGGCATCACCGCCATCCCGCCCGCCGCTCCCTTCAGCCGCGACCCGGAGTCCATCTATTACCCGATCCTCGCCTTCTGCGTCATCGCCGCACTGACGGCCATCAGCCTCGCCAACTCGCGGGTCGGGCGAGCGTGGAACGCGATGCGCGAGGACGAGGGCGCTGCCGAGGCATCGGGCATCAACACGGTTCGCTACAAGCTGCTGGCGTTTGCCATCGGTGCGGGCTTCGGCTGCCTCGCCGGCGCCTTCTTCAGCGCCAAGATCGGAACGATCTTCCCGGACAGCTTCAACATCCTGATCTCGATCAACACCCTGGCGCTCATCATCCTGGGCGGGATGGGCAACATCCCGGGCGTGATCGTCGGTGCGCTGGTGCTCGTCGGCCTGCCGGAGCTGCTGCGCGAGTTCGAGGCCTATCGACTGCTCATCTATGGTGCCGTCCTGGTGGCGATGATGCTGCTCCGCCCCGAAGGCCTCTTCCCGTCGCGTCAGCGCCAGGCGGAGCTCCACGACACCGGCGAAGAGGAAGAGGGTGAGGGTGAGAACCCGACCGCACCGACCACCCTTCGCCCGCGCGAGGCGAGCATCAACCCATGAGCGATCAGAGAGCCGCGGCCGCGCCGGCCGCAGCGACCGCACCGTCCGAGGACGCCATCCTGCGTGCCGACAAGGTCACCATCCGCTTCGGCGGCCTGGTCGCCAATCGCGACGTCGACTTCAGCGTGCCGCGCGGTCGGATCGTTTCGCTCATCGGTCCCAACGGAGCGGGCAAGACGACGTTCTTCAACCAGCTCACCGGGCTCCTCTCGCCGACCAGCGGCAACATCACCTTCGAGGGGGAGTCGATCGTGGGGCTGACACCGCACGAGATCGTCGAGCGCGGCATCGGGCGCACCTTCCAGAACATCCGCCTCTTCGGGGCCATGACGGTCCTGGCCAACGTGATGGTCGGCCGCCACGTGCGGATGAGCGCGCCGTGGTGGGGATCGCTGCTCAAGCTGCCCCGCGTGCGCAGCGAGGAGGTCGCCACCCGCCAGCGTGCACGCGAGCTGCTCGAGCTGGTGGGGCTGCGGCGCCGGGTTGAGGAGCAATGGGCCAAGAACCTGCCGTACGGCGACCAGCGACGTCTCGAGATCGCACGGGCGCTCGCCTCCGACCCGAAGCTGCTGCTGCTCGACGAGCCGACCGCCGGCATGAACCCCGGTGAGACAGCCGAGATGACGCGCCTCATCAGCCGGCTGCGGGACGAGCTCAACCTCTCGATCCTGCTCATCGAGCACGACATGAAGGTGGTCATGGGCGTCAGCGAGCAGATCACGGTCCTCGATCACGGCGAGAAGATCGCCTACGGCACGCCGGAGGAGGTACGAAGCAACCCGATGGTCATCGAGGCCTACCTGGGAAAGGGAGCGGCGAGCGCATGACCGACACGATTGCCGCACAACCTCGCCCCCTGGTCCTCGAGCTGGACGACGTCCACACCTTCTACGGCAACATCGAGGCGCTCAAGGGGATCAGCCTGCAGGTCGCGAAGGGCGAGATCGTGACCCTCATCGGCTCCAACGGCGCGGGCAAGACGACGACCCTGCGCACCATCAGCGGCACGCATCGGCCGCGGCAGGGCACGGTCCGCCTCAACGGCCGGGAGATCCACCATCTGCCCGCCCACGAGCTGGTGAGCCACGGCCTGGCCCACGCCCCAGAGGGGCGGCGTGTGTTCAGCCGGATGACCGTCTTCGAGAACCTGCAGATGGGCGCCTTCAGCCGTCGTGGCCAGTCGATCGACAACGACGTGGCCCGCGTCTACGACCTCTTCCCGAGGCTCCGGGAGCGGAGGGCGCAGAAGGCCGGCACGCTCTCCGGGGGCGAGCAGCAGATGCTGGCCATCGGTCGCGCGCTGATGGCGCGCCCCACCGTCCTGCTCCTCGACGAGCCCTCGATGGGCCTCTCGCCGATCCTGACCGAGCAGATCTTCACGATCATCACCGACATCAACCAGCAGGACACCACGGTCCTGCTGGTCGAGCAGAACGCGCTGATGGCGCTCAACGTCGCGCATCGCGGCTACGTCCTGCAGACGGGCAAGATCATCCTGGCCGACAGCGCATCCAACCTTGCGGCCAACGAGCAGGTCCGACAGGCCTACCTCGGCGAGATCTGAGCCGCGGCGCATGGCTCCAGAGCGTCGACCCCCTCGCGCACCCCGCGAGTACCGCCCCGACCTGCGACCGCTGCTGCTGGTCGGCATTCTCCTGGTGGCGGTGGTGGTCGGCTGGGTCATCCTGTCGCCCCTGATCCTGCCCACCCGCTGAGGGCACACCCATGACCCGCGCCACCACCCGCTGGCTGCTCCTTGCCGCCCTGGCGGCGGCCGGCCTGGTGGCCCTCTCCCTCGTCGATGGTTGGATCATCCACGACCGGGAGCTGCGTGGCGAAGGCTACCGCCAGGTGCAGGTGCAGCTCGATGCGTGGCAGGCGCCCGCCGCGCCGATCCTGGCGGGAGGGATCGCCGCCGCCGCCGTTGGCGGGCTGGCCGCCCTTGCCGCGCTTCGGATGCGGCGGTCAGCGGCGGGACTGGTTGCGCTGGGCGGAGCGACCATCGCCCTCGCCGCCATCCTCGCCGGGCTGGTGCCGGTCGGCCAGGACGGACGCATCTCGAGCGTCGACCTGACCATCGGCTGGGCCAGCGGAGTGGGAATCGGGCTCGCCGCGATCATGGTCGCTGCGACGGTGCGCGCGGTGCGCCCGTCGCGCGCCGTCGTGCTCGGCCTGGCGGTCGCCGGCATCCTGGCCCTCGCGGCGGCGGCGGGCGGTCGCTGGGTGACCCTTCAGCAGCGTGAGCAGGTGGGGGAGCATTGGAGTCCGGGCACGTACCTGCGGACCGCCACCGAGGGGCACCCCCCGGCGACGCTCGAGATCCGCGATGGGACGTTCGCCATCGACAACCGATGGGGCGGCCACTGGGCAGGGATCGGCCTCACGGTCGAGATCGACGACGATCCAGCCTGCCCGGCCGTGCACGGGGCCTACCACGTCCACGATGCTGGAGCGAGCGGAGCGGACCTCCGGTTCGTCGCGCTCCTGGACCGCTGTGGAGATGGTGCGCGGCAGGCGGAGCTCGAGACCGGGATCTGGGTTCGTCAACCCTAGAGCGCGAGCGCCCGCGTCAGGGACCCGGGCAGGGGATCTCCGCGGTCCATGCCGCGTCGGTCGCGTAGCGCGTGGTGAACCAGTCGGCGCGGCAGGTGGACGCCAGGCCGAAGAGTCCCCGGTCCAGGCGCAGACGGCCCAGATCGGTCAGCTCGAAGGTGTTGGAGGGGGCACCGGCGGCCACCGTCGCAACCCCCCAGGCGCGGCACGCCGCTTCGTCGAGTCCGCTGGCGGCGGCGCACTCCACGACGGCGTCGGACGGGTCGTCGAGAGTCGTGCGGCTGTCCGGCTGCAGCGCCAGGTAGGCGACCGCAGCCACGGCGGCCAGCACGAGGACCGCAAGCGCCCCGGCGAGCCTCACCATCGCGGACGGCTCCCGAAGCCGGTCCCGGCGCCGTAGAGGACCAGGACCACGCCGACCGCCGCAACTGCCAACCCGGGCGACTGTTGCGGGAGCGGCAGGAAGCCGACGTGCCACAGCTCCCAGCCGCGGAAGAGGAGGGCCGCCGCGGCGCCCAGCCCGAGCACCAGGTACACCGGCGGCGCATCGAGCACGAAGCCCCACCGGCCGCGCATGTAGCCGATGTCGAGCAGGACGAGCCCGAGCACCGCGGCGCCGTAGATGACCAGGCCCGGTCCCTCCAGGCCGATGCCCGACTGTGGGGGGATGGCGACACCGTTGACCGATTCGCCGCCGGCGTGCCACCACGGCAGGAAGCCCGACGCGATCATCGCGAGGCAGCCAAGCAGGATCAACGCTCGGAACCGGCGGCCCGACCCGTCGCTCACGAGGGTGGGCTACTCGCCGGGCTCGGCGGCCCCGTAGACCGACGGCTTGAGGACGCCGATGTACGGCAGGTTGCGATAGCGCTCGTCGTAGTCGAGGCCGTAGCCCACCACGAACCGGTCCGGGATGCTGAACCCGCGGTAGTCGATGTCCATCTCCACGAGGCGGCGCGCGGGCTTGTCGAGCAGGCAGGCCACGCGGAGCGAGGCGGGGGCGCGGTCGCCAAGGTAGCGGAGCAGGTAGTTGAGGGTCAGCCCGGTGTCGATGATGTCCTCGACGACCAGCACGTTGCGCCCCTCGATGGAGCCCTTGAGGTCCTTCAGGATGCGCACCTGACCGCTCGTCTCGGTCCCCGAGCCGTAGGAGCTGATCTCCATCAGGTCCACCGAGAGGGGGATGTCCATCTGCCGCACGAGGTCCGCCAGGAAGACCACCGAGCCCTTCAGGACGCCCACCAGGATCGGGTCGCGATCGGCGTAGTCGGCGGCCAGCTGGCGGCCGAGCTCCGCAACCCGCTCGCGAAGCTCGGGCTCGGTGAGCAGGATCTCGCTGACGTCCTGGTGCATCGCGCTGCGGATGGCCGCGGTCATGCCGCTCCCTCGGCCGGCGTCGCCCGGTCCGGATGGAGGGTTCGCGCCCCGTTGGGGGCGCCGTTGGCCACGGCGATCTCGGAGAGGAAGCTCAGTCGCCCGTATTTCACCATCAGCGCCCGGAAGTCACGGGCGTAGAAGAGCTTCACTTGGATCTCCGGGTAGAGCTGCCGCATCCAGCGCAGCTTGCGGTTCTTCTTGCGGACCAGGGACTGCTTGAGGGTCGTCAGCTCGACGTAGGTATCGATCTCGGGCAGGTAGAAGTCCGGCGCGAAGCACTCGGCGACGCCGCCGTCGGGGGTCCAGGAGATGGGGAAGACGTCGGGTTCGTACTGCCATGCGACCCCGTAGTAGTCGAGGATCCGGGCCAGCTCCGCCTCGCTCGCGTGTGCGAAGCGCGGCGGCTGGGCGGGGGTCAGCTGCGCGGCCACCGCACCTCGATCGTACGCGCTGCCGACAGGCCAAGGGTCATCGACAGCGAGTATAGCGGGGCGGAGTTATCCACAATCGGACAGATCCGCCGACCGATTGTGGAACAATCCCCTTGTTCTCCACCGCCGTGCCGGGGTACGGTCCAGGTCCTGCTTCTGGATGGCCGCCAAGTACGGTAACCGGGGCCGATGCGGGACCGATGCGAGAGCCGGTCACCAACACCGCGCGCGCCCGGGAAGACCGAACCGCGACCAGCCCGGAGCATTTCTCTTGCGGACCGATGTCGGGCGCGCCACGATGGCCGCCCTCGACCCTCTCCTGGCCGATGCGCCCGAGCTGGCGCGCCGCCTGCCGCCCGGGTGGCCGGACGCGATACGCCGCTACGTCGAGCTGCTGCTGAAAGCGAACCGCCACATCAACCTGACCCGCGTCGTCGAGCCGGACGCCGTCGCCCGCGATCACCTGCTCGACGCCCTGGCGGCACTCCCGTTCCTGGATGGCGCGCGCACGCGGCGGGTGATCGACCTCGGTTCGGGAGGGGGCGTGCCGGCCATCCCGCTCGCGCTGGCTCGTCCCGACCTGACCTGGACCCTGGTCGACTCGGTCGGCAAGAAGGCGGACGCGCTGCGCGGCTTCGTCACGCGGCTGGGACTGGCCAACGTCACCGTCGTGGCGGAACGCCTGGAGACGCTGGCCCACGATCCGGAGCATCGCGAATCCCACGACCTCGCGACGGCGCGCGCGTGTGCGCCGCTGCCCGTGCTCGTCGAGCTGGCCCTGCCGCTCCTTCGCGTCGGCGGCGGCCTGCTTGCGTGGAAGGGATCACTGGCTCCCGGAGATGCGGAGCTGCGATCGGGGGCCGCCGCCGCCGGACTCGTCGGCGGAGGTCGCCCCCAGGTGCGATCCACCGGGCTCGCGGTGCTGGGCGGGCGCACCCTGGTCGAGGTGCGCAAGCTGCGTGCGACGCCGGCGCGCTTCCCGCGCCGACCTGGCGTGCCCGGACGCCGGCCCCTCGCCTGAGCCAACTGTGCAAGTCACTTGCACAGTTGTGGAAAAGGCTTGCCCGGCGGTGCATCGGTATACTCGGCGGACCCATGCGCCTTGCCGTGCTCTCGGATATCCATGCCAATCTTGTCGCCCTCGAGGCGGTTCGGGCTGACCTGCCCTCCGTCGACGAGCTGTGGGTGCTCGGCGACATCGTGGGCTACGGCCCACGTCCCAACGAGGTGATCGAGGCGCTCCAGGCGATGGGTGCGCGGAGCGTGCTGGGCAACCATGACGGCGCGGCCATCGGGACCGTGGATCCCGCCGACTTCAACCCGGATGCCCACGCTGCAATCACCTGGACGCGCGACGCGCTCGACGCGAATGCGCGGGCCTACGTGGCCGCCCTCCCCGAGGTGCGCCGCGATGGGCAGCTGACGGCGGTGCATGGCTCGCCGCGCGATCCGATCTGGGAGTACATCGTCAGCGCCCAGGTGGCCGCCGCGAACCTCGGTGCATTCGACACCCGGCTGTGCCTCTTCGGCCACACCCACCTGCCGGTCATCTTCGCCGCAACCGACGAAGGGGCCATCCGCGCGGTGCCCGGCACCGCCGGGGAGACGATCGGCGTCGGCGACGGGCGCGCGTTGATCAATCCGGGGAGCGTCGGCCAGCCACGCGACGGCAACCCGGCGTCGAGCTACCTCGTCCTCGACCTGGACGGCGAGACCGCAGAGTTCCGACGCGTCACCTACGACGTGGAGGCCACCCAGCGCCAGATGCTGGACGCGGGGCTGCCACCGCGGCTCGCGGAGCGCCTGGGTTACGGTCGATGAGGGTCCGGCTCGGCCTTGTCATGACGCTGCTGGCAGTCGCGGCGAGTGCCTGCGGGACCAGCTCGGCTCCCTCTCCAACGCCGCCTCCCTCGTCGTCCGCACCGAGCGCTAGCCCCTCCGCGATGCGCAGCGCCTCCGCGACTGGCGCCCCGTCCGACGGTGGCGTCAGCACGGTCGACTTCGGACGTCTGACCGATGCGATCCCTGTCGCTCGGAACGACGCGGCCATCGAGATGGCCTTCGACGCCGGGCAGGCGCAGGGCATGGTCGTCGAGGCGCCGCCAATCGACTTCGCGACCCAGGCGCTGCTGTGCCTCTCGCTCGGCGAGCGGCCGACCGGCGGCTGGAGCGTGACGGTCCAGTCGATGCGCATCGTGGCGGGCGAGCTGCAGATCCTCGCTCGCGAGGCGCGGCCCCGGGTCGGCGAGGGCACCACCCAGGCCTTCACCTACCCTGCCGACTGCGTTGTGCTGGATCGGACCCAGCTGCCGACCGGCGCCCTGGCGGTGCGTGCGGACGACACGATCAGCGACGAGTTCATCGTGGACGCGGTCATCGAAGTGCCGCCTCGCTAGGGCGAAGGTAGGATATCGGTCGCCATGAGCTTCCTCCGCTCCAAGAAGGAGCGCCCTTCGCTGTTGCGCTTCGACCGCATCCTCGTCCCGATCATGGGCACCGAGGCGGACGAGCCCGGCCTGCGCCTGGCGGCGCTGCTGCTCGGCAGTATCGGGGTCGGCGAGGCGTTCCTGATCCACGTCATCGAGGTGCCGTTCGAGCGCAACCTGGATGCGGAGGACTCCAAGGCGGTGGCGTTCGCGAACGAGGTCATCAGCCGCGCGGAGGGATTCCTTGGCGAGCACGGGGTCACCGTCCATAGCGGCGTGGTGCAGGCACGCTCGGCGGGACCCGCGATCGTCGACGACGCGGTGGAACAGCACGCCGACCTTATCGTGATGGGACTACGCTACAAGAAGCGCTTCGGCGGCCAATGGGACGCCGGCCGGACCGTGCCGTACGTGATGCGCAACTCGACCGCCCCGGTCTGGTGTCTGCGCGTCGAGACCGAGGAGCTGGCCAGGACGCCATGAGGGTGATCATCATCGGCTGTGGACGCGTGGGTGCGCGGACCGCGGCAGAGCTCGACCAGCGCGGTGACCACGTCACCGTGATCGACCTTGACCATCGCGCCTTCAACCGGCTCCCACAGACCTTCGCGGGTGCCACCGTGCGCGGCAATGGCACAGCGGAGGACATCCAGCGGGGTGCCGGCGCCGAGATGGCGGACCTGGTGATGGCGCTCACCGAGGGCGACAACCGCAATGCCCTGGCGGCGCAGATGGCGAAGCACACCTTCGGCGTGCCGCGCGTCGTGGCCAAGATCAACGACCCACTGCGGGCGGAGGCCTTCCGCTCGCTCGGACTGGAGACGATCTGCCGCACCGTCATTCTCTCCGATGCGCTCATTCGCGCCGCACGCGATGGCGCCGACGGGACCGATGGCGGCGTCATGCCGCCGACAGCCGAACCGCTGCGCGGCGCACCGCCGCCCGGATCGCGTGCCCACGCCGCCGCGCACGAGGGACACCATGCCGAACGCGACGCCCAGCGCGAGGAGCTGGCCGATTCGGCAGGCGGGACGACCAGCGTGTCGGTGACCGACCTGCCGATGCCCAGCGAAACGGCCTCCACCACCCCGACGACCGACGAGGAGGACTGACGATGTACGTGGTCGTGGTCGGCGGCGGCAATGTCGGATACCACCTCACCAAGGAGCTCCTGGCCGCAGGCCACGAGGTGGTGATGATCGAGAAGGACCCGCAACGAGCGCGGACCATCGCGGACGAGCTGGGCAGCATCGTCATCCCGAACGATGGCTGCGAGGGCCGCTACCAGGCGGAGGCCGGCATGGGACGCGCCGACGTGATGGCGGCGGTCACCGGTGACGACGAGGACAACCTCGTCGCGTGCCAGGTGGCCAAGATGAAGTTCAACGTCCCGCGCGCCATTGCGCGCGTCAACGACCCGAAGAACGAGAAGCTCTTCCGGCAGCTGGCGATCGACGACACGGTGAGCCCGACCAAGGCGATCCTGGGCGTCATCGAGCATGAGATCCCGATCCACGACCTGCTGCATCTCGCGGAGCTCGAGGGCGGAGAGCTGCAGATCGTCGAGGCGCAGCTGGACGCCAACGCGCCGGCGGTCGGCCGGGAGCTGCGTGACCTGACCCTCCCCGAGGGCAGCACCATCGCCGTCCTGGTGCGCGACGGCCGGGCGGTCTTCACCCGTCCCGACACGCGCCTCATCGCGGGCGACAAGCTCCTCGCCGTTACCTCGGCGAGTGGCGAGGCGGAGCTCCGCAACCTCCTCATCGGCGAGTGAGCGGGGCGTACGCGCCCGGCTCGGTCGACGCGGGTCTGGCGCTGCGCCGCGCGCTCATCGGCTGGGGACTGGGGCATGCACTGCTCGGCCATCGCCAGCTCGCCGCAGCCATGCTCTCCGCCGAGCTCCTTGCCCTGGCGCTCGTGGGTGCCCTCCTGGCGACGCTGGGCGACACGACCTGGTACCTCGTTCCCTTTGTCGCGGGTGGGGCCTTCATCGTCATCTGGGCGGCGCAGGCCGTCGCCGCCTACCGCGCCGCGCAGCGGACCCAGGGCGCCATCCCGCCCACGCCCAGGGGATCGCCGGCGACGGCCGCCGCCTGGCTGACCGTGCCGCTGCTCGCCTGGGGCACGGGCTTCTGGCTCGTGGCGGCGACCGCCGCCACGCCGGCGGCGGTGCTCGACCGCTTCGTGACCGCCTGGCCGACCGGAGCGGAGCGCGCGACGTGGGCCGAGCTGGGGACCGACCCGGACCGCCTGGAACGCGCCGCCGCGCTCGCCCTCGAGGGCCTGCGTGACCGATGCGCCGGCGGGGAGCTCGGCACCGACTGCGGCGTTGCCGCCGCCAACCTCCTGCGTGGCGTGCGGGTACGGGTCGTCGACGATGATGGATTCCGCGCGACGGCGGTGGCGCAGCTCGTCCAGTACGAGCGCAGGCCCGGCAGCTTCCTTGGACTCGAGGTCGGGACCCAGCTCGAGGCCGTTCCGATGGCCGACCTGCTTGACTTCGAGCTCGAGGCACGTCCCGCGCTCGTCGGTGGCCTCGACGTCGGTGCGCGACGCTGGACGATCGTGAACGCGCGGGCACCCTGAGGCAGTAGGAGTACCGATGACCGATCCATCCGCCGCGCGTGGCGACCGCTTCCTGGCCGACCTGCTCGCCGCCACCGGACGTGCCGTGGTCGGCGCCGAGGAACCGCTGCGCCTGCTGGCGCTCACCGTGGTGGCCGGTGGCCATGCGCTGCTGGAGGACGTGCCCGGGGTCGGGAAGACACTCCTCGCACGCGCGCTGGCCACGGCGCTGGGTCTGAGCTTTGCGCGTGTCCAGGGCACACCGGATCTGCTGCCGACCGACGTGACCGGGTCGTCCATTCTCGACCGCGGCGACTTCCGGTTCGTCCCCGGGCCGATCTTCGCCAACATCGTGCTGGTCGACGAGATCAACCGCGCGACGCCGCGGACCCAGTCGGCGATGCTGGAGGCGATGCAGGAGCGCCAGGTCTCGGCCGAGGGCGTCACGCGGCCGCTGCCGGACCCGTTCATCGTGCTCGCCACCCAGAACCCGATCGAGCTGGAGGGCACCTTCTCGCTGCCCGAGGCGCAGCTCGATCGGTTCCTGGTGCGCGTGCAGCTCGGTTATCCCGACGAGGATGGCGAACGTGCCATCGCGCGCCGCCACCAGGCCTCCGCCGAGCCCCTCGACGATGTGGCCGCCGTCGCCGACCCGGGACGCCTGCTCGGGCTGCGCGAGGCAGCCCGCACCGTTCGCGTCGCCGCCGAGGTGGAGGCCTATGCGGTTGCGCTGGTGCGCGCCACGCGGGCGCATGCCGACGTGCGTCTGGGTGCCTCACCGCGGGCGAGCGTGGCGCTCTACCGTGCCGCACAGGCCGGTGCGCTGCTCGCGGGACGTGACTTCGTGGTGCCCGACGACGTGCGGGCAGTGGCGCCGGCGGTCCTGGAGCACCGCCTCCTGCTGGACATCGACCGCGAGCTCCGCGGGGCCACCACCGCCGCGGTGGTCGCCGACGTCCTCGACTCGGTCGAGCTGGCCATCGAGCCGGAGGGTGAGCCGGCCCTCATTCGGCCGTGAGCGGCTGGCTTGCGCTGGCGGTCACGCTGGTCGTGATCGGCGGCGTCGCCGACGCCCCCGGACTCATCGTGGTCGCCGCCATCACCGCCGGCTATGGGACGCTCACCCGCCTCTGGACGCGCTACGGCGTGCGCAGCGTCACGTACGAGCGCCGCCTGGGCGCATCGCGCGCGGTGGCCGGTGACAGCGTGGCGCTCGACATCACCATCTGGAACCGCAAGCCGCTCCCGCTGCCGTGGATCGCCGCCGACGACATGCTCACCGAGGGCCTCGTGGTGCGCGAACGACCGGACCTCGACCATGCTGACGACCGGCAGCAGCGACGCCTGCTGCGCAATACCTGGGCCCTGACCTGGTATGAGCGGGTGGTGCGCCACTTTCACCTCGACGACCTGCGGCGCGGCGCCTATGAGCTCGGTCCGGCGCGGCTGCGGCTGCGAGACGTCTTCGGGCGCGACGCCGCCGAGGAGCAGCTCACCGAGCGGGAGACTCTGACCGTGGTGCCGCGCTCGCGACCGGTGACCCACCTCCCGGAGGATCGCTCGCCGCTCGGCGAGCGCCGAGCGCCTCGCAGCCTGATCGCCGACCCGGCCCTCTTCAGTGGCGTGCGGCCGTTCCAGCCCGGCGATTCGCTGCGTCGCGTCCATTGGCGGGCCACCGCGCGCCTGGGGATCCCGGTCAGCCGCCGCTTCGAGCCGGCTCGCGGGCGGACGGTGGTCATCGCCATGGATGTCCAGACCCTGGACGACGTGCCCCACTGGGAGATGTCCTACGACGATGACGCGTTCGAGGGCCTGTGCGTGATTGCCGCCTCCCTCGCCCGCCACCTGCTCGACGACGGGGCAGTGGTCGGGGTCGCGGCGGCCAGCTTCACCGGCACGCCGCAGCGCATCGCGTGGCTTGCCCCGCGTGCCGGACGGGGCCAGGTGGCACGCGTCGGGGAGATGCTGGCGCGCATCGGCCCGGTGAGCAGCATGCCGTACGAGGCGCTCCTCTCCTGGCTCGCCCGTCGCCTGCCCGCCGGTTCGAGCGTGGTCGCCCTCACCTCCCGGGATCCGCGACCCCTGCGTCCGGTGCTGCAGCGCCTTGCCCGCAGCGGGTTCGCGGTCGAGGCGATTCGGGCCGGCGGGGCGTGGTCGGGTGACGGGGCGGGCTTCCCGGTGCACGCAGCGCATCTGCTGCCGGACTGGCGGACGGCCGATGGTCTTCGGATTTCCTGACCCCCGGCAGCTGGCTCGCGGCCTCGTCCGCGATCGCCCGGCGATCCGGTTCGGGCGTGGCGACGGTCGCAGCCGCCTGCTTCCGGTGCTCCAGGCCGTGGCCGACGGCGCCCTGCTGGCCATCCTCTATGCGGCGGTCCAGGCGCTCGTCGGGCAGCGCCCCCTCATCGGTCCGCTCGAGCTCGCCCTCCTGGTTGGCGTCGGCATGGGATGGGCCCGCCGACGGCGCTGGAACGGGGCGGGGGTCGATATGCCGGGTACCATCCTGCTGGCGATCCTCGCCGGCGCCCTGACCTGGTTCCTCGACCCCGACGTCCGCGCGGCGCTGGTGGCAGGCAACACCGATGCCGCGTTCATCCTGCACCTGCCCGGCTGGGTGGGGGCCATCGCGTTCCTCCGCGGGCGCAGCCACGCCTCGCGCGACGACGACGAGGACCAACAGGACCGGCTCCTGCGGTTCGGCATCCCGGCACTGGCCCTGCCGTGGCTGGCCGGCCACCTGGGCGCCAGCGGCACCGTGGAGCGCGCGTTCGTCAGCGCTGCCTTCGTGTCGACGCTGCTGTTCGCCGCCAGCGGATTCACGGCGCTCGGCCTGGCTCGCCTCGAGCTCGTCCGCCGCGGCAGCGCGGATGGATCGCCGGCCCGCCGGTCGTGGCTCCTCCTGGTCGGCGGCATCGCGCTGGCCGTGACGCTGGTCGGCATCCCTGCCGCGGCGCTGCTGGGGGTGCCGGTGGCCGCGCTGACCGCGACGGTGTTCGGGCCGCTCAGGGTGATCCTGCTCAGCCTGCTGCTGCTCACGACGCCGTTGATCGTGGCCATCGCCGCGCTCACCGACCTGATCGGGCCGCTCCTTCCTCGCGGCATCCAGCTGCCGCGGATCACGATCCCCAGCCTGCGCGCGGACCCGGTCGAGGTCTCGTCGACGCCGACGATCGTGTTCTTCACCGTTCTCGGCATCCTGCTGGTCCTGGAGCTCGCCGCGGTGGGCCTCTACCTCTGGTACCGGATGCGGGAGCGGCGGCGCGAGCAGGCGGCCGAGCTGATCGGATTCGAGGAGCGGTCCATCGTCCGCCCGGCGGCCGAGCCGCCCGTCGCCGCGGTCGTCGCCACGCGACGGCCGGCGCGCGGTGACCCATCCACGGCCGTCGGTGCCTACCTCGCCGCGCTCGAGCTGCTGAGCAGCCATGCCGGCTTCGCCAGGCGGCCCTCGGAGAGCCCTGCCGCCCACGCCCGACGCATCACGCCGGGCCTTGCGACCGGGGCCCTCGTTCGTCTCTCGGCGGATTACCAGCTCGAGCGCTACGCGGCGGCCCGCATCACGTCTGCCGAGCGTCGCCGCCTGGCACCTCGGTTGGCTGCGCTGCGCCATCGGCTCCGCTCAATCAGGTAGAAGGGTTGACAACGCCATTGTCAATAGTTATGGTCATCCAACGGTCCAGCCTGCCCAGCTGGGTTCGAGGAGAAACGCAGATGGCCAACCTCACCAGATTTGACCCGTCCAGCGAGATGCTGTCCCCGCACGAATCCGCCGCGCAGGCGGGGCATGCGGATGGCGAAGCCACGTGACGTCCCTCCGGTCCGGCGAGCGAGCGCCTGGGACGGCGCGCATGGCGGTCCCCGAGCCGGCATGAGCAGCGTCCGCGACCCGCGCCGCCCGCGCTATTTCATCAGCATCGCAGCCGAGCTGGCCGCGGTGCACCCGCGTACTCTGAGGATCTATGACGAGGAAGGCCTCGTCTGCCCCCAGCGCCGCAACAACCTGCGCCTCTATTCAGAGGCCGATATCCAGCGGGTGCGCATCATCCGCTTCCTCACCCGACGCCAGGGAGTGAACCTGGCCGGCGTCAAGGTCATCCTTCAGCTCGAGGAGCTCGGCAAGATCCGGGTGTTCGACCTGTTCGATGCAGCCGATGTCGAACGATTCGTCGAGAGCGAGCCCGACGTGCTCGATCCCGGCGAGGAACCTGCAAGGACGTGAACACCATGGATCCAGAGAAGCGCAACGACACCCCCGACGAGGAGCCGACCGAGCAGGCAGTCCCGGACGAGGAGGCTGCGCCGGCCGCTGCCGCATCGCCGGCACCGGATGGGGAACGCGTCGACCCGGTCCAGGTCCTGCCGCTGGTGGCCCTTCGCGACACCGTCATCTTCCCGGAGATGATCGTGCCGCTGCAGGTCGGTCGCGACCGCAGCGTGAAGGCGCTCGACCACGCCGTACGTGCCGGCTCCTCGATCGCGCTGGTGACGCAGCGTGACAACGAAACCGAGGAGGTCAACGGCGTCGAGGAGCTGTACACCATCGGTACCCTGGCCAAGATCGCCCAGGTGATCCGCTCCCAGGACGGGTCACTGCGGGCCATCGTGCAGGGACAGCGCCGCATCCGGCTGCTCGATCTGCTGCAGACCGAGCCGTACCTCGAGGCGCGCGTCGCGACCGTCGACGACGCACATTCGAAGACCCTGGAGGTCGAGGCCCTGATGGCATCGGTCCAGGGGCAGATCGAGACGTACGTCAGCTCGGGTGCATCGGTCCCACCGGAGGTGGCGGTCGCCGCGCGCAACATCAGCGAGGGCGGGCTGCTGGCCGACATGGTTGCCTACAGCCCGGACATGGACACCGAGCTCCGCCAGGACCTGCTCGAGACGATCGACGTCCCGGAGCGGCTGCGCAAGGTCGGCGCCTTCCTGGCCAAGCAGATCGAGGTTCTCGAGCTGAAGGGCCGCATCCAGTCCGAGGTCAAGTCCGAGATGGACAAGACCCAGCGCGAGTACATCCTGCGCGAGCAGATGAAGGCCATCCAGAAGGAGCTCGGCGAGGACGATCCCGCGGTCGCCGAGGCGGGCGAGCTGCGCACCCGCGTCGAGGAGTCGGCGATGCCCGCCGAGGTGAAGGAGAAGGCGCTCAAGGAGGTGGACCGCATGGCCCGCATCCCGTCCGCCTCTCCCGAGCAGGGTGTCATCCGCACCTACGTGGACTGGCTGGTCAGCCTGCCGTGGGGCGTCGAGACGGACGACAACCTCGACCTGACCGATGCCGAGCGGACCCTCAACGAGGACCACTACGGGCTCGAGAAGCCCAAGGAGCGGATCGTCGAGTACATGGCCGTGCGCAAGCTGGCCGACAAGATCCGCTCGCCGATCCTGCTGTTCGTCGGCCCGCCCGGCGTCGGCAAGACGAGCCTCGGCAAGAGCATCGCCAAGGCGATGGGCCGCAAGTTCGTGCGCATGAGCCTCGGCGGCATTCACGACGAGGCGGAGATCCGCGGTCACCGGCGCACCTACATCGGCGCGCTCCCCGGTCGCGTCATCCAGAGCATCAAGACGGCCGAATCGGCCAACCCGGTGTTCATGCTCGACGAGATCGACAAGGTCGGGATGGACTTCCGCGGCGACCCGTCGAGCGCACTGCTCGAGGTGCTCGATCCGGAGCAGAACAACACCTTCCAGGACAATTACCTGGAGGTCCCGTTCGACCTGTCCAAGGTGCTGTTCATCGCGACCGCCAACATGCTCGACACCATTCCCGCCGCCCTGCGCGACCGGATGGAGGTCATCCACCTGGCCGGCTACACGCAGCTGGAGAAGCTCGGCATCGCGCAGCGCTTCCTCATGCCGAAGCAGCTGGAGGCCCACGGCCTGACGGACAAGAACCTGACCGTGACCGATGAGGCGCTGGTGCGCCTCATCCAGGCCTTCACCAAGGAGGCAGGCGTCCGCAACCTGGAGCGTGAGATCGCCAATGTCGCCCGCAAGGTGGCGCGGAAGGTGGCAGATGATGCATCAGTCAACGTCACAGTCAAGCCAGAGGATCTCGAGGACTACCTCGGCCCGTCGCGCTTCGAGTACGGCGAGCTGGAGGCAGAGGACACCATCGGCATGGTGACCGGCCTCGTGGTCAGCGACGCCGGTGGCGACATCGTGCAGGTCGAGGCGACCAAGATGGACGGCAAGGACGACTTCATCCTCACCGGCCAGCTGGGGAGCGTCATGCAGGAGTCGGCGCGCGCCGGCCTCTCGTACGTGCGTGCCCGGTCGCGCGACCTGGGGATCGACCCCGCCGCGTTCGAGAAGCAGACGATCCACATCCACGTTCCGGCGGGGGCGACCCCCAAGGACGGCCCGAGCGCGGGCGTGACGATGGCGACGGCCATGGCGAGCCTGCTCACGGATCGTCCCGTGCGGCGCGACCTGGCGATGACCGGCGAGATCACCCTTCGTGGTCGGGTCCTGCCGATCGGCGGCCTGAAGTCGAAGCTCCTGGCCGCGCATCTCGCCGGCGTGAAGACCGTCCTCATCCCGCAGCGCAACGAGAAGGACCTGGTGGACGTGCCCGAGGAGGTGCGCACCCAGCTCCGGATCGTGCCGGTCGAGACGATGGACGAGGTGCTGGCCGAGGCGCTCATCGATGCTCCCCGGCCGGCGGCCCGGATCAAGGCGGAACGCGACCAGCGCCAGCGGCGCGCCACGGTGCCGCCGCGGCGCTCGCGGAAGAGTCCTGCCAAGGATGCGCCGGTGCCGGCCGATCCCGCGCCCACGGGTCCCCAGCCGCAGCCCCCGGCGGGCACGGCCTAGGCTTCGACGGAACCAGCGGCATGGGGCGGCGCTAGCGCCATGGACTACAAGGACTACTACGCCATCCTCGGCGTCCCCAAGACGGCGACGCAGGCCGAGATCAAGAAGGCATATCGCAAGCTCGCACGCGAGCTGCACCCGGACACCAACAAGGACCCTGCCGCCGAGAAGCGTTTCAAGGAGGCCAACGAGGCGCACGCGGTCCTCTCCGACGCCGAGAAACGCCGGCACTACGACGAGCTGGGCTCGAACTGGGGCGCGTATCAGCAGACGGGGTACGGATCCGGCGGGGCGTCCGATTGGGCTGGCTTCGGCGGTGCCCCGGGTGGCACGCGCTGGCAGTACCGCAGCGTCTCTCCCGATGAGATGGGCGGCTTCAGCGACTTCTTTCGCACCTTCTTCTCGACCGATGCCGGCGGATTCGCCGCCGGACGCGCCGGCTCCGCCGGCGGGTTCGACACCGGGTTCGACTTCGGCGGAGCACGAGCCACGCCGCGCCAGATGCGCGCCCCGCAGGCCACCGCGGAGGCCCAGATCACGCTCGCGGAGGCGATCCGGGGCGCCAAGCGGACCGTCGACGTCGATGGGCGGCGGCTCGAGGTCAAGATCCCGCCCGGCGTGGCCGATGGGGCACGGATCAAGCTCCGCGGCGGAGGATTGCGCGCCAACGGCGGCAGTGCCGGCGACCTGGTCATCACCGTTCGGATCGCCTCCGATCCGCGGTTCGAGCGCCACGGTGCGGACCTTCACACGGAGCTGCCGATCACCCTCGCCGAGGCGCTCCTCGGCGGCGAGGTCCCCGTGCGGACGCCGACCGGCAGCGTGAAGCTGCGCATCCGCCCCAACACCCAGAACGGGCAACAGATCCATATCGCCGGCCGTGGCATGCCGAAGCGCGGCGGCGAGAAGGGGGACCTCGTGGTCACCACCCGGGTTGTGCTTCCTGAGCTCGCGGACGAGGTGCGCGCTGAGTTCGCCGCCTTCGCCGAGGCCCATCCGCAGCCGGATCCGAGGGCCTGATGCGCGTCGAGCGCTTCACCACCCGCGCCCGCGACGCGATCGTCGAGGCCCAGGCCCTCGCCGAGCGCGAGGGCCATCCGCAGCTCGAGGCGGCCCACCTCCTCCTCGTGCTGGTCGACCAGCCGGATGGCGTCATCCCGGCTGTGCTCGAGCGGATGGGCATCGGGCTGACCTCCGTCGCGGAGGCGCTGCGTGCCCAGCTGGCGACGTTGCCGACGGTGCAGGGCGCCTCGGCCCAGCTGACCCTGTCGAACGCGGCGCGGCGCGTCCTCTCCGATGCGCATCCAATCGCGGAGCGGATGCACGACGACTACGTGTCCACCGAGCACCTCCTGCTCGCCATGCTCGAGGCGGGCGACAGCAGTGCGGCGACGGTCCTTGCCGGCGCCGGCGTGACGACCGATGGCGTCCTGGCGGCGCTCACCCAGATTCGAGGAACCCAACGCGTGACCAGCGAGAATCCCGAGGCGACCTACGAGTCGCTCACCAAGTACGGCCGCGACCTGACCGAGGCCGCCGAGCGTGGCGTCCTGGATCCGGTGATCGGGCGCGACGAGGAGATCCGGCGGGTCATCCAGGTGCTCAGCCGGCGGACGAAGAACAACCCCGTCCTGATCGGCGAGCCCGGCGTCGGCAAGACCGCCATCGCCGAGGGTCTGGCCCAGCGAATCGTGCGCGGCGATGTCCCGGAGGGCCTCAAGAACCGCCGGGTCGTGGCGCTCGACCTGGGCGCGCTGGTCGCCGGTGCCAAGTACCGCGGCGAGTTCGAGGAGCGCCTCAAGGCCGTGCTCAAGGAGGTCACCGAGAGCGACGGCACCATCATCCTGTTCATCGACGAGCTGCATACCGTGGTCGGGGCCGGCGCCTCCGAGGGGGCCATGGACGCCTCGAACCTCCTCAAGCCGATGCTGGCGCGCGGCGAGCTCCACTGCATCGGTGCGACCACGCTGGACGAGTACCGCAAGCACATCGAGAAGGACGCCGCGCTCGAGCGCCGCTTCCAGCCGGTCATGGTCGACCAGCCGAGCGTCGAGGACACGATCAGCATCCTGCGCGGCCTGCGCGAGCGCTACGAGGTCCATCACGGCGTCCGCATCACCGACTCGGCGCTGGTCGCGGCCGCCGTCCTCTCGAATCGGTATATCACCGAGCGCTTCCTGCCGGACAAGGCGATCGACCTGGTCGACGAGGCCGCGTCGCGCCTGCGCATGGAAATGGACTCGATGCCCGCCGAGCTCGACGAGATCGAGCGCCGCCGGATGCAGCTCGAGATCGAGCGCGAGGCGCTGCGCAAGGAGAAGGACGCGGCCAGCAAGGCGCGCCTCGAAACGCTCGAGCGCGAGCTGGCCGACCTCCGCGAGCGTGGCGACGTGATGAAAAGCACCTGGGAGCGGGAGAAGGAGGTCGTGGCCGGCATCCGCGCCACCCGCGAGGAGCAGGAGCGCCTCGGGCCTGAGATCGAGGCCGCCACCCGCGCGCAGGACTACGGGCGCGCCTCCGAGCTGCAGTACGGCCGCGCGAGCGAGCTGCAGGCCACCCTCGCCGAGCAGGAGGAGCAGCTCAAGGCCCTCAAGTCGGCCGGCTCACTGCTCCTCAAGGAGGAGGTGGATGCCGACGACGTCGCGGAGGTGGTAGCCCGCTGGACCGGCGTTCCCGTCTCACGCCTGCTGGAGGGCGAGATGGAGAAGCTGCTCCACATGGAGGACCGGCTGCATGCGCGGCTCATCGGTCAGGAAGAAGCGGTCACCGCCGTCTCCGATGCCATCCGGCGGGCCCGCGCGGGCCTGAAGGATCCGAAGCGGCCCATCGGCTCCTTCATCTTCCTCGGCCCCACCGGCGTCGGCAAGACGGAGCTCGCTCGCGCCCTTGCCGAGTTCCTGTTCGACGACGAGAACGCGATGGTGCGCATCGACATGAGCGAGTACATGGAGAAGTTCGCCGTCTCGCGGCTCGTCGGCGCCCCTCCCGGCTACGTCGGCTACGAGGAGGGCGGGCAGCTCACCGAGGCCGTTCGGCGCCGGCCGTACCAGGTCGTGCTCTTCGACGAGATCGAGAAGGCACACCCGGACGTCTTCAATGTGCTCCTCCAGCTGCTCGACGACGGGCGCCTGACCGATGCACAGGGCCGCACCGTGGATTTCAAGAACTCGGTGGTCATCATGACCAGCAACCTCGGCTCGGCGACCCTCATCGAGGCCGGCGAGCGGGGGGACGCCGCGTTCGACGAGGCAGCCGGCCGGGTGCGCGAGCAGCTGCGCGACCACTTCCGGCCGGAGTTCCTCAACCGGGTCGACGAGATCATCGTCTTCCGGCCGCTCGGCGAGGCGCAGCTGCGCGAGATCGTCGGCCTGCTGGTGGGGGGCCTCGCCCGACGGGTCGAAGAGGCCGGGCTCAGCCTGCGGGTCACCGATGCGGCGCTGACGCACCTGGCCCGGGAGGGCTACGACCCGGTGTACGGGGCGCGGCCGCTGCGGCGGGCCATTCAGCGCGGGCTCGAGAATCCCCTCGCGCGGCACATGCTGGCCGGTGACTTCGCCCCCGGCTCCGAGGTGGTGGTCGACGCGGCGGACGGGGCGCTGACCTTCAACGGCGCGCCGGAGGCGGCGCGTTCTCCGCGCACCATGCCTGCACCGGGGGGCTCGACCTCCGTCAACTGACCGGCGGCGCGGACCGAGCTCAGCGGTGCTTGCGGCGGCGTCCGGCGGGCGTGGGCTTGCTGCGCTCGCGGGTATCGCGGCGCGGCGGCGGGACGTAGCGCTGGCGGCGCAGCCCGTCGTTGGCCTCGGCGATGAGCGGCGGGAACTTGACGAAGGTGGCGTAGGCGGCCATCGCAATGCCGGGAACGACGATGAGCAGGACGAGCAGCAGCGGCACGTGGATGATGACCAGCAGCGGCACGATGCCCCACGTGGCGACGATCGACCAGAAGACCCACTCGTGGAGGGCCAGCAGGGTCGGGTAGCGCCGGTAGCGGCGCTGCGCGGTGTTGTACACGACGATCGCACCGACCGTGATCAGCAGGGCCCCCACCCAGAGCAGCGTGAACAGGTCGGGGAAGTTGAACGTGTCGAGCGAGCTGAAGAGGATTCCCATGGCGCGGGCGAGTATAGCCGCTCCACCTTGCCCGGGCGCGTGCCTATAATCGACCTCCCCACGCCGCCACGCTTCACCAGGCCCACGCCACACCCCGCACCGAGGTTGTCGATTGCGCGCCCTCCTCTCCGTATCGGACCGCGAAGGGATCGTCGAGCTCGCGCGAGGCCTCACCGAGGCAGGCATCGAATGCTTCGCGACCGATGGCACGCGAGCCCATCTCACCGACTCCGGCATCGCCGGCGTCCGCCCCGTCGCCGACCTGACCGAGACCAACGAGATCCTCGGCGGTCGGGTCAAGACCCTCCATCCCGCCATCTTCGCCGGCCTCCTGGCCCGACGCGACCAGCCGGATCACCTCTCGCAGCTGGCCGAGCACGGGATCGAGACGATCGACATGGTCGTCGTCAACCTGTATCCGTTCGGTGACACGGTCGCCGATGCATCGACGACCCTCGATGGCGCACTGGAGCAGATCGACATCGGCGGCGTCTCGCTCCTCCGCGCGGCAGCCAAGAACTTCCCCGGCGTGGCCGCCGTCAGCAGCCCCACCCAGTACGCATCGGTCCTGCTCGACCTCAAGTCGCGCGGCTCGGTGAGCGCCGAGACGCGCCAGAAGCTGGCCGCCGAGGCCTTCGCCCTGACCGCCGCCTACGACGCCCAGATCGCCAGCTACCTGAACGCGCAGGCAGGGACGCTCTTCCCGAGCCGCCTCACCATGGTGGTCGAGAAGAAGGCCGACCTGCGCTACGGGGAGAACCCGCACCAGGTGGGGGCGTTCTACGCCGACCCGGGGCAGCGGCGCACTTCCATCAGCCGCGCCCACCAGATCGCCGGCAAGGACCTGTCCTTCAACAACCTGCTCGACCTCGATGCGGCGTGGGCCATCGCCAGCGACTTCAAGACCCCCACCGTGTGCATCGTCAAGCATGGCAATCCCTGCGGCCTTGCGAGCGTGGTCGACCTGGCCGAGGCGTTCCGGCTGGCCCTCGAGGGCGACAGCGTGAGCGCCTATGGCGGGATCATCGGTGCCAACCGGATCGTCGACGAGACGGCGGCGCGCGCCATCCGGCCCGGCTTCTTCGAGGCGATCGTGGCCCCCGGCTACACGCCCGAGGCGCTCGAGATCCTGCGCACCAAGAAGGGCTTCGAGATCGTCGAGGTGCCGCCCAACGACGTCGACGGCCCCGAGATGGGGATCGGCAACTTCGACTTCAAGCGCATCGGCGGCGGACTGCTGGTGCAGACTTTCGACAACCTGGAGGAGGACCGCAACAAGCTCCAGGTGGTCACCCAGCGCCGCCCGACCCTGGAAGAGCTGACCGACCTGCTCTTCGCGTGGCGCGCGGTGCGCCACGTCAAGTCGAACGCCATCGTGCTTGCGAAGAAGCACGCCATGATCGGGATGGGCGCCGGACAGCCTTCACGGGTTGTCAGCGTCGAGATCGCACTGCGCAAGGCGGGCGAGCGGGCCCCTCTCTCGACCATGGCCAGCGACGCGTACTTCCCCTTCCCCGATGGCATTCAGGTCGCGGCGCAGGCCGGGGTGACGGCGATCATCCAGCCGGGTGGCAGCATCCGCGATGAGATGGCCATCGAGGTGGCGGACCGGCACCACATGGCGATGGTCTTCACCGGACGCCGCCACTTCCGACACTAG
>JBDTQJ010000009.1:0-27773 GCA_039932235.1 Chloroflexota bacterium
GGTCACCAGGTGCCCGGCGGCACCCATGGCCGGTGCCGGTGGCTCAGGTCCCGATCAGGCGCTCGAGGGTTACCAGCGAGTAGCCTCGCGCGCGCAGGCCGGCCACGACATCCGGCAGAGCCTGCAGGGTCTCGTAGCCGCCGAGGTGCATGAGCACGATCGAACCGCCCTGCGCCCCGCCGAGGACCTTGGCCACGATGGCGGCGGCGGTCGGCCCGCCGTCGCGGATCGGCTTCCAATCGATGGTGTCCACGTCCCACATCACCGACCAGTGATAGCCGACGGAACCAGCGCCCGCGAGCACCTCGGCGTCCCACGCGCCGAACGGAGGGCGGAACAGCGGGCGAGGAGACTGATCGGCGTAGCGGTCGATCGCGGCCTCGGCGCGCCGCAGTTCGTCAGTTACCTGCGCGACACTGAGGCTCGTCATGTCAGGGTGGCTGTAGCTGTGGTTCCCGAGGTCGAAGAGGTCGGGTCGCGCATTGATGATCGAGATGACATCCCGCCCGGCGCTCGTCGTCTCGGCGCTGCTGCCGGTCATGAAGATGGTCGCGGCCACGCCGTGGTCACGCAGCCAAGTCATGATCGGGACTGCAGGTTCGACCCGTCCGCCCATGTCAAAGGTGAGTGCGACCATGGAGGTCGAGCGCGCTCCGTGGAAGATCGCCGCGCCTGGGCTGCTTGGCGCAGGGGTCGGCGTCGCCGGACGGGGAGTCGCCGTCGGCGGCGGGGGCGGGTTGTAGGCCACCACCACGCCGGGGATCACGAGGAGCTGCCAGCCGGCCTCAATGCGATTTGGGTCGTACGCTGCCGACGCCGGGTCCAGTGACGGGTAGCGGTCCCTGTTCCAGTAGACGAGGCTCTGCCACGTCGTGCCGTAGCGGCCTGCGATCAACGACAACGAGTCTCCCGCCGCCACGGTATGGGTCACGAAGCCCGGGGTCTCCGGGGTCGGCGTTGGACTCGCGGGAGGAGTCGGGATCGTCGTTGCGCTCGGTGTGACCGTTGGCGCGGCCGTGGTCGATGCCCCCGCTGACGGAGTCGCGCTCGGCGAGCTGGTGCCGGACGGGCTAGCCGAGCTCGGCGACGACGGCGTCGCACCCCCGAAGCAGCCTGTCAGCAGCAGCACCGCGAGCGCGAGAACATCCACGATGCGCACGAATGGATGCAGTGGCATGGGATAAAGACCCTCCGCCACCAGACTGCGCGCGGCAGCAGCAGCGCGCCTAGAGCCCCTCGTCGGCTTGGAGAGGGCCGAAGGTCGCGGACCGCGAATGAGCCGAAGAACGGTGCAGTCGTCCGCCCGCGCCGGCGGCCGCCCAGTGCCGAGCCGTCAAGCCCCTGGTTCACCTCGCCTGGGAGTCGGGGTCCAGGCCAATGGTCCCGGCCGACCTATGGGCGCGCCGTGGCCGAATCCGCAGAGGATCATCGGAGCGGGTCCATCGAGACTCCCCTGGAGCGAAGGGCAGGACCGGCAGCGGTCGGTGCTGGTCGTGCCGTGTCGCGGGCAGGACACTTCCCCGTCTGATGTCACGGCGAGTCGCGCGGGCGCCGCGGTTGTCCAGCGATGCATGGGATGCAGGTACCTCCTCCGGCGGAGCTTCCACTACCCATTGGGCAGGGTGGATGCGCCGCGTGCACCGGTCGGCTGGAGCGGTTCCCTCGGTCGCGTGACCGTCGTCGGGGTGTCATGCCGGCCGTCGGCCGCTGGCGGCGCCTGCCGCCCACGGACGACCAACACCGAGGAGGGGGCATGAACCACGACATTGCGGGCCACGCTGCCGAGGATGACGCGCTCGACGCCATGCAGGCCGCGCGTGCCGAGGATGATGAGGTCGACTCCGTGGCGGCGAGCGGTGTTGATGATCTCGTCTGCCGCATCCCCGGCCACCACGCTCGACGCGGCAGGAATCTGCCGCTGTTCCAGCTGCCGCGCCAGGTCCTCGGCGAACCCGCGGTGCCGATCGAGGAGCGCCTGGCGGTCGTCCTTCGGGCCGTAGGCGTCCGGTGCGTAGACATCAGCCAGCAGCCCGTAGGTTCGTGCCGGGAGCGGCGCCACGCTGAGAGCCTCGGATGCCATGCCGCGAAAGATGCCCCATTCACCGAGGACGTGAGGAATCGCGTCTGCGATATCAGATCCATCGCTTGCGACCAACAGACGGGAGACGTGGTCGTCTCGCGCGACCAGCACGGAGCAGGGCGCCTGGTCGACGACCTCGCCCGAAACCGAGCCCAGAAGCATGCGGGCCAGCGGACCCCTTCCGCGCGATCCGACCGCGATGAGATCGGCATCGAATTCGCGCGCTGCCGCCAGGATGGCGCTCGCCGCACGACCCCGCACGACCCGCACGTCGAACGCCCACTCATGGCCGTCAAACGGCTCGGCGAGCCGGCGGAGCTCTGTGGTCAGCTCGTCGCGGAGCGCGTCCTCTGCCGTGCCCACCCACGCCATCCCAGCCGCCAGGTTGGCGGTCCAATCGATTGGCGGTTCGTAGGCGGTGACCAGGCGAATCACCGTCCCCGGTGGCCACTGAAGCCCCGCCACCAGATCGCGTGTCTGGATGGAGGAGGGGGATCCGTCGAGGGCCACCAGAATGCGCATGGGGGTCTCCTATCCGCGGCCGTTCGGCCTGCCGCTTCCAGATGGAGCCACGCTCGCTCGCTGTTCACCACTGCCGAACGGCCCGATTCCTGGGCCTGACGTCCCGCCGCGGAACGGGCATGTGGTTGGACGAGCACCATGCCACCATGCCCGGCTCCGCGCCCCAGGTCGCAGCGGTCAGGTCATGCCCGGGCGTGGCGACCGACCCACCTCGGGCCGCCAGGGGGTGCCGAGCATGGGCAGCAGGTAGCGGTCGACGCCGTAGTAGCCGCTGACACGCCAGGCCAGCATCAGGCCGATGGCGGCGGTAAACAGGACCGGGTTCGTCGAGGCCGACCCCGCGAGCAGGAACGACATGTTCATCAACGCCCCGAAGAAGGCGGCGATACCGGTAAGCACGCCCAGGATGAGCGCGATTCCGACCGCAATCTCGCCGAATGTGATGACCCAGCCGAACCAGGTCTCATGGTTCCCGCTGAGGAGCAGATTGATGAAGTCGCGATACCAGTCGTAGGTAATCGGTGGGCGCCCGGGCGCCTCGGGGATGCTGGCGGCACGCTCCCAGTAGCTGGCCAACGCGCTGCCGCCGTCGAGCCAGCCGCCGTCGAGCGCCTTGTGCAGCCCCGCCTCCAGCCACGAGAAGCCGAGAAAGATCCGGATGGGCAGCCAGAACAGGCCGGCCCGGCGGTTCGAGAACAGGTAGCGGGCGAAGCGCGGTCCCTCGACCTCGACCTCGCCGGCCGATGGGTCCCGATAGTCCATGAACAAGAGCACGACGATGACGATGGAGAGGATCCAGAAGGTCCAGGTCAACCAGGTGTTCAGGTCACCCTCGGGCCTGGATATCGGCCAGCCTTCCGGAAGCTGCAGCCAGATCAGGATGATCGCCGCCAGGGCGGCGAGCGGTGTCACGTAGCGGCGAACGTTCGACATCGGTCCAATTCCTCCTCCGTTCCTGCCTTGCCTACTGGCGGCGCCCGGGTAGCGCGAAACACAGGTCCGGTGAACGGTACTCCTTCGCAGCGATCCGAATGTCGTTGGGCGGGGGGTGCTGTGGACCGATCGGATGCGGGGCCCGCCCCTCGCTAGGCCAGCAGGCCCTCCACGAGATCGGCGATCTGGCGATCCTCGCGCGCCTTCACCACGAGAAGCGCCGGCGGTCCGGCGGCGACCACGGCATCGCCTTCGTCGCGATCTCCCGGCTCGGGAACGCCCAGCACGGTCAGCCGGCGCGCGATGGATGATCGGACGCGATGTGAATGCTCACCGATGCCGCCGGTGAACACCACGCCGTCGAGACGGGGGAGCGACGTGGCCATCGCTGCGATGCCTGCCGCAGCCCGCGCGGCGTAGATCTCGAGTGCAAGGAGCGCAGAGGCGTCACCCGTCGTCGCCAGCCGTTCCAGCTCCCGGACGTCGGGGGTCGTGCCCGAGAGGCCCAACAGCCCCGAGCGGTGCGCGAGGCCATCCGCGAGTGCCTCGAGGTCCATCCCCTCGCGGAGCAGGTGCAGCAGGATCCCCGGGTCGACCGATCCTGACCGGGTCCCCATCACCAGGCCCTCGAACGGGGTGAAGCCCATCGTCGTATCGACAGCCCTGCCCCCCAGGACGGCGGTGACCGACGAGCCGGATCCGAGGTGCGCCACGGCGATGGCCAGCCCCTCGGCCGAGCGATCCAGCAGCTGCGCGGCACGGCGGGTGGCCCATTGAACGGACAGGCCGTGGAAGCCGTACCGGCGAATCGACCATCGGTCGACCCAATCGCGCGGCAGCGCGTAGCGCCATGCGGTCTCCGGCAGGTCGGCATGGAAGGCGGTGTCGAAGCAGGCCACCTGCGGGATGCCGACGAAGCGGACGCCCACGGCACGCATGACCGCCGCAGCCCGCCGGTTGTGGAGGGGGGCCAGGGCATCCAGCGCGTCGACTCGACGGAGCAGCCGGTCGTCCACCACGGTCGGCTCGCGATACGTCGACGCGCCGTGCACGACTCGACAACCGATCGCCTCGACCTCGTTCGTCGGCAGCTGCTCGAGGAGGCCGTTGACGACCGTGTCGGCATCGACGTCGCCAGCGGGCCATGCCGCCTCGGCGGCCGCGAGCGGTTCCGCGCCCGCCTCGACGACGCTTGCCTTCAGCGTGCTCGAGCCCGGGTTCAGGACCAGCAGGCGCATGCCTGTCATGGGCTGCGTGGCGTCCAGCTCCAGCCGTCGATCTCGGGATCGTCCTCCCCGTGTGACCGGGTGTAGTCGCGCGCTGCGGCGCGGCGATCGACCATCAGGCGCCGAACGTCCTGCGCACGGTCGGCGAGCCCCGGGACGCGGTCGATGACGTCCATCACGAGGTGGAAGCGGTCGAGATCGTTGAGCATGACCATGTCGAATGGCGTGGTGGTGGTGCCCTCCTCCTTGTAGCCCCGGACGTGGAGGTTTGCGTGATTCGTGCGCCGGTACATGAGCCGATGGATGAGCCACGGGTAGCCGTGATACGCGAACACGATCGGGCGATCGGTGGTGAAGATCGCATTGAAGGAGGCGTTGTCCAGGCCATGCGGGTGCTCACGCTCGTCGACGAGCCGCATGAGGTCGACGACGTTGACCACACGCACGCGAAGGGAGGGCAGGTGCACCCGGAGGAGCTCGGCGGCGGCGAGCGTCTCGAGGGTGGGCACGTCGCCCGCGCAGGCGAGCACGACGTCCGGCACCCCGCCCTGCTCGCTGCCGGCCCACTCCCAGATGCCGAGGCCCCGGGCGCAGTGCGCGATGGCTTCATCGATCGTCAGCCAGACCGGCGCGGGCTGCTTGCCGGCGACGATGACGTTGACGTAGCCGCGACTGCGCAGGCAATGGTCGGCGACGCTCAGCAGGGTGTTGGCGTCGGGCGGCAGGTAGACCCGGATGACCTCCGCCTTCTTGTTGATGACGTGGTCGATGAAGCCCGGATCCTGGTGGCTGAACCCGTTGTGGTCCTGGCGCCAGACGTGGCTCGAGAGCAGGTAGTTCAACGAGGCGATCGGGCGCCGCCACGGAATATCCCGGGTCGTCTTGAGCCACTTGGCGTGCTGGTTGAACATGGAGTCGACGATGTGGATGAATGCCTCATAGCAGTTGAACAGGCCATGCCGGCCGGTCAGGAGGTAGCCCTCCAGCCAGCCCTG
Organism: Chloroflexota bacterium; assembly: GCA_039932235.1. Classification (GTDB taxonomy): domain Bacteria; phylum Chloroflexota; class Limnocylindria; order QHBO01; family QHBO01; genus JAICQM01. The sequence continues at coordinate 5,757 of JBDTQJ010000009.1, forward strand.
GCAGGTGTGCTCGGAGAGGATTTCCATGACCCGCCCGTCGGGGGCGAGGTGCTCGTCCACCGGTAGCGTCTCGCCGAGCCAAACCTTATCGGTCACCTCGAGGACCGCCTGCAGCCGATTCGACGCCGTCTCGTCCGGTCCGAAGAGACGAAACGTCGACAAGTTGTCGCGGATGACATCACGCAGAAACGTGCCGAGGACCCGCGTCGCCTCCGCCGACGCGGCTCCGGGCGCCCGCACCTCGACGGCGTAGTCCCGGAAGTCGGGGAGCACCAGGTCGCGCAGCAGGCCACCGCCGTTGGCGTGCGGGCTGGCACTCATGCGGTGCGTTCCGCGCGGCGCCAGGGCCGCGAGCTCGGGTCGCAGAGCGCCCGCCTCGTCGAAGAGCTCCTCGGGGCGGTAGGAGCGCATCCACGTCTCGAGCTGTGCGAGGTGCTCGGCATTGTGCAGCACGTCGGCGAGCGGGACCTGGTGCGACCGCCAGGTGTCCTCGACCGGCTTGCCGTCCACGACGCGCGGCCCGGTCCAGCCCTTGGGCGTGCGCAGCACGATCATCGGCCAGCGGGGGCGTCGGGGTGCAGCTTCGGAGGCGCGGGCCTCGGACTGGATGGCGGCGATCTCGTCCAGCGCGCGGTCGAGCGCACCCGCCAGGTCGCGGTGCACCTGCATCGGGTCGTCGCCGGCCACCACTTGCACGCTGTGGCCGAAGCCCTCGAGCATCGACCGCAGCTCTGACTCGGGAATGCGCGCCAGGACCGCGGGATTGGCGATCTTGTAGCCATTCAGGTGGAGGATCGGCAGGACCGCTCCGTCGCGCGCCGGGTTGAGGAACTTGTTGGCATGCCAGCTCGCGGCCAGCGGTCCGGTCTCCGCCTCGCCATCCCCGATCACGCAGGCAACCAGCAGGTCCGGGTTGTCGAAGGCGGCCCCGTAGGCGTGGGAGAGGGCGTAGCCCAGCTCGCCGCCTTCGTGGATGGAGCCGGGTGTCTCGGGCGCCACATGGCTCGGGATGCCGCCCGGGAAGCTGAACTGGCGGAAGAGGCGCCGCATGCCGTCCAGATCAGGCGTGATGTCCGGATAGACCTCGCTGTACGTGCCCTCCAGGTACGCATTGGCCACCAAGCCTGGCCCTCCATGCCCCGGCCCGGTGATGTAGAGCGCCTCCAGGTTCCGCTCGCGGATGAGGCGGTTCAGGTGGGCATACAGCAGGTTGAGGCCCGGCACCGTTCCGAAGTGCCCGAGCAGCCGCGGCTTGACGTGGGCGGCGGTCAGGGGCTCGCGCAGGAGCGGGTTGTCGAGGAGGTAGATCTGCCCGACGCTCAGGTAGTTGGCCGCGCGCCAGTACGCGTCGATTCGCGCCAGCTCCTGGGGCAGCAGCTCTGCGTCGCTGGGGGCAGCTGTGCTCGTCATCGGGTCGAACTCCAGCGAGGTAGAAAAATAGCGTAGCGCACCCTCATTCGCCGGCAATCCGGCGCGAGGGGTTGGGGCCCCCGGGCCGTCGTCTCCAGCCGGCTGGCGGCGGGGTCGCGCTCGTCCGAGAACCAGGCGCGGTCGTCAACCGATCGTGGTGCCCAGCAGGGCGCCGACGCCGAACGTGATGGCCGCGGCGACGAGCCCGAAGGCGAGCTGGCGGATGCCCGAGATGAGGGCAGGCCGACCGGTCATCACCGTGATGGCTGCTCCAAGGCCGAACAGCGCCAGCCCCGAGAGCGCGGCCGAGGCCACGATCGCGGCGCCGCCGGAGGCAACCAGGAACGGCACGACGGGGATGATGGCGCCGAGGCTGAAGAGGACGAACGAGGTGATCGCGGCCGTCCATGCCGAGCCGCCAAGATCGTGCGGGTCGATGCCCAGCTCCTCGCGGGCCATCGTGTCGAGCGCGGTCGAGGCATCGCCGCCGATGATGCGGTCGGCGAGCCGTTTCGCGGCCACGGGCTCGAGGCCCTTGGCCTCGTAGATCAGCCGCAGCTCTTCCGCCTCCTCCTCGGGGAAGGCGGACAGCTCCTCGGACTCGGTGGCAATCTGGTTCGCGTACAGCTCGCGGGCGCTCTGCACGCTCAGCCATTCGCCGAGCGCCATCGACAGCGACCCAGCGAGCAAGCCGGCGACGCCCGCGATCAGCACCGGCGAGCCGCCGGAGGTCGCGCCGGCAACGCCCATCACGAGGGAGAGGTTCGAGACGAGGCCGTCGTTAGCCCCCAGCACGGCGGCGCGCAGTGCGTTGCCGCCGACGCCCTTGTGGCGCCCCTCGAAGCGCGCCAGCGTGGCCCCGCTTGCGCCGCCGGTGACCGAGTGCAGGAGACGCGCATGCGAGCGCTCATCCTCGGGAAGCGACGTGCCCGCGGCCTCGGGCTGATCGTCGTACATCGCCTGGCCGCGGCGCTCCTGGTCGGCGACCGTCGGCGCCACCAGCCCCGCGCCGAAGCGGCGCGCGACCACCGCGAGCGTTCGCGCGCGCCATGAGGGACGAAGGTCGGCGGCGAGGCCGGCGCCGGTCAGCCGCTCCCGCCAGAGGGCGGCGTGCCGCTCCTCCGCCTCGGCCATGCGGACGTAGAGCTCGGCGAGGCGCTCGTCACCGGGCCGTGCCGCCATGGCGCGGTAGAGCGTCGCGCCGTCGACCTCGCCCTGGAGGTTCGCTCGCCAGCGCGCCACGGTCGCGCGATCGACAGGCATGCCACTCACGATGCCACGTTCGCGGTTGCGAGCGCGGCCTCCGTCGAAGCAGCGAGGCGCGCGACCTGCCGGGCGCTGAGGCGCTCGCATGCCCAGCCCCAATGGAGCGACACCCAGTCGCCGGCCGTGACGCCGTCGAGAAGGCCGCCGGGTCCGTGCCACGCGACCGCAGCCTCGGCCCGCGCCGGTCCGAGGGCCAGGTGGCCGGCGGCGATCTCGAGGCGCGGCACCTCGACGAGGACTCGGTCCACGTCGACGCCGGTCACCCGGCCCCAGCTGATACGGCAGGCGTCCATGGTGGCGAGCATCGGCTCGGCGGCACCACCGCGCATGAGGCCGACGCGCGGGAAGATCTCGAGCACGTGAAAGGCGTGCATCGGGCGCGAGCCGCCGGCGAGGGCAGATTCCAGCCAGCGCCACTCGCGGACGGGCATCCGGCCGCGGAACCGATTCCTGAGATCGCGATGCAGGCTGCGCGACGCGACGTGATCGCTCAAGGGGCCGCCGAGCCAGTACGACTCGACGACGCGGGCGTCGAGGGGGTCGGGGATGTCGTTCTCGGCGGCGATCAGGCGCAGGTAGGGGTATGCCCCCTCGAAGCCGAGCGCGAGCGCGCGCAGCTCGCCCTCGGCACCGGCCGCGGCGCCGTCGAGCAGGGCTGGGGCGTCGGCCGGTCCGCACAGGCCGAGTCGGTTCGGCGGGTAGGCGTAATGGGCGAAGCGCACCGGCCCCGAGCCGAACACGCTCGCCGACGGAGCGGCACGGATGGCCACCCTATCCCTCCCGCACGCCGGCGCCGTGGAGCGTCGCGGTCGCCCGCGGCCGCGTCGCCAGCCACGCGATCGCCATTCCCGCGGCGAGCGTGCCGGCGTAGCCAAGGATCGGTCCCACGCCGGGCAGCTGCCCGGTGACGAGGAGCTGGAGCGATGCCGTGATCGGGGCGCCGAGGGTGAGCACCGCCGCCACCGCGCTCGCCGGCGCGTGGCGCAGGGCGCCGTACCAGGTCGCCACGTAGGCCGAGAGCAGCGCGCCGGTCCCGACCACCCACGCCCACTGCGCGACGCCCAGGCTGGCGAGCCCGCCGAGGCGTCCAGTGGCAACGAGCCAGGCCACGAGCAGTACCAGGCCGATCGTCATTCGCGCGGCGGCGGCGATTGGAGCCGGTACGCGCGCGAGCAGCCGCTTCGCAACGATCACCTCGATCGCCCACAGCCCGGTGGCGATGGCGATCATCGTCTCGCCCGACGTCCAGCGCACGCCATCCGGGGGCTGGAGGAGCAGCTGGCTGACGACGAGAACGCCGAGGGCCGCGATCTGGAGGCCGCCGAGGCGCTCACGGAGGAGGATCACCGCCAGCAGCGCGACCCACGCGAACAGTGTCTTGTGGATCACCGCCGCGGCGGGGGCGCTCGCGCCGGCGAGCCCGGTAAAGAAGAGGACGAACGGCACGCTGCCGCCGATCACGCCAAGCGCCAGCAGCCCGACCACGGACCGGCGGTCCAGGCGCCCGACCGCGCGCTGCGCGTGCGGCACCGCCGCCCCGGCCAGCGCCAGCAGGACGATGGCGGCCACGCCGTTCTTGAGGGTCGTGAACAGCACTGGGTCGCCCACCGAGCGAACGGCGGTGGCGTTGAGGAAGACGGAGATGCCGCTCACGACCGCGGTCACGGCGGCGAGGCCGAGGCCCAAGCGGGTGCTGATGGGTCGCGCCTCCAGGGCGCGCAGGCGTCGGATCATCGTGGTGCTCCTTGCGGATGGGTTGCGGTATCGAATGCGGCGCTCAGCTCCGCCGCGACGTTCGGGTCGAGCAGGCGGACGAGCATCCCGCTGCTGAGCAGGGCCCAGTCGCCGACACCGACGCCGGGGACGGCCAGCGTCGATGCCCGGCGGCGCAGGCCGTGGCCGAGCTCGACGGTGGCCACGGTTCCGTCGACGGCCACCACCCGGACCGGGGCGGTCAGGCACATGACGGCACCGCCTGGGCGTGGGCCAGGACCCGGATCCAATGTCCGAGCCGGGCCGTCGCGGCCGGGATCGACATGCGGACCGATGCGGAGAGTGGCGCCCCGAGCGTGAACCGCCCGCCGGCGATGCCGATGAAGCGGCCCTCCGGCAGGTCGCCGCGGATCCGCTCCACGAGCTGCAGGACGGCGGGCAGCGGCAGGGCGTGGCTCGAGGCCGCGGACGTCGCGCGGTCGTGTTCGAGCAGCGCGGCGAGCGGCAGATCGATCACCTCGCCCGCCGCCGGCCCGTTGACCGCGTCGAGGATGATCACCGGCCCCGGCGCGTCGATGAGGTCGTCCGGCATCGGCGCGGACACGTGCCAGATCGTCACCAGGTGGCGGGTGGTGACCGGCAGGCGGTCGAGGATGGCCGCGGCGACGGCGTCGTCACCACGCAGCGGCTCGCCGCACACAAGCAGCCGGATGGTGCGCATCGCGATCAGCTCCGATCCACGCGGAGGTCGAGGAAGTGAGTGGCGCAGCTGATGCACGGGTCGTAGCTCCGGATGAGCTGCTCGAGGCGGCGCGTCGCCTCGGCGTGCGGCAGGTCGAGGACCGATGGGGCGAATGTCGCCAGGTCATGCTCGATGGCCGCCTGGTTCTGGCTCGTCGGCGGCACGATCTGCGCATGGCGCACCAGGCCACGCTCGTCGATCTCATAGCGATGGAACAGGAGCCCGCGGGGGGCCTCGGTCGCCCAGGCCGCGACGCCGGGACGCGGCGTCCATGCCGCGTGCGGCTCGCCGGGAGGCACGTAGCCATCGATGAGGTCACGCGCCTCGGCCACGGCATGCACGAGCTCCACCGCGCGGGCCACAATGCTGCGGAAGACGCTGGTGCGCAGCTCGTCGCCGAGGCCGGTCGCGCGGAGCGCCTCGCGAGCCAGGGGATGGAGCTGCTCACCGGCGAGGGTGACGCGCGCGGTGGGGCCGAGCAGGTAGGGGACGCCGTCGCGGGCGCGGGCCTGGAGCGCGTTCGACCACGGCACCTGGTGCTCGGCGAAGGCATCGGTCCATGCGCCGGGCGCGACGTCGATGCCGTCGCTCGATGTGATGCGGCCGTCGTTCATCGGGTACTCGGTCGGGTGGCGAAGGGCGACGAGCCGAGGTTCGCGGTCGCCGGCGGGCGGCGGGAGCGTCGCGGTCCAGCGCACCGTCTCGATTGCATCGGCGAGCGCAACCTCGAGGTCGGCGCGCAGCGTCTCGAGCTCCGCGCGCCGCGGGGCGCGCGAGAAGCCACCGACGCGGACGCTCACCGGGTGGATCGGCCGTCCGCCGAGGATGCCGACGATCCGGTTGCCGAGCTTCTTCAGCCGCAGGCCGCGCTCGACGATGGTCGGATGATCGGCGGCCATCTCGACGGCGCTCGGGTAGCCGAGGAAATCGGGCGCGTGGAGCAGGTAGATGTGGAGCGCGTGGCTCTCGATCCACTCGCCGCAGTAGAAGAGCCGGCGCAGGCCGTGCACGGCGGGGTCGATCCGGACCGCGAACAGGTCCTCGAACGCATGGACGGCCGACATCTGGTACGCGACCGGGCAGATGCCGCAGATCCGGGCCACGATGTCGATCACCTCGTTCGGATCGCGTCCTACGACGAGGCGCTCGAAGTAGCGTGGTGCCTCGAAGATCTCGAGGTGGGCGCGGGTCACGGCCCCGTCGCGGACCGAGAGGTCGAGCCGTCCCTCGCCCTCCACGCGCGTCAGCTGGCGGATGGCGTAGCGCGTGGTGGCCTCGTCGTCGGCGGGGACGCCATCGGTGTCGAGGTCGAGGTCGGCCTCATGCATCGGTCCGCTCCTCCTCGGCCGTCACCGCGCGTCGGGCGCTGTCGCGGAACGGCGGCGCCCAGCCGGTGAAGCCGGCGAACAGCCGGTCGACCTCGGGTGGCGTGCGGCCGATCTCGAGCTGTGTGCGGAGGCCGGCGACGTTCGCCTCCTCGCGTGGCCCGAAGCACGCGTAGCACCCTCGCCCGTAGGCGGGGCAGAGCGCGCCGCACCCGGCCTGGGTCAGCGGGCCGAGGCACGGGATGCCGTCGGCGACGAGCACGCAGATGTTGCCGGCGCGCTTGCAGGCCTGGCAGACCGATTCCACCGGGAGCTGTGGCCGCCGACCGATGCGGATGGCGGTGAGCAGCTCGAGCAGCTGCGCCGGCGCGATGGGGCAGCCCCGCAGCTCGGCGTCCACCTGGACGTGGTCGGCGATGGGGGTCGACGTGGCGAGTGACGAGATCCATTCGGGGCTTGGATAGACGCTCGCGCGCCACGCCGGCTCGTCCGCCGCGTTGCGCAGTGCCTGGATGCCGCCGGCGGTCGCGCAGGCACCGATGGTGATCAGGGTCCGCGTCCGCGCGCGCAGGGCCACGATCTCGGCCGCCTGCTCCTCGGTGCTCACCGAGCCCTCGACGAAGAGGATGTCGTACGGGCCGTCGGAGCGCGTCGTCCGCGCCTCCGGGAACTCCACCACGTCGAAGCGGCCGAGGATCGGCAGCAGCTCATCCTCGAGGTCGAGGAGCGTGAGCTGGCAGCCGTCGCACGAGGCGAGCTTCACCACGCCCACGCGTGGGCGCAGGGTTCCGGCGCCGTCGGTCATCAGAGCCCCTCCCGCCCAAAGAGGTCGCCGAGCGCGGAGAGCGCGAAGACCGGGCCGTCGCGGCAGATGAAGAAGGGTCCCATCTGGCAATGTCCACACAGGCCGATGCCGCATTCCATGTGGCGCTCGAGGGAGATGAACGTCCGTTCGGGCGGCACGCCGCCGGCTCGGAGGGCGGCAACCGTCGCCTCCATCATCCGTTCGGGTCCGACGACGAACGCCGCGGCCGGCCGGTCGCGCCAGTCACGCTGGTCGAGCAGCTGGGTCACGATGCCGACCCGACCGAGCCACTCCGGCCCGGCACGGTCCACCGTATCGGTGACGACGATCCCGGCATCGGCCCACGCCGACATCTCGTCGACATAGAGCCGGTCGGCGGGCGTCCGTGCTCCGTAGGCCAGGAGGACGTGGCCGAATCGCTCGCGATCCCGGATCACCGCGTCGATGAGCGGGCGGAGCGGCGCCAGACCGATGCCACCGGCGACGATGACCACGTCGCGCCCCACGGCGCGCTCGACTGGCCACCCACGACCGAGCGGCCCGCGAAGGCCGACCTGGGTCCCGGGCGAGGCGGCGATGACCGCCGCGGTCGCCGGCCCGGCAGCGCGGATCGTGAGCCACAGCGCGCCCTCTGCGACGCGGGAGACTGAGATCGGGAACGGCGGGAAGCCCGGCTGTTCAACCATGACGAACTGCCCAGGGCGCGCGGCGAGGAGCCCGTCGTCGGCCGGTACGAGCTGGAGCGTCGAGGTGTCGGCGGTCTCGTGGCGCACCGAGCGCAGGGTTGCCGTCACATACGCGCCGGGCGACCCGGCCACGATCGGCAGCTCGGTGAGCGCGCCCCGGTAGGGGGGCGCGATGGCTGCCAGCTCCTCGCGGACGTCGATCCCGACCGGGCACCACGTGATGCAGCGGCCGCAGCCGACGCAGCCCGACGTGCCGAACTGGTCGACCCAGGTCGCGAACTTGTGGGTCAACCACTGCCGATAGCGGTCCTGGCGGCGGGGGCGGAAGTTGCCGCCCGCGACGCGGGCGAAATCGCCGGTGAAGCACGAGTCCCAGCGGCGCTCGGTGCGCGTCGTCGCGCCGTCCAGGTCGGAGTCGAGGCCGACGCTCGTGCAGAAGCAGGTGGGGCAGACCATCGTGCAGTTCGAGCAGGCGAGGCACCGATCGGCCACCTCGGCCCAGCGGGGGTTGTCGAGCTGGTCCATGAGCCGGTCGCGCAGGCCCTCGATCACCACCGGGCGGCCCTGTGCGGCGCGCGCGGCGGCCACTCCGCCGGCGGCCGCAGCCGTCTGCGACGGCGTCGCTGCCTCGAGGCCCAGGCGGGAGAGGATGCGGGTCCCTTCGTCGGAGCCGGCGGCGACGACGTACCCGTCATCGAGCTCGGTGAGGACGAGGTCGTGCCCGCCGCTGACCTCGGGACCGGTGCCCATCGAGGCGCAGAAGCAGCCGCTTCCGGCCCGCGCGCACTGCACCGCGACGACCAGCGCCGCAGCGCGCCGCGCCCGGTAGTCGTCGTCAACGAATGGGCCCCCGGCAAGGACGCGATCCTGGATCAGGAGCCCCGCGATTTCGCAGGCGCGGACGCCGAGGAATGCGAGGCGTGGTGGATCGGGCGCCACTGCGGTGAACGTGGCGACGCCGTCCGGTCCCCGCTGGGCGACGCTGAGCGGCGCGAGCGCCGGGAAGGTGTAGCGCTTGAGTCCCTGCGCCGGCGGGCCGACGTCGAACGTGCGGTTGCCATCGCGGCGGAGCCGGTAGCTGCCCGGAGCCTGTTCATCGGTCCAGCCCTGGGGCAGCTCGGCCGCGGTCGTTATCGGCTCGTATGCCAGCGCCCCATCCCGGACCACCGGGCCGATGACGGTGCGTCCACCTTCGGCGAGGATCGCGATGAGACGGTCCAGGTCCGCGCGAGCCAGAAAGCGCTCGCTCACCACGGGACAGGGTCCGATTGCTGGGCGTAGAGGTCGAGCAGCTGCTGGCGCGTCGCGCTCAGCCGGCGGCCGATGGCCTCGAGCAGGCGCGGATAGAGTGTTGCCGCCAGGGCTAGGTCAGAGTCGAGGAGGCCGCGCAACGTGCGCGCCTCGAAGACGAGCAGGCGCGTTTCCTCGACCGTCACTGCCGTCGACGTCGAGCGGTGCGGTGGCACAACCGACGACCAGCCGACGACGTCACCCGGTTCAACGGTGAGGATCGTCATCTGCCCCCGCTCGGGGACCCTCATGCGCAGCGCAACCCGGCCGCGGGTGATGACGGCGAAGATCCCCGTGTCGTCGCCCTCGCGGAGGAGGATGGTGTCGGGAGGCACGTCTTGCAGGGTGGCGGCCGCTCCGAGCCTCGCCCGGGCGTGGAGTGAAAGGCCGGCGCCGAACCATGTCGCCCCGAGCTCGGTGGTTACCGCCCCGCGATCGTCCATGCCCATGACGCTACGCCCAGCCAGCGACCGATCATGAGAGCCGGATGGTCGTGCGTGACGTGACATCCGGCCCATCGACCCAGCTCACCATCACAACACGGGGTCCAACGGCCGTTCACGGAGGTACGGAGGACTCTTGCGGGGCGTCATCTACACGCGCATACCTGACCCGTAAGGACCGTATGCACCTTCACCGAGGCTGAACCGATGTCCGACGCGCCGTTTGCCCTTGTCTGGATCGATTTCGATCACGCCACGATCCTCCGCTGGAGTGCTGGAGCGGTCCTGAGGGAGCGCATCGCCTCCAACGTCCCGGCCCGCGAGCGTTCCACCGCCCACATCCGCCACGATCCACGGGTACGCCACGGCGGCTCCGGACGTGGCCAGGACGATGAGCAGCAGCGCCGCAATCAGCATCTGCGCGCCTTCTTGGCCGGCGTGGCGGATCGCCTCAGCGATGACACGGGCCTGGAGATCATCGGTACCGGGACCGCCGGCCAGCGCCTGGCCACGCTCCTCCGTCGGCGACGCGCCGGGCGACCCGATGCAGGAGAGATTTCCGTGGTTCGATCCGAACCTCTCACCGCTCGCCAGCTGGCGGTGCGACTGCGGCAGCATCTGGGGCTCGCCGCGCGGCGGCGCACCGTGGGCGCTTACCGCTGGAGCGGCGAACGGATCCTGTCGCGCGCCCGCCTGGCGACCTGACACCCGGTCGCGACCGCAGTCCTGGGTCGGGCCGTTGCGCCCGGCGCGCCGTGACTTCCGGCCGTAGCCTCGACAGCGCGAGCCGGCGGAACATGGTCCTGACCGACGATCTCGGCCGCATCCGTATGGAGGCATTGCGATGATCACCGCCGCCGCCGATCTCCGGGTCGGCAACCTGATGACCCTGGATCCGATCACCATCGGCTCGGAAGAGCTGGCCCTGGAGGCGGAACGGCTCATCAAGACCTATCGCATCAGCGGTCTGCCGGTCGTCGATGACGGCATCGTCGTCGGTGTCCTCAGCCAGACCGACCTCTTGACGGCTCGCTCGAGCGAGCTGATCAGCGGCAACTGGCCGCGTTTGCGGGTTCGGCACCTCATGAGCCGCCCGGCGATGACCGTCGCCGCGACGTCATCGGTACGCTCGGCCGCCCGCGAGATGCTCGAGCACCACGTCCATCGCCTGGTGGTGATTGACGACGCGGGCGCGGCGATCGGCGTCCTGACCCCGCTCGACCTGCTTCGCGCGCTCCTCGACGAGGCCGATATCGCCTGACGCGCGCCAGGCAGCTTGCGAACCTCCGACCGGTGCCGCTGCGTCCCTACGCGATCCAGTCGTGTCCGGGACGCAGCGTCCGGATCACCTCGGCGGTCAGCGCCGGCGCGAGGGCGATGAGGGCCACCAGCACCCACTCGGAACCTGAGAGCGGCGTCGCGTGGAAGGCCGTCGCCAGCGGGGTGACGTAGGGGATGGCGACCTGCACCGCCACGGCCGCCGCGGCGGCCAAGGCGAGAAATCCGTTCATCGGCAGTCCGACGACCCGGCGCTCGAGACGGCGATTCGCGTAGGCGCGCACCGCCTGGGCCACGACGAGCGCACTGTACGCGACCCAGCGGACGTGCTCGAACGGCCCCGGCAGGGTCATGAGCAGGATGAACGCGGCCACGGCGCTGAAGCCGCCGGCGCCCGCGATCCTCAGCCACGTATCGGCCTGCAGCAGCGGACGCTGTGGCGGTCGCGGCGGACGATGCATGGCATCGGGCTCCTCGGGCTCGCGCTCGAAAGCCACCGAGGAGGACAGGTCGATGAACAGCTCGAGCCACAGGATCTGGAGGGGGAGCAGCGGCTGAGCGATCCCGCCGATCGTCGCGACCAGGATGAAGCCCAGCAGCGCCACATGGGTCGAGACGAGGAAGACGAGGCCCTTGCGGACATTGTCGACGATGCGCCGACCGCCACGCAGGCCATCCATCAGCGTGGCGAAGGAATCGTCGCCCAGCACGAGGTCGGCGGCCTCGCGTGCCACCGCCGTGCCACTTCCCATCGCGACCCCGACGTCGGCATGCTGAAGCGCCGGGGCGTCGTTGACCCCGTCACCGGTCACCGCGACGGTGCGACCGATGGCGCGAGCGCGCCGCACGAGGCGCAGCTTGTCCTCGGGGAGGGCACGCGCGACGATTCGCAGGCGGGCGATATTTGCGTCGAGCCAGTCGTTTTCCCGAATGGCCAGTTCCGCACCGGTGATCTCCAGCCCGGCCGGCAGACCGACCGCGTCCGCAATCGCGCGAGCCGTGGCGAGGTGGTCGCCGGTGACGACGACCGTCCGGATGCCTGCCTGGGTGGCTACCGATATCGCGGCGGCCACATCGTCGCGCAGGGGATCGGCGAACGCGACGATCGCGCGCGGCACCAGCACGTCCTCGTCGCCCTCGGCCAGCAGGAGCAGGCGCCCGCCCTCGCCGGCGTGGGCGGTCATGAGTGCCAGCCAGCCCTCCCGCTCGGCTTCGCCCAGTGCCATGAGCTCGAGAACCGCCTCGACGGCGCCGAGCACGAAATCGCGCGTGCCGGCATCGGTGCGCATCCGGACGCGTGCATACGGGCGCCCATCCCCCGGCGATGTCGAGTCGACGAGGTCCGCCGGATCGAGGCGCCAGGTCACGCCCGACTCGGTGAGCGCGCGCTCCAGGGCGGTGGTGAAGGAGCCGTGGCGCCCATCGGTCCAGGCGTCGTCCTCCGCCCGCAGGGCGTCCAGCAGCAACGCCGGCCGCTCCCCCGGTTCGATGGCCGCGCCGGGACGCATGAGTCCGGCTACCGCCAACCGGTTGCGGGTCAGGGTGCCCGTCTTGTCGGTGATCACCATGTCAACGGCCCCGAGCGTCTCCTGCGCGGAGAGGACGCGGACGAGCACGCCGCGACGGAGCAACCGATAAGCGCCCAGCCCGAGCACCACGGCGAGCAGCACCGGGGGCTCTTCGGGGATCGCAGCGATCGCCGCGGAGATGCCGGCCATCAGGCTCACGCCGATCGATTCGCCACGCAGCAGCCCCAGGCCCACCGTGATCGCGATGAGGACGCCTGCCGCTACGAGGAGGATTCGCACCAGACGATCGAGCTCGCGCTGGAGCGGTGAGCGGCGCGGGTCGCGATGGCCCAGCTGAGCGGCTATCGCCGCCACCTCGGTGGCGGTCCCCGTGGCGGTCACCACCGCCCGCCCGCGCCCGCCCACGACGCTCGTCGACGCGTGGACCACGCCGCGGCGCTCGGCCAGCGGTCGGTCGGCCGGGTCCAGCACGGTGCTGGTGAGGATCGGGATCGCCTCCCCGGTCAGGACGCTGGTGTCGACCAGCATCCCGTAGGAGGCCACCACCCGCGCGTCCGCTGGGACGACGTCGCCTGCCGCCAGGAGGAGCAGGTCGCCGCGTACGATCTCCGCCGCCGGTACCTGCCCGGGCACGCCATCGCGTACCACGTGGGCGACCGGCGCCGCGGCCCCGCGCAACGCCTCGAGGGCCCGCTCGGAGCGGTAGGCGGTCGCCACGTCGGCGACGACGATGGGGAGCAGGCCGGCGAGCACGAAGAGGCCGTCTCGCGTTTCGCCGAGCAGGACGGCGAGGATCCCGGCCGCCGCGAGCAGGATTAGGAAGGGCTCGGTGACCGATCGCCAGATCGTGGCGAGGATCGACGGTGGCCGCTGCCGTTCGAGCACGTTGGGCCCCGCCGCGGCCAGTCGCCGCTCGGCCTCCGCCTGCGCCAGCCCGCTGGGATCTCCTCCGTCAAGCGGCTCGGCCCCGCCGTCGACGGCAGTGTCGTCAGGCGCAGCGCCAGTCCCCGTGCTCATGACGGACGGGCGCGCTGCAGCATCGGTGTTCCACCTCGGGCGGGCATGGCCATTCCCATGGTGTGCCTTCTTCGGGGCTCCCGGAAGGCCCATGCGGCACGTCGGAGTAAGCCGGTCCGCATGAGCGAGCCTCCGTGGGACGCCAAAAGGCCCGGCGGCCAACCGGCCGCCGGGCCTCCCGCCAGGTGATCAGGCCGGGTGCGCGGTATGCACATACGACCCGTCGGTCGCGTAGCGGAACATCGCGTCCACCACGCCGCCGATGATGACGGCACCGATGACCGCCGGAAGCACGTACAGGCCCTCGAAGGAGGGTCCCCATGTGCTGATCCGACCGAGCGCCTCGCTGGCGATGTACCCCCCGAACAGCGCCGCAACACCGGTGATCAGACCTTCGTAGCCCACGGCAACGTCGCCGATGAGGTAGGACGACAGGCCGATGACAGCCGCGCCGCCCACCAGGAGGACGGCGGCCAGTGTCGACATCCCCACATCCCATCCGAACAGGTCGAGCATTTTGAGGCCTCCTTGCTGCTCACGATTGACCGGTATTCAGCATGCCGCCGCCACCTGCGCTGGACGAGAGCCGACCGTACCCATCGCGCGGGCCATCGGTACGAATGTCGCGCGCCCCGTCCGGAGCGACGGGTGGGCCGTTTGACCATGCGCAACGGGCATTCCGGACCTAGGAGCGACCGATAGGTGCGCGCATTGTCGCGAACACAGGCAGCAGGAGAAGAGGCATGCGCATCGTCGTGGGGATTGACGGATCCGACGAGTCGCTCGTCGCCCGCGAGCTCGTCGCTGATCCGAGGTGGCCACGGCCACTGGAGGCAGTACTGGTCGGTGCCTACGAACGACCGCTGGACTGGAGCGGTGCCGTGCCGTTGTCCCTTGCTGTCGAGGACGAGGCGGCCGTGCAGAGAGACCTGGCAGCCACGCTCGATGATGCCGCCGAGCCGCTGAGGGCGGCTGGGGCAGCTGTCTCGGTCATCGTTCGCGCCGGCCGTCCCGCCGATGTCCTGATGGACGTGGCGAAGGAGGTAGCGGCCGATCTGCTCGTTGTCGGAAACCGGGGTCGCGGCCCGGCGCGCAGCGCCCTCCTCGGCTCCGTCTCGGCCGATCTGGTTGACCATGCGCCCTGTCCCGTGCTGGTGGCTCGCGGTCCGCGCGTCGAGCGGCTGCTCTTCGCCACGGATGGCTCGGAAACGGCGGCGCAGGCGGCCAGAATCCTCTGCACCTGGGGAGCCTTCCACGATGCTCCGATCGATATCCTGACTGTGCTCCCCCTGGCGAAGCACGCGACCGGGGACTTCATCACCGCGTGGGCAATGGAGCAGCGGACACCGCTCCGCGCCCCAGATCCCACGTCCGACGGGGCGGTGCACGCGCAGCAGACGGCGGCGCGGTTCATCGCCGAGGGGTGGCACGCCCAGCCGGTGGTCCGGCGAGGCGACCCGGCCACCGAGATCGCGGCTGTCGCACTCGAGCTCGGGTCCGACGTGATCGTCACCGGGTCGCGGGGCCTGGGGGCGATCCGCCGACTGCTGACCGGCAGCGTCGCCCACGACGTCCTGCTCCACGCGCGCGTGTCGGTACTCGTCATGCGTGGCGTGGTCCACGAATCGGTGCGCGTCCGGAACCCCGCGCTGGCGGTTGGAGGCCTGGCATGACCAGCCAGTCCGCCCTGCCATGACCCGTCGCGACGCACATCCGTGGCGGGTGGTCGTGGTGGACGATCACGAGATCGTCCGTCGCGGCCTCGTGCGCCTCCTGGATCGGCCAGGGTTTGACGTGGTGGCGGAGGCTGGGACGGCGGCAGAGGCCCTGGAGGCGGCGCGCCGCCACGCTCCCGACATCGTCGTCATGGACCTCTGCCTGCCCGATGAGTCCGGGATCGAGGCGTGTCGCCGCATTCGAGCGGAGATCCCGCGCACCCGAGTGGTGATCCTGACCATGTATCCGATCGAGGCGGCGGTGGCATTGGCGTCCGCGGCGGGAGCTTCCGGCTTTCTCCTCAAGCAGGCGCGCGGCCGGGACCTCGTCGCCTCACTCGAGGCGGTCGGCCGTGGCGAGTCGCTGCTCGATGCGGACGCAACCCCGCTGGTCCGGGAGGCGGTACGCCAGGTGGCCAGCGATGGCAACGAGCAGGTGGCGGCACTGAGCGCGCAGGAGCGACGGATCCTCCTTCTCGTCGCCGAGGGCAAGTCGAACGGCGAGGTCGCGGCAGAGGTCTTCCTCTCGGACAAGACGGTGAAGAACTACGTCAGCCACATCCTCTCCAAGCTGGGACTCGAGCGTCGCACGCAGGCCGTCGGGTTCGTCGCCAGGCACCATCTCGACGAGCCGTTGGCCGTCAGGGTGTAGCGGCTCGGGTCGGGAAGCGAGAGGGTTACTCGATGTCGATCTTTTCGTGCGTGCGGCCTGCCACCTCGGCCTTCTCCTCCTCGTCCAGCCTGGCGATCCACTTGTCGAGGTAGACCCGGGCGGCCATCAGCTGCTCGCGACCGGCGACCTTGAGATGCTTGCGCGCTTCCTCGGGGAAGATGGTGTGGACGGCCGCCCAGAAGGCGGTCTCGACCCCGGAGCGGCCGTCGTCGACGGTGCTGCGCCAATTGCGGCGCTCGAGTTCGGCAATGCGTGCCTCAAGGTCGGCGGTGCGGTCGGGAGGCGGGGTGTCGGTCATGGCGTCTGTCTCCTATCAGCGGGCTGCCGGGCTACCGAATCGAATCTTGAGAATCCCCTCGTCGAAGCGGGCGCCCTCGGTGGGGGCGTCGACCAGGATGCGCGGGAGTACCAGGGTGCGTCGCCACGTGCCGAGATCGATGACGAGCTCGTCGCCGTGGCGCGAGAGGTTGATGCGGTCCTTGTCGGTGAAGGGCAGGTCGACCGACAACAGGAAGCCGCCGTCGGTGTCGCGGACCACCGAGTAGGGGCGGCCGCGGTAGAAGAAGGCGGTCGGATCGGTATCGCCATACAGCGTGACTGCCAGCTCACGGAGGCGGTCGATGCCCACCATCTCGCGGTCGAAGAAGGGCGCCTTGCGCACCGGGATCGGGTGGAAGAGCTTCTCGACGAGCGGCCCGTAGCGCTGCTGCGCCTCGTACCAGCCGCGGAAGTAGGTTCCCACGTCGTCCGGCAGCACGCGGTTGGCGATCACCATGTCGGTGGGGTAGTCGTAGAGGTGGAAGTAGGTGAACGAGCGCTGTGCCTCCTTGATCACCACCTGCTCGAGGGTCAGCACCACCCGGACCGATGTCTTGGAGTGATCGGTCAGCAGCGCATGCATGTGGTCGAGCTGCCGGAACAGCTCCTCGCCGGCGTTGAACACGTCCTCGCTGGGCATCGGCATGCCGACCACGCGCTGGATGAGTGGCCCGGTGAGCTTCGCGATGCGCCGCCCGATCGGCTCGATCTTATCCATCCACCACTTGGCGGCCTCGGGCAGCGAGAGGAGGCGCAGGGTCTCACCGGTGGGAGCGGCGTCGACGACGACCACGTCGTAGTCGCCGGAATCGTGGTGGTCGGCGATCCACAGCAGCGATCCGACCTCGTCCATGCCCGGCAGGACGGTCATCTCCTCCGCCATCACCTCGTCGAGCCCACGCCAGCGCAGGACCGATGCGGCGTACTGCTGGATGCGACCCCAGTAGCGCGCCACGTTGAAGAAGACGTCCGACTCCTGGGCCCACAGGTTCGGGGCGATCTCCAGCGGCGTCGGTCCAAGCTCGCGGTCGAACGCGTCGCCGAGGCTGTGCGCGATATCGGTCGACATGACGATGGTCCGATAGCCGCGGCCGGCGCAGGCGAGCGCCGTGGCGGCGGCGACGCTCGTCTTGCCGACGCCGCCCTTGCCCGTGTACACGAGGATGCGGGTCATGGTTGAGGCCCTGGGGGGAACTGGCCCCCGATTCTAGCCGCCGCCGCCAGCGGAGGAACCTATTCGGCGAGCCGCTCGGCAAGGAAGCGCAGGGCAAGCGGGTACCGCCATTCGATGTTCGAGTGGCCGCCGTCGAACAGCTCGAAGTGGAGCACCGGCTCCGTGACGCCGAGCGCACGCACGGCGGCGACGAACGCCTCGGCCCCGAGGTCGAGGTAGAAGTCGTCGCTGCGCCCCGCGTCCACCCAGATGGCGCGCATCCCCTGCAGCGCCGCGCCATGGTGGGCGGCCATCCGAACCGGGTCCCAGGCGAGCCATCGGTCCCAGATCTCGGGCAGCAGCCGGCCGTCGGCCGGATCCCAGGGGAGGCGGACCCTGCCATCCGCATCGGCCGAGTAGCAGGCAGCCATGGTCCACACGTTGAGCAGCGCCCCGTCCGAGCCGCGCGGCCGCCCGGGGCGGGCGCGGAAATCGGTCCAGAAGGCTTCGTACGACCCGTCGTAGTCGTCGCGCAGGGCGCGCATCGCCTCTCGCACGTCGGGCCAGTAGCCGTGCTCGAAGAGCGCGTCACCCGCGTGGCTGGCGAGGCCGCCGAAGAGGTCCGGCCGCAACATGGGGGTGATCATGGCCCCGTATCCGCCGGAGCTCTTGCCCGCGATGCCGCGGTGCGCGGCGTCCGGCAGGGTGCGGAACCGCGCGTCGACCAACGGGACGACCTCGTCGCACAGGTAGGTGTGATAGCGACCGATGGCGGGCGAATCGACGAACTGGCTGCCGCCGAGCGAGGTGAAGGCGTCCACGTAGACCACGATCGCCGGCGGGGTGACCGGATCGGCGAACAGCGTGTCGACCAGCTCGAGCACGTTGGGCTGGAAGGCCTTTCGGTTGCGCCACATCTCGAGCATGCCGGTCAGGCCCTGGATGAGGTAGATGGCGGGGAGGCGGCGGTCGGGAGCGGCATCGTAGGCGGGCGGCGTGTAGATCCACAGCGGCCTGAGATGGGGGTCGCCGAGCGGATTGCCGGTGAGGGCCTCGGAGTCGATCTGGAGCTCGTGCAGGGTGCCGGCCCAGCGGTGGTCACGGGATGGCATGCTGCTAGCCGGTCTCGCCGGCGATCTCCAGTCGCGAGAGGAGCCGCAGGGCGATTCCCAGCGCCGCGACGGTGACGACTCCCGCGCCGATGATGGCCGCGCCAATGGCCACGCGCGGCTCGAGGCCATTGGCCACCGAGCTGAGCGAGTCGGTGACCGTCTGTGCGAACGAGATGGCGTACTGGCGCACCGAGAGTGATGCGATCCCAGGGAAGAGGCCGGCCAGCAGCCCCTCCCAGATGAGCACGTATCCCAGGCCGATGACGAACGAGCGCGACGTGATCATGCTCAGGGCCATGAAGATCGCCACGTAGATGGTCGCCCCGATGGCCGCACCGACGGCGTAGCCGATCGCCGCGCTGGCCTCGTTCGCCCCGAGCAGCCCGGCGATGCCGATCGGGATGGCCGCCAGGGCGGCCGCGCACACGGATGCGACGATGAACTTGGCGATGCCCACCTGCCAGCGCGGCACCGGCTTGGTGAGCAGGTGCACCGCCGTGCCGTCCTCCAGCTCCCCGCCGATGGCGCCGGTACCGAAGATGAGCGCGATGAGCGGCATGACGGTCACCATCCCGAGATACTCGAGCATGCCCATCGTCCATGACAGGGCGTCGGCGTCGTCGTTTGCGTCGCCGCTGAGGCGGTAGGCGAGCGCCAGCAGCACCGGCACGGCCCCGAGCGCCAGGAGCAGCAGTGTGCGCCGCCGGCTCAGCAGCTGGCGCAGGGTGATGCCGGCGACCGTGAGCATGGCGTTCATGGGCGGCTCACCGGCGCACCAGGTAGGAGAAGACGCTCTCCAGCGACTCGTCGGTGGGCAACAGCTCGTAGAGCCGTACACCGGCATCACGGGCGGCCACCGCCACGAGCCGGCTGAATGCGCCGTAGTCGCTTGCGCGCACGCTGACGAGGCCATCGTCGAGCGAGACGCCGCTGACCGCGGGGTCGGCCACCAGCGCGGCGGCCAGCGCCCGATCATCGGAGGAGCGCACGGTGAAGGTGTGCGGGCGGTCGGTCATGAGGCGGCGAATCTGGCGGAAGTCGCCACTTGCCGCCAACCGCCCCGCGACGATCACCAGGACTCGCTCGGCGAGCCGCTCGACCTCTTCGAGGATGTGACTCGAGAAGAGGATCGTGCGACCCTCGGCGGCCATGCGCCGCAGCATCGTCATCATGTGCAGCCGCTGACGCGGGTCCATGCCGTTGAACGGCTCGTCGAGGACCAGCGCCGCCGGATCGTGGACCAGCGCCGCAGCGATCTTGATCCGCTGGCGCATGCCTTTCGAGTAGCCCCCGATCGCGCGGTCCGCGGCGGCGAGCATGTCGACCGCCTCGATGGCGCTTGTCGTGGCGGTGTCGACATCGGTCAGCCCATGCAGGCGTGCGACCGCACGCACGAACTCGCGCCCGGTCAGGAAGGCGTAGACCGCCTCGCGCTCCGGGACGAGGCCGATCTGTCGGTACACCGGCGGATTGCCGAACGATGCCTGCCCGCCAACGGTGACCGTGCCGGTCGATGGCGCGAGCAGGCCGGCCACCATGTGGAGGATGGTGCTCTTGCCGGCCCCGTTGGGGCCGAGCAGGCCGGTCACCCCGGCCCCGACCGAGAAGCTCACCTCGTTGACGGCGACGACGTTGCCGTACCAGCGCGAAACGCCGACCAGCTCGATCATGCGGCGATCCGTCGGTAGCGCCACAGGGTGAGGCCGATCGCCACCGCCACGACCACCACGGTGATGAGGCCGTAGGTCGGCAGCGACAGGTCGCTGGAGGCGACCGGCGAATCGGCCACCGTGCGGCCAAGCAGCCAGTCACGCGCCCCGTCGAGCCAGACGAAGGGGTTGACGAGGGGTCCGAAGTCGCGCAGCGGCCCGTTGGTCCCTCGTGCGACCGCCTCGGCGATGCCCTGCCCGACGATGAAGACCGCGATGATCGCCCCGGTGGCGTACGCCCGCCGCGGGGTGAAGGCGGCGATGGCCAGCGCGACCGCCCCGACGCCCACCGCGTGCAGGAGCGGTGCACCGATGACCTGCGGCAGCGCGCCCAGCTCGTCGCCCACCGCGGCCGCAAGATCGGTGGATCCAAGGATGCGCCCGATCCAGAGCACGAGCATGGGGACGCCCATCACGATGAAGAGGGCGGCGACCATCGCCGCCAGCTTGGCGATGGCGTAGTCGACCCGTTCGAGTGCATGGCTGAAGTAGAGCGCCAGCACCCGATGGCGCTGGTCGCCGCCGACCAGCTCCGGCGCCTGGGCGGCCACGAAGAGGCTGAAGATGGCCTGCATCTGCCACAGGAAGTCGTCGTAGCTGAATGGCGAGAAGTCGGGACCCACGCTCGCCGAGATGGCCAGTGAGACGGCGGCGGGGACGATCGCGACCGCCGTGAGCCCCCACGGGGCGATCTTCGCCCTGGCCGGGCGACCGAGCCCGAAGGCGGCACGCAGGCTGGCGACGAAGAGCGACCACGTTGCATACACCCTGCCCAGGCGAGGGCCGTCGTAGCCGCGATATCCCAGGTCGTAGATCTGGCTGGCGGCGGGCGTCGCCTGCGGTGTCGCCTGAGCGGGCGTCTCAGGCTGCATCGGTGACCTCGGGGGCGTCGCGGAACAGGTCCTCGAGGCGCCCACGGCGCTGCTCGACCCGGATGAGCGAGAGGCCCATCTCCGCCACCGCGTCGCGCAGCAGATCGTACGGCCGTTCGTCCGGCAGGTCGACGAGCACCGTGCGGCCGTCGACCTCGGACTGTGCTCCGGCAGCGGTCAGGCGGGTGGCCAGCGCCTGGGCGCCATCCTCCACCTCGACGATGAGCGTGCCGGTGCGCTCGGTGAAGCTGGCCAGCGGCGCCGACCGCAGGAGGCGCCCGCTGTCGATGGCGAGGAGGAAGGTGCACACCCGCTCGATCTCGCCGAGCAGGTGGCTGGCGACGATGGTCGCGATCCCGAACTCGGTCCCGGTGCGGTGCACGAGTTCGAGCATCTCATCGCGACCGGACGGGTCGAGCCCGTTGGTCGGCTCATCGAGGAGCAGCAGGCGCGGGTCGTGGACGAGCGCCTGGGCGAGCTTCACGCGCTGCTTCATGCCGGTCGAGTAGCCGCTGATCGCCCGGTAGCGTTCCTCGTACAGGCCCACGTGACGCAGCACATCGGCGGTCCGCTCCCGCGCCGCTGCGCGCGGCAGGCCGGACATGCGTGCCATGTGGGTGACGAACTCGGTGGCGGACAGGTCGGGCGGCAGGCAGTCATGCTCTGGCATGTAGCCGACCAGCGACCGGATCTTTGAGCCCTCGCGTCGGACGTCGAGACCCAGCACGGATGCCTCGCCATCTGTCGGAGCGAGCAGGCCCAGGAGGATCTTGATGAGCGTGCTCTTGCCGGCACCGTTGGCACCCACCAGGCCGATGATGCCCGGCTCGACCTCCAGGGTCAGGCCGTCGAGCGCCATCACGGCCGGGCCGTAGCGCTTCGTGAGGGCCTGGGTCGCGATCAATGCCATGCGCCGCAAGCGTAGCAGCGCGTGGCCGACCAGTACGACTGGTGCATGGCA